>DATDKA010000116.1:0-10649 GCA_036520235.1 Gaiellaceae bacterium
AACTCCTTCACCTCCGGCCCGTAGCGGAAGAACGCATCGCGGAAGCCCTGAACCTCGGCGACGGCCCCGAAGGCCTCGGCGCTCGCCCGCGCCTCCGCGGCCCGCTCCCCGCTCGCGCTCAGGACGACCCAGTGGAGCTCGAGCGCCTCGACCGACCGGGCCAGGCGCAGCAGCGTCCCGCCGCAGCCGATCTCGATGTCGTCCGCGTGCGACCCCATGGCGAGGACGCGCAGCCTCGGTTCGTCGAGCGTGAGCGTCAGCAAAGCGTCAGGCCGAGGCCGCGGAGCGCTCCCAGACCTGCCACACGCTGCCGCCGCTCTCCACGAGCGACTCGAGGTTCTGCTTGTCCTTGAGTGTGTCCATCGGCGCCCAGAAGCCTTCGTAAGCGTAGGACACGAGCTGGTCGGCCGCGATCAGCCGCTCGAACATCTCGGGCATGTCCTCGCCCTGCTCGAGGTAGTCGAAGACCTCGGCGCGGAAGACGAAATAGCCGCCGTTGATCCAGATCCCCGTCTGGGCGATGTCGTGGAAGCCCGTCACGCGCGACCCGTTCGCCTCGACCACGTTGAAGGTGTAATTCGGGCGGACGGCGAGCAAACTCGCCACCTTGCCCTGCTCGGCGTGGTGGCCGATCAGCGTGGGGAGCGGGACGTCGGTGACGGTGTCGCCGTAGTTCGCGAGGAAGATCTCCTCGCCCGCGACCCGGTCGCGCACGGCGTAGAAGCGCTCGCCGATCGAGGCGTCGAGCGGCGTGTCCACGAACTCGACGTGCCAGCCGTGGGCCGTCCGCTCGAAGTAGTCCTTGATCACCGCCGCCTGGTGGCCGACGCAGACGACGAACTCGCGGTGCCCGAAGTGGGCGTAGTACTTCATGATGTGCCAGAGGAGCGGTCGGCCGCCGATCGGGACCATCGGCTTCGGAAGCGAGCCCACGGCTCCCCGCAAGCGCATGCCCTGCCCACCACAGAAGAGGACGACCTTCACCGGTCCCTCACCTTTAGCGACGGAAACGTCACCTGGGATCCCTCAACCGGGTGAAAGAAGCTCACGGAGCCGCTCCGCGTACCGAGGTGCGGTGGGCTCGTCCTCGTGCCGGAAGTAGGCGAAAACCTCGATTCCGTCCGCGAGCAGCGGCCCGATGCGCTGCGCCCACTCCTCGAGCTCGTCGTCCGTATACGGAGGATCGCGGAACCGCAGGTAGCGGAACCGGGCGGCTCCGTCCAGGGCGTTGACGCGCGCGGCGTTCTCCGGGAGCTCCGTGTCGATTCCCGCCCACGACTCGTGCCGGAAGTCGAACGCGATCCTGAGCGACGGGTCGATCGAGCCGAGCGCGAGCTGGAGAAACCCCTCGTCGCGTGTCGAGCCGATCAGCGCGCGAATCGGGCCGAGGCGGTCGCCGAGCCTCGTCACCCGCTCCTCGAAAGTGGCGAAGTCGCTCGTCCGGTAGGCGTTCAGCTTCGGGGCGAAGGTGAAGCCCGGCGGCGTCAGTTCCGCCCACCGCTCGAACTGATGCTCCGCCGGCAGCCGGTAGCCGGTGGTGTTCAGCTCGACGGTCGGTAGGCGCTCCGCGTAGTGGCGGAGGAACTCGTTCGGCTTCGCCTCGGCTGGGTAGAAATCGGGCTTCCAGGTCGGATAGCTCCAGCCCGAGGTGCCGACAGATGCCCTCGTTACACTCGGCGAGATGGCGGTCACACCCGAAGTGATAGCCCAGGGGTCGATCCCGGTCCTCGACCACGGCTTCGTCCGCCTGGACGACGCCCTGGCCGACGACCTCTCCGTGGTCAACGGGGCGCGCGTCAGCTTCGCGCGGCACAAGACCGAAATGGACGACTCCGACGCCGGGTTGATCCGATTCCTGATGCGGGAGCGACACGGCACACCGTTCGAGCACAACTCGTTCCGGTTCCACATCCGCGCGCCGATCTTCGTCGCCCGCGAGTGGTTTCGTCACCGCGTCGGGTCCTTCAACGAGTTCTCGATGCGCTACGCACGGGCGACTGACGACTTCTACGTTCCGGCGCCCGAGGACGTCCGCACGCAGATCGGCAAGCCCGGCGCCTACTCGTTCGAGGCCGTCTCCGACGCCGTGGCCGAGGTCACGCGAGAGGAGCTCCGGCGGGTCTACGAGACAGCCTTCGAGACGTACGAGAAGCTCGTCGAACTGGGCGTCGCACGCGAGCTCGCCCGGGCCGCGCTGCCCGTCGGCGCCTACACCGAGTTCTACTGGACCGTGAACGCCAGGGCGCTCATGAACTTTCTCTCCCTGCGGAACTCCGAAACGGCGCAGCGCGAGATCCGGCGCTACGCGGAGGCCTGCGAGCACTTCTTTTCCGAGCGGATGCCGATCACGTACGAAGCCTTCGTCGCGTCGGGCCGGGTCTCTCCGTAACCTAAGCCGTCGTCCAGAGGACGCGGGTCTCGTCATGCTTCTTGGCGTGCCACTGCGTGACCGCCCAGCCGTCGAACCCTGAGAGGTCGTAGGCCGCGACCAGGTCGATGGTGTTCGTGCCGCGGTCTCCGACATTGAAGGTCGTGCAGGTGACGACCGGTTTGCCGCCCTTCGTCAGCGTCAGGCTGTAGTAGTCGCCCTCCGGAAGCGGGGCGAGGCCGCGGACTGTGATCAGCATCGGGATGTTGCCGTCGGCGTCGGCCTGGCCGACGCTCACCACTCCGGTCGACGTGCCCTCGCCGTGGAGCGCGATCGTCCGCGTCACCTTGATCGCCTCGGTCCCGCCGCTCGAGCGGTTGTTGCCGGCGAAGTAGCCCACGGCGAAGGAGGCGAGCAGCAGAGTGGCCGCGAGGACGAGCGCGGCGCCGAGCCGTCGCGGCGGCAGCCACGCGACATCCGCCTCGTCGGCCGGCTCCTCCTCCGGCGGTGTGATCGACGCGAGCACCGGCGAAAGCTCGGGCGGCGGCCCCGCCTCCTGCAGCAGCTCGTGGACCCGGCGCAGCCGGGCCCGCTCCTCAGCGCTCTCGACGCCCTCCACCAGCTCGTCGAACTCCGGTGTCACAGCACGTCCCCCAGGGTGTCGGCGAGGCGGGCGAGGCCGGTGCGCGTCCGGGTCTTGACGGTGCCGAGCGGGATCTGCAGCAGCTCGGCGATCTCAGATTGCGAGCGCCCGCCCCAGTAGGCGAGCTCAAGCACCGTTCGCTCGTTCTCCGGCAGCTCGGCGAGGGCGCTGTGGACGCGCCAGGCGACCCAGCCGGACTCGGCGCGGTCTGCGGGCGTCAGCTCGTCCGCCTGTTCCTCGCCCGCCTCGACCGGCGGCTCCCGGCGCGTGCGCCCGTTGTCCACGATTGCATTCCGTGCCACCGCGTAGAGCCAGGGCGCGCCCGGTCCTCGCTCGGGCTTGTAGCTGCCGGCCGCGCGCCAGATCGACGCGAACGTCTCCTGGACAGCATCCTCCGCCCGGCCCCGGTCGCCGAGCCGCCGCAGCGCCAGCCCGAAGACGGGGCGCGCGTAGCGGCGATAGAGGGTGTCGAAGGCAGTTCGGTCACCGGAGCCGACGCGAGTAATCAACTCGCCGTCGCTGACATTCGAGTACACGTGCCGAATGGTTGCGTTTCCGCGCTCAGGCGGCAAGCGCCTCTCGTGGGCCGCAGTCGTGAGACTCATCGGAGGTTCTACGGCTTTGCCAGGCGCGCGGATTGGAGCAGCCGGCCGCCGTCGACGACCAGTGACGTGCCGGTGACGAAGTCGGCTCCGGCGAGGTAGAGCACCGCCTCGGCGACGTCGTCCGGCGACCCGATCCGCCCGAGCAGAGTCTCGGCCGCCCGACGCTCTTCCTGCTCCGGCTCGACCGCCACCGTTCCCGGCGCGACCCCGCACACCCGTACGTCCGGGGCGAGCGCGCGAGCGAACACGCGCGTCAGCATCGCCTGAGCGGCCTTGGCCGCGCAGTGCGCCGCGAACGAGGGCCACGGCTGGTATGCCGCGACGTCCTCGATCATCACGACCACGCCCTTGGCCTCCCGCAGATGGGGAGCGGCGGCCTGCGTGACGAAGAAGCTCCCCTTCGCGGTCGCACCGAACGCCGCGTCCCAATCGGCCTCGCCGACCTCCGCGAACGGCATCGGCTGGAAGCCCTCGCCGGCCCCGTTGACGAGGAGGTCGAGGCCCCCGAGCCGCTCGATCGCGGACTCGACGACCCGCTGCGCGCCCTCGGCCGTCGAGAGGTCGCCGTCGGCGCGTCCCGCTGCGACGACCTCCCAACCGGCACGCTGAAGCCTGGCGGCGACCGCCGAGCCAAGTTTCCCTGTGCCGCCAGTCACAAGCGTTCGCATTCCGGAAAAGAACTGTAAGGAGTTGATGGGATCGGGAATCAGCTGGGGCTTCAGTGGGCAGTCTTCGCCTACAGCGCTTCGATGAAGGGGGTTCTCGGCACATGAAGAAGGCTCTACTGCTCGTCGTCGCCGTCGCCGGCCTCGCCGCCGCAGGTGTCGCGTTCGCGGCCGTGACACGGGTCGTGGCGATCAAGCCGGACGGGTTCAGCCCGGTCTCGCGGACGATCCAGACCGGTGACAGCATCCGCTGGCGGAACGACGACACCGTCAACCACCAGGTCGTCGCCGACAACGGCTCGTTTGCCTCTCCGGTCCTGCGGCCGAAGGCGACGTACCAGAAGACGTTCACTACGGCCGGCACGTATCGCTACCGCGACGCGCTCGAGCCGGCCGAGCGAGGCACGATCGTCGTGCAGGGCCCGCCGCCTTCGATCTCGATCGCGGCTTCGGCTCCGACCGTGTTCTTCGGCGGCGCGGGCGTCCGGCTCGCAGGGACGATCTCCTCGCAGGCGGCGAACCAGGATGTCTCGGTCTGGGCTCAGCCGTACGGTCTCACCTCGTTCGTGAAGGTCGCGGACCTGAAGACCGCCGCAGGCGGCGGCTGGGACTGGGCGACGACGCCGAACGTCCTCACCAACTACCAGGCGCGGTGGGGCTCGCGGACGAGCCTGACCGTGCAGATCGGCGTTCGACCGCGGCTGACGCTGATCCGGCGCGCGCCGTGGTTCGTCACCTCGGCGAAGGCCGGCCACTCGCTGGCGGGCCACTGGGTCTACGTCCAGCGGAAGTCCGCTCTCGGTCAGTGGGTCAACGTCAAGAAGGTGCGCCTCGGCTCGACCGGCGCCCGGCGCTTCCAGCTGAAGCTGCCGCGTGGCCGCAGCCTGCTCCGCGCGTTCATGACCACGAATCAGGCCGGCACCGGCTACCTGTGGTCGAACAGCCGCTCGCTGGTCGTCCGCAAGCGATAACTCCAAGGCACGGGGGTCGGCGGGCGCGTCGTTATGCTCCCGCCGGCCCCGCTGCATCCCGGAAAGGAGTGCCTTGACGACGCTTGCGTTCAACCACGAAGAGATCGCCCCGCGCGAGCTCAAGCCGCGGCTCTATGAGCTCGACGGCATCTCACGCGAGTCCGTCGAAGCGCACTACAAGCTCTACCAGGGGTACGTCGCGAAGCGGAACCAGATCCTGGGGGAGCTCGGCGAGGTGGACCTCTCCTCCGCCAACCAGGTCTACTCGGAGCTCCGCGCGCTCAAGGTCGACCTCACCTTCGCGATCGGCGGCATCAAGAACCACGAGATCTACTTCGAGCATCTCGGCGGCGACGGGGGAGACCCTGACGGTGCGATCGAAGCGCTGATCGAGCGCGACTTCGGCTCCGTCTCCGCCTGGCGGGAGGATCTGAAGGCCACCGGGATGGCCGGCCGCGGCTGGGCCTGGACCGCCTACGACTGGGACGAGGGCAGGCTCTTCAACTCCCTCGGCGACACGCAGAACACGTATCCGATCTGGAACGCGACACCGCTCGTCGCGCTCGACGTCTACGAGCACGCGTACTTCCTCGACTACCAGACCGACCGCGCCGGCTACATCGACGCGTTCTTCGCGAACCTCGACTGGTCGACGGTCAACAACTGGGTCAACGGCTACCAGATCCCTTTGCGGTAGCCGACCGGCAGACGTAAGCCGGCGCTAGCCCGCGAGCCAGGTTCTGAGGTCCGTGTGGGGCGGCGTATGGTCGCTGGTCTCGAGCTCGCTGCGTAGCTCGCCCGCGGTGCCGTAGCGCTCGGCGACGACGTCGTGCGTGTGGATCGTCTCCAGGTTGACCTGCCGCGAGAAGAGGAAGTCCTCGTCCTCCAGCTCCGGGTGCGCTTCGAGAACGCCCTGGAGCGCGAGCCGCACCGAGTCCTCCACGAACCGCGGCTGGAGATGGGCGTGCTCGACGACGAAGAGCTCGTCGGGGCGCTTCAGCAGCTCGTAGACGGGTGAGCTCATCGACGACTCCACGATCGAGACGAGCTGCTCGGCGTTCACTGTCGAGTCGGAGCCGACGAAGAGCGTCCCGCGGCCGCGCTGGTTGTGCGTCGCGAGCGGGACGAGCTCGAGAATCCGCTCGACGTCGCCCTCACCGAAGCCCGCCTCGAGCAGCCGCGCGCTCGCCGCGCCGCGCACGAGACCCTGGGCGCACGGGCAGGCGTTGATCCCCGACGCCTCGACGCCGACCACGCGCCGGACGCCGCGCTCGCTCGCCGCAGCGATCCCGACGAGCGCCACCATCTCCTGCGTCGCGAGATCCGTGACCGGCGTCCGCCGCTCGATCGGATACCGCGCCACGATCCGGGTTTCCGCCCGCCCGGCCTGCTGCCGCTCGATCACGCGCTGCGCGATGTGCGCCGCCAGCTCCTCGACGAGGAATGCCTCCTCCAGGACGACCGCCTCGATCGCCTCCTCGAAGGCCTCCGGGAAGCGCGACATGTGGACGCCCTTCTGCGCGCCGTCTAGGTCGACCGTGCACTCGATCTGCGCCGAGATCAGCTTCTCGGTGTCGCCGTAGCGGATCCGGATCGCCTTCGAGACGCCCCGAACGCCGGCGCGCGACAGGCCGAGCCGGACCTCCGGCTCCGAGGCCTGCAGATCCTCGAGGAAGTGCCCGACGTCCGTCATGGGTAAGACTATGAGCCAACCTAGCAGCGCTTACTGTGGCTCCCCCGTCCTTCGCTCAGCTCGTCTCGCTCGCGTGCCACGACCTCAGAACGCCGCTCGCAACGGCCTCGGGGTTCGCACGGACGCTCGAACGCCTCGACTCGCTCGAGCCGCCCGCAGGCCGCTATGTGGAGATGATCGGCGCCGCTGCCGACCAGCTCGGGAGCTTGCTCGATCTCCTCGCCGTCGCGGCGCGGATCGAGTCGGATCGCTTCGAGCCGCAGCTGCGTGAGGCGAACGCCCGGGAGCTCGCCGACGAGGCCGCGGCACGACTCGACGGTGTGGCGAGGGTGGAAGGTGAGGGCGACACCGTTCAGGCCGACGCGACCTGGGGGGCGGTCGCGCTGTCGGCCCTGGCGGAGGCAGCTCGGCGCCACGGCGGACTCGAGCAGATCACCCTGACCGTCGACCGGACGTCCGTCGCGATCGCTCCGATCCGCGACGACGCCGGCGTGATAGCCGTCGGCGAGGACCTGAAGGATTTCGCCGCGGCCGTGGGGACGCGTGTCCTGACGGCGACCGGCGTGGCGGTCGAGCCGGCGGGCGACCGGATCCACGTCAGGTTTCCGACAACGAACTGACGATCTGCGCCGGACGGCGTTCGAGACGAAGACGCCCCTACTTCAGGAGCTTCGACAGGCGCCGGTCCTTGAGCAGCCGGCCGCCCGTCTGGCACTCGGGGCAGTAGAAGATCGTGTGCTCTTCGAAGTCCACCTGGGCGATCGGCGTGCCGCAGGCGTCGCACGGTTCGCCGAGCTTGCGGTGGACGCGGTAGACGCGGTCATCCTTCGCTCCCCGCTCGCGTAGCTCGAGGCCTCGCGCGAGCTCGGAGTCGATCGCGTCCGCCAGCCGCTCGACCTGCTCTGTCGTCAGGTCTCTGGTCAGAGCGTACGGCGAGAGCTTCGCCGTGTGGAGGATCTCGTTCGCCCACGCGCGCCCGATCCCGGCGAGTGCCCGCTGGTCGCGGAGCAGCGAGTGGAGTCGGCGCGAGTCGCCGGCGCAGATCTCCGCCAGGCGCTCGACGCCGAGGCCGTACGCCTCCGGCCCGAGGTGCTCGAGCTCGGCATCCGCCTGGTCGGGCTTCAGCAGCCAGACCCCCGCCCGCTTCTTCGCCCCCGCCTCGGTCAGCACCAGCTTCGCGCCGCCTTTGAACTCGAGGCTGAACGCAGGCGTCTTCGGCCCCTTCTCGCCTGCCTTCAGGTACTTCAGCCGCCCCGCGGTCATGAGGTGGACAAGCACCACGAGCTCGCCGTCGTCGGTCGGGAAGAGGAGGCGCTTGCCCCGTCGCTCGGCGCCCTCGAACCGTCGCCCCTCGAGCGTCGCGAGCGGAGGGTCGTAGGTCTTCAGTGTCGCGATGTGCGCCGGCCCCGCCTTCGCGATCGGAAAGGCGCGCACGGGGTGGTCGAGCTGGCGGCGCCACGCCTCCATCTCCGGGTATTCGGGCACTTACTTACGCTCTCGGGGCCATGGCCGACCCGATCACCGTAGCCGTCCGCCGCGGCGAGACCGTGGAGTCCCGGCATCGCGTCCACGCGGTCGCGGTCCAGGACGGGACGGTCGTCGCGGAGGCCGGCGACGGCGGCCTGGTCACCTTCATGCGCTCCTCGGCGAAGCCGATCCAGGCGCTGCCGCTGACGCGCGCGCTGCCCGAGCTCGACGAGAAGGAGCTGGCGATCGCCTGCGCATCGCATCTGGCGCTGCCCGAGCAGCTCGAGGCAGTCCGCGCGCTCCTCGCCCGTGCCCCCGCAGGTGAGGACGAGCTCGAGTGTGGCCCCGAGGGCGACCCGCCCTCGCCGATCAACCACAACTGCTCGGGGAAGCACGCCGGGATGCTCGCGCTCTGCCGCGCACACGGCTGGGATTCGCGCGGCTACCGCCTGCCCCACCACCCCTGCCAGCATGCGATGGAGGCAGAGGTCGCGCGCGCGGCGGACCTCGACGAGGACGAGCTCGAGACGGCGATCGACGGTTGCGGCGTCGTCACCTTCGCGTTCCCGCTCGAGCGGATGGCGCTGGCGTTCGCGAGGCTAGAGCGCCTGGACGGCGGCGACAGAGTGGCTGCGGCGATGCGCGCGCACCCCGGTCTGATCCGCGGTCCCGGCGGGGTCGACACCGCCCTCATGCGTGCGCACGAGGGTTGGATCGCGAAGGGCGGCGCCGACGGACTGATGTGCGCCGCCGGCCCGCGCGGCCTCGGGCTCGCCCTGAAGGTGGAGGACGGCTCCGCGCGTGCCGGCGGCCCCGCGCTCGCGGCCTTCCTGGCACGGCTCGGCCATCCGGTGGAACGGCTCGAGCGGGCGCCGGTCCGGAACAGCCGCGGCGAGGAGGTGGGGGAGATCGAGGCCGAATGACCCGTTTGGCGCAAGCGTCTGAAAAACCCCTATTCGCCTAGCGGAAGGCGTTGTATATTCGTGCGGTCGGAGGGGAGCCGGGGCCGCGAAAACCTGGCTCTCTTCGTGTAGAGGTCGCACCTCCCCCGTCCCAGCACGAGAGAAAGCGAGGCCCCATGCTCACGGTCGACATCTCGCTCCCTGACGTCGAAGAGCTCCACAAGCTCGTCCAGGAAGGTCAGGAAAAGGGGTTCCTCACCTACGACGAGATAGTCTCGACGCTCGAGGAAGTCGAGCTGACCAAGGAGCAGATCGAAGACTTCTACACCTACCTGATCGACCACTCCGTCGAGCTGATGGAGGGCGAGCAGCACAAGCACCCGCCGCATGAGCAGCCGGCGCTCGCCGAGGAGGAGAACGCGAAGGCGCCGAAGCTCGACCTGACCGTCGAGCCGTCGCTGGACTCGCTGCGGCTGTACCTGCGCGAGATCGGCAAGGTCCCACTGCTCACCGCCGACCAGGAGGTCTACCTCGCGAAGCGGATCGAGCGGGGGGACATGGTCGCGAAGACGCAGATGATCGAAGCGAACCTCCGGCTCGTCGTCTCGATCGCGAAGGGCTACCTCGGCCGCGGCCTCAGCTTCCTCGACCTGATCCAGGAAGGCTCTCTCGGCCTCATCCGCGCCGTGGAGAAGTTCGACTACCGCAAGGGCTACAAGTTCTCGACCTACGCGACGTGGTGGATCCGGCAGGCCGTGACGCGGGCGATCGCCGACAAGGCGCGCACGATCCGGATCCCCGTGCACATGGTCGAGAAGCTGAACAAGGTCGTACACATCGAGCGCCAGCTCGTCCAGCGCCTCGGTCGCGAGCCCAAGCCCGAGGAGATCGCCGAGGAGCTCGAGATGACGACCGAGGAGGTGCGCGAGATCCTGCGCATGTCTCAGCTGCCGGTGTCGCTCGAGAAGCCGATCGGCGAGGAGGAGGAGTCCGAGCTGGGCGACTTCGTGCAGGACGAGCAGGCGGTGTCCCCGTTCGACTCGGCGACGATGACGCTCCGGCGCGAGGACATCGAGCGCGCGCTCGACTCGCTCCCCGAGCGAGAGCGCAAGGTGATCGAGCTTCGCTTCGGGCTACTCGGCCACCAGCCGTTCACGCTGGAGGAGGTGGGGCGCGCGTTCGGCGTGACCCGCGAGCGGGCGAAGTCTAGCCCAACCGCGCTGGAGCCCCAGGGCGCCGCCTCCTGCCCAGCGCTGCCCTCAAGCAGCCCCTCGAGCTTCTACTCCGCGTTGCGCAGGGCCTGCGCCTCGGGCAGCCCTTCGAGCTTCTTCAGCG
>DATDKA010000117.1:0-3151 GCA_036520235.1 Gaiellaceae bacterium
GCTCGACGAGCGGCCCGACCTCCAGGTCACGGCGTCCGAGGTCTCGCAGGAGGCCGCCGACCTCGCGCGTGAGAACGCCGAGCGGCTCGGGCTGCCGCTCGAGGTGGAGGTGGCCGACGGGCTGCCCCCCGGCGACTACGATCTGGTGATCGCGAACCTCCCGTACGTGCGCGACGACCGCTGGGATGTCCTCATGCCGGAGATCAACCGCTACGAGCCGCGTGTGGCGCTCACCGGCGGCGCGGACGGGCTGGACCACATCCGCGAGCTGGTCGGGGCGCTTCCCTCCGGCACGAGAGTCGCCCTGGAGCACGCCGACGACCAGGCCGACTCGATCCGGGACATGCTCGACGACGCCGTGTCCTACCCCGACCTGTCGAACTGGGACCGCATCACCGTCGGCCGCGCGCCGTGACGCCGGAGGACGTCGAGACGTTCAACCGGTGCATCTCCGTCGGGGGAGTGGCGCTCTTCCCCGCCGACACCGTCTACGGCCTCGCCACGGCGCCCGAGTCCCGTGAGGGCGTGGACCGTCTCTACCGCCTGAAGGGCCGGGCTTCGGACAGGCCGGCCGCGGTGATGTTCTTCCAGCTCGCACCCGCGCTCGCGGCGCTGCCCGAGCTGGGCCAGCGCACGCGGGCTGCCGTCGAGCGGCTGCTTCCGGGCGCTCTGACGCTCGTCCTGCCGAACCCTGCTCGGCGGTACCCACTCGCCTGCGGGCCGGAGCCCGAGCGCCTCGGGATACGCGTGCCGCTGCTCGACGGAGACCTCGCTCCGCTGGCAGCCGTCGCCTCGCCGGTCCTCCAGTCGAGCGCGAACCGGTCGGGCGAGCCGGACGCCCGCCGCGTCGCGGACGTCGACAAGCGGGTGCGGGCCGGCGTCGACCTTGTGCTCGACGCCGGCGAGCTGCCCGGCACGCCCTCCACGGTGGTCGACCTCTCCGTCTACGAGGAGGACGGCACCTGGAGCTTGCTCCGAGAGGGCGCGGTGCCACCGTCCGAGGTCGGCACGCGTCTCGACTGATCCACGAGCTCCCGCTGATCGAGGCGGTCGCCCGTCGCCGGGTCATGGGCGACGAGGTAAACCGTGGGCCGCTCCGCGGCGAACGCGCGGATCCGCTCGTGCGTAGCCAGCTCCGCCTTCTCGTCGGCGCCGACGCCGTCCGGCTTGCCCCGGAGCATGAGCTCCTGCGAGTAGGAGCTGTCGCCGCCAAGGAGCACCGTGTGGTCGCCGTCGTCGACGAGCACGCCGATCTGGCCGGGCGTATGCCCGGGCAGCGGCACCAGCGTGACGTCGCCGGCCTCGGTTAGCCGGAGGCTCTCGGGGAAGGGCCCGAGCGGCCCGTGCTGAAGCTCGATGGCGGTCGGCCTGAACCATTCCGGCCAGTGCGTGTTGGCGACGTATCCGCGCGCTCGCCCGCGCAGGCCCGACGCGAAGTCGAGCTCGGTGCGCGTCACGAGAATCTCGTTGCCCGGGAAGTGGTGTAGCCCGCCGGCGTGATCGGTGTGCAGGTGGGTCATCACGACCCAACGGACATCGCTCGGCGCGATCCCGAGGCGCTCCAGCTGCGGTCCGATCTCCTGTTCCGGCGCGACCCACTCGCGAAAGGCGCGGACGCCCGGGTGCCAGCGGGTGAAGTAGCCGCGATCGGACGCCCGCGCGTCCTCGCCGGTATCGACGACGATCACCCCCTCGGGATGCTCGATCGCGAAGGCGTAGATCGGAAGCGGCTCCGTCCAGTCGCGGTCCGCGATCGTGTGCATCAGGCGGCGTCGGCCGTGGCCGACGGCCTCGCGCCACGCCGCGGTGACGGCGACGGTCCCTGTTTGAATCGCGTGGATCTTCATCTTCAATTCTCCTTGGTCGGCTTCGTGGATTTCCCGCGGCGAGGCGCGCTCGGCGCGAACCCGCGCAGGATGAGATCGGCGACGCCTTCCGCGAGTTGCTCGTCGATCGGGCCGCCGGTGATGAGAAGCCGGTAGAAGAGCGGCCCGCCGAGCACGTCGAGCGCCAGGTCCAGATCGATGTCGGGACGCAGGTCCCCTCGCTCGACCCCGCGTCTGAGCACCTCGGTGAGCGCCGCTCTGCGGCCTGCCAGGAACCCCTCTCTCACGGCCCGCGCCAGCTCCGGCTTCCGGCCCATCGCCCCGACGAGGTTCGGCATCAGCCCGCGCGCGCGTGGCGAGCGATAGACCTCGACGGCCTCGCGCATCAGCACGAGCAGGTCCTCGCGAGTCGACCCCGTGTCCGGCACCGCGATCTCCTCGCTCACGAGCGAGCCGATCGCCGCCGTCACGAGCTCGTCCTTCGACCCGTAGCGGCGGTAGATCGCGCCCTTGCCCACGCCCGCGCGGGCAGCCAGGTCCTCGGTCCGGAACTCGTACACGCCGACCTCCGCGATCAGCTCGCGCGTGGCCTCCAGGATCGCGCGATCGGTGCGCTCGTCGCGCGGCCTTCCGACCGGCCGCTCGGATGTGGACTCTGCCTGCATGGAATTGATCCTAGCATATTTCGGTACCGATTAGTTCCGTAACTTCGAGACGTGTGGCGCCGGTGGTACGGTCCCTCCGATGAGCGATCTGAGCCCGGATTACTTCACGAAGCCAGTCGCCGAGGTCGATCCCGAGATCGCCGAGGTGCTGAAGGACGAGGCGGCGCGCCAGGAGCGCACGCTCGAGATGATCGCGTCCGAGAACTTCGTGCCCCAGGCCGTGCTCGACGCCCAGGGCTCGGTGCTCACGAACAAGTACGCCGAGGGCTATCCCGGGAAGCGCTACTACGGCGGCTGCGAGTACGTGGACATCGCCGAGCAGCTCGCGATCGACCGCGCCAAGGCGATCTTCGGCGCCGACCACGCGAACGTGCAGCCGCACTCGGGCGCGCAGGCGAACTCGGCCGCCTACATGGCGCTGCTCGACCCGGGCGACCGCATCCTCGGCATGAAGCTCGACCACGGCGGCCACCTCACGCACGGGATGAAGATCAACTTCTCAGGGCTCTTCTACGACATCGTCGCGTACGGGGTCCGCGAGGAGGACTCGCGCCTCGACATGGACGAGCTCGCGCAGATCGCAGAGGATTCGAAGCCGAAGCTGATCATCGCCGGGTGGTCGGCATATCCCCGCCAGCTCGACTTCCAGCGCTTCCGCGA
>DATDKA010000118.1:0-8515 GCA_036520235.1 Gaiellaceae bacterium
AGCGCAGGCGGCCGACTCGGGCGCGCTCGCGAGGGGCGTTGAGGTGGTCGGCTCTGGCCACCTCAACTGGACCGTCACGGTTCGCTCCGCGCCACGTAGCAACGCCCGGCGCGTGACCGTGCTTAGGGAGTTCCGCTCGGAGTACCGGCCGCAGATGGTGCTCGTCGTCTCGCAGCGCGTCGACCCGGAGACCGGCGAGGCAAGGTGGTACCGGATCGTGGTGCCGGGGCGACCGAACGGGCGCAGCGGCTGGATTCCAGCCGACGCCGCGAGCGTCCGCCCGGCGAAGCGGCTGATCTACATCGACCGAAGCGCGCGCACGCTCGAGGTGTGGGGCGGGCGCCGGCTGCTCCTGAAGACGAGGGTCGCCGTCGGCCGTCCCGGGATGGAGACGCCCCTCGGCCTGTTCTATGTTCAGTGGCAGTTCGTCCCCACCGCGCCGGTGCTCGGGCGGTACGCGTTCGAGACGAGTGCGTACTCGAAGCTCTCCGACTGGCCGGGCGGCGGCATCGTCGGCATCCACGGCACGTACCAGCCCCAGCTGCTCGGGCAGGCCGTGTCCCACGGCTGCGTTCGGGTCGGGAACAGGGACATCGTGCGGATGCGCTCGCTCGTCCGCCTCGGCACGCCCATCCGGATCGTTCCTTAGACGGTCTGAATCGCCCGAGCTAGCCGTCCCACATATCGCCTTCGGCGATCTCGAGCATGTTGCCCGCTGGGTCCTCGAAATAGAACGACCGGAAGCCGGAGTCCCACGTGGTCTCGTTCACGATCTCCACGCCTTTCGCACCGAGCTCCTCCTTCCAGCGCTCATAGTCGCCCGGCGCCGCCAAGAAGCATGTGTGAACGGGACCGGCGGCGCCGTGCGGCGGTGGCCAATCCTGCGTCGACGTGACATCGCGGTTGAAGAGGAGGAAGACGCCCCGTCCGAGCCGGTTCGCCGCGCTCCCCTCGCGGAGCGGCGTGAGCCCGAGCACATCACGGTAGAAGCGCCTGGTCTCATCCTCGTTCTCGGTCGTGCAGTAGACCACGGTCTCGAGGATGCCGGCCAGCTTCACGACGAAGAGTCAGGAGGCGACTGCAGGCTCCTCAGGCTTCTTGTTCCGGTGGAAGATCATGTCCTTCGCGGCGCCGTAGCCGAACGCCCACAGCAGCACGATCACGCCGAGCACGACGTTCCAGATCGTGATCACGGCGTCCTGCGTGATCGAGAACGCCGCGATGTCGCCGCTCGCGGCGTAGTTACGTAGCGTCGCGACGTCCAGCGCCTGCGTCTGCCCCACCCCACCGGGCGTGATCGCGAACAGGCCCGAAAGCATGTGTGAGGAGGCGACGAGGAAGACCGTGAACGCCGTGATCGGGATCGAGAAGGCAGCCATGAAGACGACGTTGACGCCGATCCTGCACGCATACGAGAGCGCCGAGGGGATCGCGACGCCGCGCACGTAGGCCCTCCAGTCGCGGAAGATCGCGGCGCCCTCCTTGGCCTTGTGCCACGTGTCGATCAGCCGCGGCTTCAGCCGCGGCCAGAGGAAGACGAGCGCCACCACCGCCACAACGAGGAGCGCGGGGACGAGCACCCGATGCTGGTCGAAGAAGCCGCCGCTCTCGTCGGCCGGGCTTCCCTTCGAAACGGTCCGGGGCCGGAAAGCGGCGGTGCCGATGAGCATCAGCACGCTCAGCGCGGCGAAGAACGCCGCCTGGACGAAGGTGGCGGTCGTGATGCCGGCGACCGTCGAGCCGCGGATGCTCTTGCGGAAGATCCCGATCATCGCCGCCGTGCCGGCCTGCGCCGGCGTGACCGCGTTGATCGCCGTCCCGCCCTGCGAAGCGCCCCAGGCCGTCTTGAAGGCCGGCTTCGACTCCGGATAGGCCGCGTGGAGGATGTTCTTCCAGCTCACGCCGATCAACGCCGACTCGGCGGTCTTCAGCGCCAGCGCCAGCAGAAGCCAGTAGATCGAGACGTCGCCGATGCGGCCGAAGACACCGGCAACCCAGTCCCAGAACTGGGCGAGCACGCCTCCGATCTTCGCGCTATCGCTGCCGGGTTTCTACCCCGACTTCCCGGTGGCCGGATCGGCTACGGCCGCGGCGGCTCGGAATCCCGCTCGTAGTCGGCGTTTCCGCCCGCCAGGCGTCCGCTCCGCACCGCGACGTCCTCCTTCTTCGCCTCGAAGTCCTCTTCCTCGAGATCGCGCTCGAGCGGCGTCATGTGCGTCTCTTCCTGAGCCTGCTCGACCTCGTCCTTGTTCCACCAGGCTCGCAGTCGCTGAAACAAAGCCATGGCTTCGTACGCTAACGCACCTGACACCCGGAGCTAGGGCAGCTTCGTGACGATCACGTAGATGGCGCGGTGGGTCGTCCCGAAGATGAAGTCCGTGTTGCGCGAGCCGGGTGCCCCCGTGCCGAGCCGGCAGCGGCGGTAGAACGGCGGCATCGCCGCGCATTTGACGTGCGGCCACGCGGCGCGCACCTGCGCTTCGCTGGAGTCCACCCCGAGCCCGTTCGCGAACCGCTCCGTGCTCCGCGTCGTCATCAGCTCGACGACGCGTCGGTTCCGGAACGTCACCGTCACGCGCGCGTAGAACCACTTGAACCCACCCTTGGCGACCGGGCGACCCAGCTTCGCCTGCACCTGCGCCGGCGTCATCCCGAGCTCGACGCGAGACATCCCGCGGCCGGGCTTGATCGTGGCGCCGGCGGAGGCGGCGCAGACCAGACACGTGGCGGCGAGCGACGCCGCGAGCAAGCGACGCATGGCACGAAGATCGGCGGCGTAGACCTTCGGGCCGATCCCTTGATAGGAGGGACCAGCGAGGCGCAGTTGTCTCGCCTGGCAGCGACGCCTCGCCGGCCCCTCCTAGTCGAGAACTTCGGCGCCGGAGCCCGGGTGGACGGCTTCCCAAACGCGCAGGTAGAGCGCGACCTCCAGCCGCGCCTGCGCCTCGCTGTAGGCGTCCGGCACGCCAACCTCGAGTCCGATTCCCTCGCCGTGCGCCTCCACATCGCCGAGCGCGGCGATGCAGTCGGCACGCCGGAGGAACTCGAGGAACTCCTCGGCGAGTGAAGGGTCGCTGAGCCGGACGAACATATGTGCTCCCACTTTCCGCGGCGGAGGCGACCGCGGCAAGTCCAGACATTGCAGGTCCGACCTCACGGCTAGGCTGGCCTCGTGGCAGTCCTCACGTCGCAGGTGGAGCGGGATTCGGACGTTTTCGCGGCTCGACGCGAGCGGATGGAACAGCTCGTCGGCGAGCTCCGGGAGCGCACCGCGCAGGTTGCTCGCGGCGGCGGCGAGAAGGCGGTCGAGCGGCACCGATCGCGCGGGAAGCTGCCCGCGCGCGAGCGCGTCGACCGCCTTCTCGATCCCGGCAGCGCGTTCCTCGAGCTGAGCGCGCTCGCGGCCTGGGATCTCTACGACGGCCAGGCGCCGTCGGCGGGAATCGTCACCGGGATCGGCGTCGTCGAGGGCCAGGAGTGCGTCGTCGTCGCCAACGACGCGACCGTCAAGGGCGGCACCTATTTCCCGATGACGGTGAAGAAGCACCTGCGGGCGCAGGAAATCGCCGAGCAGAACAACCTCCCGTGCGTCTACCTCGTCGACTCGGGTGGCGCCTTCCTGCCCCTCCAGGACGAGGTCTTCCCCGACCGGGAGCACTTCGGCCGGATCTTCTTCAACCAGGCGCGGATGTCGGCGAAAGGCATTCCGCAGATCGCCGCCGTGATGGGCTCTTGTACGGCGGGCGGCGCGTACGTGCCGGCTATGAGCGACGAGACGATCATCGTCCGCGGCACGGGAACGATCTTCATCGGCGGCCCGCCGCTCGTGAAGGCGGCGACGGGCCAGGAGGTGAGCGCGGAGGAGCTGGGCGGCGCCGACGTCCACACCCGGCGCTCTGGGGTCGCCGACCACTACGCGACGAGCGACGAGCACGCGCTGGCACTCGTCCGCTCCGTTGTCCGCAACTTGCACCGGCGGAAGGAGATCCCGTGGGACGTGGCTCCTGCGGAGGAGCCCGTGGCGGACCCGTCCGAGCTGTACGGTCTGATCCCGGAGGACTTCCGGCAGCAGGTCGACCCCCGCGAGCTGATCGCGCGCATCGTGGACGGGAGCCGGTTCCACGAGTTCAAGGAGCTCTACGGCGAGACCCTCGTCTGCGGCTTCGCGCGGATCGAGGGCTTCCCGGTCGGGATCCTCGCGAACAACGGCGTGCTCTTCGCGGAGTCCTCCCAGAAGGGCGCGCACTTCATCGAGCTCGCGGCCAAGCGCCGGATCCCGCTCGTCTACCTCCAGAACATCACCGGCTTCATGGTCGGGACGGAGTACGAGACCGGCGGGATCGCGCGTGACGGCGCGAAGCTCGTGATGGCGACGGCGTGCGCCGACGTCCCGAAGTTCACGGTGGTGACCGGCGGGTCGTTCGGGGCCGGCAACTACGCGATGTGCGGGCGCGCCTACGCGCCGCGGCAGCTCTGGATGTGGCCGAACGCCCGAATCTCGGTCATGGGCGGCGACCAAGCCGCGACGGTGCTGACGATGGTCGGCGACGCGGACCCGGAGGAGATCCGGTCGAAGTACGAGGCCGAGGGAAACCCCTACCACTCGACGGCGAGGCTCTGGGACGACGGGATCATCGACCCGCGGGACACCCGACGAGTCCTTGCGTTCGGCCTATCAGCATCGCTGAACGCAGGAATTCCGCAGACCGAGTTCGGCGTTTTCCGAATGTAGTGGGCTACACCGCCGTCGACATCGAGTCGCTCGAGGGTGAAGGCCCGGGCGGGATGGTTCGCAAGACACGCCGCGCGACCGGAACGCGCGCATTCGGCTTCAACTACTTCACGCTGCCGCCGGGCGTCGAGGGGCGCGAGCACGACCACGCCGGCGAGGAGCACGAGGAGGTCTACTTCGTCGTGCGCGGCAGCGGGACGATGCGGATCGACGGCGAGGAAGTCGAGCTCAGGCCCGGCCGGTTCATCCGGGTCGACTCGGATTCCACGCGGGTCCCGGTGGCCGGCGACGACGGCGTCGAGATCGTCACGTTCGGCGCGCCGGTAGACGGAGGATACGAGCCGCCCAGCTGGGGTTAAATCCCCGCATGCACACCATCGAGCTGACGGAAGAGGAGCTCCGGATCATCCGGAACGCGCTCCACTCATTCCTGGAGGACTTCGGGCACGAGGAGGCCGACGTCCTCCGGAGCATCAAGGCGGTTCTGGCGAAGCTTCCTGATCCGTCGTAGTGCCCCTGTTCCGCCGGAAGAAGGACGCGCGGCTCCACCAGATCGGCGAGGCCGAGGCCTACGGCCGGTCGTACGGCGACGCGAGCGGCGACGTGAAGATCGTCAAGGTCGAGCCGCGCCGCCCCCGCTACCAGCTGAAGGTGACCGGCGAGGGGCTGCGCAACGCGTTCCTCGACCGTCTGAACCGCCGCGAGCCAGCCGACCGGCCCGATGAGGCGGAGGGATGATCCTCCGCCTCGTGATCTGGAACCTCGCGGACTCCAAGACGACGATCGAGGAGCTCCGCCGGTACCTGCGCGAGGAGTCGGTCGACCAGTTCGAAGAGGTGGCGGGGCTGCGCTTCAAGGCGTGGTTCTCGGACGAGGCGACCGAGCGGTGGGGCGCGGTGTACCTGTGGGAGACGGAGGAGGCGGCCCGGCAGCCGCTCCCGAGCCGGGCCCGGGAGCTGATCGGGAAGGAACCGGACGTCGGCGAGGAGTTCGACCTCGAGGCGACGATCGAGGGCCGCTTCGAGTTCGAAGAGCTCTCCCGCCTGGGCCTGGCCTTCGAGAGCTAGAGGACGAGCGTCTCCGGGAAGACCGCCTCGCCGGAGAACCGGTCGAGCCGGTACGGCGAGAGGTCCAAGGACGACTCCCCGGTGAGGAGCTCGTCGGCGACGGCGGCTCCGACGGCCGGCGCCTGCATGAAACCGTGGCCGGAGAAGCCGCAGGCGGCATAGATGCCCTCTCCGACCCAACCGATGATCGGGTGGGCGTCCGGCGTCATGTCGTAGAGCCCCGCCCACGAGCGGTCGACCCGGACGCCGGCCGACGCCGGAAAGCGGTTCGCCGCGCGCTGCAGCCAGTCGGTCACGAGCGCCTCGTCCACCACCGGCCGGTCGCCCCACCGGAGGGTCGGCTCCCCCATCGCGAGCCGAAGGCCTCCGTCGACCCGCCGGAAGTGGAAGCCGGTCTCCGCCTCGACCACCATCGGGAGGTCCTCCGGAACGCCGTCGACCCGGCGGGTATCCGTCAGCTGACGGACGAGCGGCCGGATCGGGAGATCGATCTCGTAGTGCCTGGCGAGGCTCGGCGACGCGGCGCCGCAGGCGATCACGAGCACGTCGGCGTCGAGGTCACGGGCATCCATGAACTCGCGCAGCTGTACGCCGCGCTTCCTCGCCTCGAGAACGAGGCGTTGAGTCACCCCGGCGGGATCGGCGACTCCGTCCTCGTGGCAGATCACGGCCGTCACGACGTCGTCCGTCCGCAGCCCGGCGACGAAGCCGGGGTCGACGTCCTCGACCGGCACACCCAGCTCCCGCTGGCGAGCGGCGCGTGTCTGCAGCTCCGCAGCGCCTTGCTCGGTCGTCGCAAGGAAGAGATAGCCGACCTGCTCGAAGAGCGGCGGCCCGAGCTCGGCGAAGAACCGCAGGCTCGCCCGGGCGAGCAGAACCTCCGGCGCGGTCGAGAACTGCTGACGCACCCCGCCCATCGCCTTCCCGGTCGCACCCGTCGCGACGCCGTTTCGGTCGCAAAGCGTGACCCGGTGGTCGCCGTCGGCGAGCGCGAGGTGGTAGGCGACGCTGGCGCCGACGGCGCCCGCGCCGGCTACGACGATTCGAGCCATGCGCGTAGCTCAGCACGCTCGGCGTCCGTGAGGCCGCGCAGCGGCGCGCGGACGTCCTCGCGCACCGGAACGCCGCGGAAGGCGATCACGGACTTCAGGGCTGCCTGGAACGGGTAGCGCTCGAGCATCGCGCGCCGCTCCGGCTCGACGCCTTCCGGGAACGCGGCCGCGAGGCCGGACACACTGCCGGCGGCGCCCTCGGCGAGGCCCCGCTCCACCAGGGACTCCGCGCCGACAAACACGTCCTTTCCGTCCAGGAGGTAAGGCGCCACGGCCTCGTACGGCTGGTTCGAGACCTTGAGCCCGGCCACCCGGTCGCCGAGTCGATCGACCACGGACAGCGGGATCGAGTAGCCCGTGCGTGCCTTGAACTCGTAGAGGTAGAAGGGCGTCTCCCCCGCCGCCTCCGCCGCAGCCGCGAAGTGGGTGTAGAGCGCCTCCTCGTCGTAGGCGTAGTAGGGCGGTCCGATCACGGCCACGGCGTCCGCCCCAGCAGCCGCCGCATGGCGGACGAGCTCGACCGTGTCGACCGTCGTCTGCGCGCCGCAGTGGACGGCGACGTCGAGCCGGTCACCGGCGGCCGCGATGAACGCCTCGGCAACCTGCTGCCGTTCCGGGAGCGAGAGCAGGATTCCCTCTCCTGTCGTCCCGAGCGCGAGGACGCCGTCGAGGCCGCCGCCGGCGAGGAAGTCGACATACGGCGGAACCGCCTCGGGGTCGATCGCAGCTCCGCGCTCGCGGAGCGGCGTCACGGCGGCGGCGATCCGTCCCTTCAGCACGCCCCGACTTTAAGGTCCCGGCGATGAGCGGCCTCCGGATCGACCGTGACGGGCCCGTCCTGCGCGTCACGCTCGCGAAGCCGGAGCGGCGGAACGCCTTCGACGCCGAGCTGATCCGCGAGCTCCACGCGGCGTTCTCGGACGTGGGCGACGCGCGCGTCGTCGTGCTGGCCGGTGACGGCCCGAGCTTCTGCGCCGGCGCCGACGTGGAGTGGCAGCGCTCGTCGATCGACCTCACCTACGACGAGAACGTCGAGGACGCGCTCCGCCTCTTCGGCATGCTCGAAGCGATCGACTCCTGCCCTGCTCCAACCGTCGGACGGATCCACGGCTTTGCGCTCGGCGGCGGGTCCGGCGTGACGGCCTGCCTCGACATCCCGATAGCCGCCGCGGACGCGGTCTTCGGGTTCTCGGAGGTCAAGCTCGGGATCATCCCGGCGGTGATCTCGCCGTTCGTCCTGCCGCGGATCGGCGAGGCAGCGCGGCGCTACTTCCTCACCGGAGAGCGGTTCGGCGTGGATGTCGCGTTGCGGATCGGTCTCGTCAGCGAGGTGACAGACGACCTCGACGCCGCTACCGAGCGAGTGGTGGCGGAGCTCCTGACCTCGGGCCCGGACGCGACGCGCGAGGCCAAGAAGCTCGTGCGGGAGCACCCGGGAGGCGACGAGGCGGCGCAGATCGCCGCGCGCCTCCGCTCCGGGGCCGAGGGCCAGGACGGTCTCACGGCGTTCCTCGAGCGGCGCAAGCCGAGCTGGATCGAGTGACATCCGCTCCGTCAGGCATTCTGTAGCCTGAAGTGGCAACGTCGATCCAGGAGCTGACGTACGATCTCTCGAGGCGGACCCTGTCGCAACAGGAGAGCGCGCTCAACGAGCTTCGAAGTCG
>DATDKA010000119.1:0-25953 GCA_036520235.1 Gaiellaceae bacterium
GGTACGAGCCGTTCGGCTACACGCTCACGCGGCCCGGGCGGTTTACGGATGGCGTCCTCTACCTCGCTCCGGAGCCGGCCGAGCCGTTCGTCGACGTGATTGAAGCGCTGATCGAGGCGTTCCCCGACTACCCGCCGTACGACGGCGCACACGACATGATCGTCCCGCACGCGACGGTGGCGGTCAGCGAGGACGACGCCTTTCTGTCCCGGATCGCTGTTGCCCTCGAGCCGCGCTTGCCGGTTCGGTGCCGGGCCGAGGCCGCGGCGATGGTCGAGCGGGGCAGCGACTTCAGGTGGTCGCTTCGGCGGGAGTACCCGCTCGGTGCCACCTGAGCGCCACGGCGAACGGATACAGCTCTCCCTCCAACGCGAGCTCCTCGAAGCTCTCGAGGATCAAGTCGGCCGAGAGGAACGCGTTCAGGAAGCTCTCGAGCGTGAGGTGGGCTGCGCCGACCTTCGCACGCAGCCCGGTGGGGGACCCCACCCCCGGTGCCTCGCTGTCGTACCGGCCCTCGCCCAGGTAGCCGGGGTGGAGCTCAGGGGTGCCCCGGGCGAACATGAACCGCGAGTGGGGCCCGACGAAGGCCGGGTGAACGCCGACGTAGACGAACGGGGCGCCGGGATCAAGGACGCGAGAGACCTCGGCGACGACCCTGACGAACTCGTCGACGTCGGTGTGCGTCCACAGCGAAACCGCGGCGTCGAAGCTCCGGTCGCCGAACGGCAAGTCGCGAGCGTCGGCTTGGACGACCTCGAGGCCGCGCTCGCGGGCGAGCCTGAGCATGTCCGCCGAGACGTCCACCCCGAGGAGCTGCCAGCCGAGTTCCGCGAGTCGCGCGGTATGAGCACCGGTCCCGCAGCCGATGTCGAGGAGTCGTCCGGAGCCGCGACCGAGCAGGCGGGCCGCGGCCTCAAGTCCCGGCTCGTGAACCTCACTCAGGAAATCGCGGTCGTACCACTCCGCGATCCCGTCGTAGCGAGCCATCCGGGCGATGCTAGCCTCGCAGGACCGGGGTGCCGCCGGAGGCGGCTGAGATCACACCCGTCGAACCTGATCCGGTTCGTACCGGCGAAGGGAGTTCTCTGGTTCCACGAGTTCTGACGATTGCGGGCTCCGATTCCGGCGGGGGCGCCGGGATCCAGGCCGACCTGAAGGCGTTCGCTGCCGCCGGCGCGCACGGGATGAGCGCGATCGTCGCACTGACGGCGCAGAACACGACCGGCGTCACCGGCGTCCACGAGGTGCCGCCCGAGTTCGTCCGCGAGCAGCTCGACGCGCTCTGGGGCGACATCGGCGTCGACGCCGCGAAGACGGGGATGCTGTTCTCCCGCGACGTGATCGAGGCAGTGGCCGGCTTCCTGGCCGACCACCGCGTGCCGCTGGTCGTCGATCCGGTCATGGTTGCCTCCAGCGGTGCCAGGCTCCTGCGAGACGATGCCGTCGAGGCGCTCGTCGAGCGTTTGTTCCCGCTGGCGACCGTCGTGACGCCGAACCTGCCGGAGGCAGAGGCCCTCGCGAGCCAGGTCCAGGGACCTGGTCCCTGGACACGTCCCGAGTTGGCAGAGGCGATCGTGGGGCTCGGTGCCCCGGCGGTGATCGTCACCGGGGGCCACGGCGAGCCGGTCGATCACCTCTTCGACGGCGAGCGTCACGTCGAGATCCCCGTCGAGCGACACGACGTCGCAGCGACCCACGGCGCCGGCTGTACCCACTCCGCGACGCTCGCCGCCCTGCTCGCCCGCGGGCTCTCGCTGGAGGACGCGGCGCGTGGCGCCGCGGCAGCCGCCTCGGAGGCCGTTCGCAACGGCCTGTCCGAGCTCGGCCGCGGCGACGGTCCGGTCGATGTCCTCGACGTGAAGGAGCGCGATGCCGGTCTCGGCCGGGCAGACGCTGCGCGAGCTTCGCGAGCGTAAGCCCCTCGTCCACCAGATCACCAACTACGTCGTTATGAACGAGACGGCGAACGCCACGCTCGCACTGGGTGCGCTCCCCGTGATGGCGCACGCGCCGCAGGAGGTCGAGGAGATGGCGGCGCTCGCGGGCGCGCTCGTGCTCAACATCGGCACGCTGTCGGAGCACTGGGTCGAGGCGATGGTCCTGGCCGGAAAGGCCGCCAACGGGCCGATCGTGCTCGACCCCGTGGGCGCCGGCGCCACCCGCTACCGCACCGAGACCGCGAAGCGGCTCCTGAGCGAGCTCGACGTGACGGTGGTCCGGGGGAATGCCGCCGAGCTCGCGACACTCGCCGGCCGGGAGGCCGAGATTCGCGGCGTCGAGTCGATCGCCGCGGGCGACGATCCAGCCGAGCTCGCCCGTGCCGCGGCCCGGGTGCTCGGCACCGTCGTCTCCGTCACCGGCCCGGTCGACCACGTCTCCAACGGCGAGCGCGTGATCGCGGTTGCCAACGGTGACGAGCTGATGGGCACGGTCAGCGGCACAGGCTGTATTTCCACTGCGGTGACGGGATCGTTCCTCGCCGCCAAGCCCGGCGAGCCGCTCGAGGCAGCCGCCGAGGCGCTCGTCGCCTTTGGCGTCGCCGGTGAGGATGCCGCCCGGGGCGCAAACGGTCCGGGCACGTTTCACGCCGGCCTGTACGACGCGCTCTACAACCTGGACCCGGCGACCCTCGATGGGCGGGCCAAAGTGTCCGAATGAGGCTCCACGCGATCGTCAGCGACCTCGAGACCGCGCGGCGCGCCGTCCAGGGTGGCGCGACCGTCGTGCAGCTGCGCGTCAAGAACGCCGCGACCGACGAAGTGGTCGAGCGAGGCGCCGGCTTCCGCGACCTCCCCGCGACCTTTGTCGTCAACGACGACGTCGAGGCCGCGATCGCGCTCGGAGCCGACGGCGTCCACCTCGGTCGCAGCGACGAGGGCGTAGAGCGGGCGCTTCGAGCAGGGCTGCTGCTGGGCCGTTCGGCGTCGTCGGTCGAAGAGGCGCGCAAGGGCGAAACGGAAGGCGCTGCCTACGTAGGCGCCGGACCGGTGTGGGCGACGCCGAGCAAGCCGGACGCCGACCCGCCGATCGGGCTTGACGGCCTGCGCGAGATCGCGGCCGCCGTCTCGATCCCCGTTGTGGCGATCGGCGGTATCGACGCCTCGAACGCCAGAGCCTGTCTCGACGCCGGAGCGGCCGGTGTCGCCGTCGTCCGGGCCGCGACGCAGATGGCAGAGCTCAGTGCGGCTCTCTGAGGTCGGCGAGCTCGGCCTCCTCGCCGAGCTGGAGCGCCGCGGCCTCGCCGAGCACATCGAAAACGACGCCGCCGACCTGGGGGACGGTCGGATCATCACGCAGGACGCGCTCGTCGAGGACGTCCACTTCAAGCTCGACTGGATCTCCTGGCGCGACCTCGGCTTCCGCGCGGCGGCCGTCAACTTGAGCGACCTCGCCGCCTCGGGCGCGGCGCCCGACGGCCTCGTCGTCTCGCTCGGCCTGCCGCAGCAAACGGAGCTCGAGGACGTGATCGAGCTCTACGAGGGGATCGCCGAGACCGGTGTGCCCGTGCTCGGCGGCGACACGACCGCGGCCGATCGCGTCTACCTGAGCGTGACCGCCGTCGGCCGGTCGGAACGCGTACCTGGGCGCGAGGGCGCACAGCCCGGCGACCTGCTCACCGTCACGGGTCCCCTCGGCGCGGCAGGCGCGGCGTTCCGCGAGAACCGATTCGTCCGGCCGCCGGTACGGATCGAGGAGGGACAGCAGCTTGCGTCGACCGCCCACGCAATGCTCGACATCTCGGACGGCCTGGAGCGCGATCTTGCGCGGATCGCGGAGCGTTCAGGCGTCCGGTGTCTCGTCGAGCTCGAGCGCGTCCCGCTCGCCCAGGGCGCGGAGATCGAGGACCTCGGCTTCGGCGAGGACTACGAGCTGCTCGCGGCCGTCCCCGCCGAGGCCTTCCACGTCATCGGCCGGTGCGAGCAGGGGAGCGGGGTCGAGCTGCTGCGGTTCGGTGTTCCTGTCGAGCTGGGCGGCTGGGAGCATTTCTCGTAGGCTCCCGCGGGGAGCCTCGTGATCATCTTCCTGCTGCGACGACTGGCGTGGGCCGTCGTCCTGCTGCTCGCGATCACCTCGGTCACCTACGTGATCTTCTTCGTCATCCCGACGGAGGATTCGCGTCCCAGCATCGGGCGCGCCGGCTCCGAGGTCGACCTGCGGACGGTGGTCGAGATCCACGGGCCGATCTATCAGGAGTACGGGCAGTACCTCTGGCGGATCGCAACGCAGGGGTCGCTCGGCACGTCGTACACGTCCCGAGGCCGTGAGGTAAACGACATGCTCGTCGTCGCGGCGCCGGTCACCGCCTCGCTCGTGATCGGCGGCCTCTTCTTCTCACTGCTGCTCGCGATCCCGGTCGGGCTTCTGTCGGCGCTGCGGCCGCGCTCGCTGCTGGACCGCTTCGGCACGGTCTTCGTTCTGATCGGGATCTCGGCGCATCCGATCTGGATCAGCCTCCTGCTCGCGTACTTCCTCGGCTATCGGCTGCAATGGTTCCCGACCGGCGGCTACTGCGAGGTCTTTACCCCCTCGACCTTTTGCGGCGGGCCGGCCCAGTGGGCCTATCACCTGGTCTTGCCGTGGATCGCGTTCGGCCTCATGTTCGCGGCGCTCTACATGCGGATGATCCGGGCGGCGGTGCTCGAGTCGCTGAACGAGGACTACGTCAGGACGGCCCGCGCCAAGGGCGCGCCCGAGTGGCTCGTCGTGCGCTCCCACGTCTTGCGGAACGCCCTGTTGCCGCTCGTGACGATGCTTGGGATGGATCTCGGGATCGCGCTCGGCGGAGCGCTCTTCGTCGAGACGGCGTTCGGGCTGCCCGGCCTCGGGGGCCTCGCCGCGACGAGCCTGCGCACGCGAGACCTGCCCGTCCTGCTCGGGATCGTCACCTACACGACGGTGGCGATCGTCGTGATCAACCTCGTCGTCGACCTGCTCTACGGCGTGCTCGATCCGCGCGCCCGGCTCTACCAGCGCGACTTCGAGGGCTCGGTCGAAGAGAAGCCGGTGCAGTCGCCGATCGGCGGCCTAGAGCCAGCGCGCTAGCGCGCGCTCGAAGTGCGACGGCGGCCGAGCGCCGAGCACGGTCTCCTGCGGCTCGCCCCCCTCGAACAGGATCACGGTCGGGATCGAGAGCACGCCGTAGCGCGAGGCGGCAACCGGGTTCTCGTCGATGTTCAGCTTCGTGAACTCGATCCGGTCCCCGGCACGGTCCTCGAGCTGCTCCAGGACCGGAGTGATCGCATGGCAGGGGCCGCACCACGGCGCCCAGAAGTCCACCAGCACCGGCCCCTCCGCCTGGAGAACGTCGCTCTCGAAGCTCCCGTCGGTGACGTCACGCACTGCGACGAAGGGTACTCAGCCGTAGGAGAGGCACCTTCCAAACGGCCTCGAGCACGATCGTCCGGCTCATCTTGGAGCCGCCGACCTGACGGTCGACGAAGACGATCGGCACCTCGACGATTCGGAAGCCCGCGCGGATCGTCCGGTAGGTGGTCTCGATCTGGAACGCGTAGCCCTTGGAGTGGATCGACTCGAGGTCGATCGTCTCGAGCACCTTCCGCCGGTAGCACTTGAAGCCGCCGGTGAGGTCGCGGACGGGCACGCCGAGGAGCAGCTGGGCGTACAGCGACCCGCCTCGCGAGATCACCCGCCGCAGCAGCCCCCAGTTCCGCGTTCCGCCGCCGACCACATAGCGTGAGCCGATTGCGAGGTCGCAGTCCTCGGCGGCCGCGGCCAGCCGGGGCACGTCGTCGGGGCTGTGCGAGAAGTCGCAGTCCATTTCGAAGATCAGGTCGGCGCCGAGCTCGAGCGCCCGCTCGAAGCCCGCGATGTAGGCGGGGCCGAGCCCTTCCTTCCGCTCGCGGTGCAGGACGCGCACCCACTCGTGCTCGGCCGCGAGGCGGTCGGCGATCTCACCCGTCCCGTCGGGCGAGTTGTCGTCGATCACGAGGACGATGCCGTCGGGCGGCAGCACCCCGCGCAGCGCGGCGACCATCGCCTCCAGGTTCTCGTGCTCGTTGAACGTGGGCAGGCAGACGCAGATCACGCGCGGCCTATCATCGTCGCCATGGCGACGACGCTGCCCCGGAACGCGCAGGTGGCCGAGCAGTTCGACCTCCTGGCCGACCTGCTCGAGCTCGAGGGAGAGCAGCAGTTCCGGGTGCTTGCCTACCGCAGGGCGGCCGACACGATCCGCGCGTCCGGCAGTCCGATCGCCCAGCTGGCAGTGGACGGGAAGGCGAAGGACTTGCCGGGAATCGGCCAGACGATCCAGTCGAAGATCGTCCAGATCGTCGACAAGGGCGAGATCGAGGCGCTGACGAAGCGGAAGGCGACCATCCCCGCCGGCGTCGCAGACTTCCTCCGGATCCCGGCGCTCGGCCCGAAGACGGCGCGGCGTATCTGGCAGGACCTCGGGATCGAGACCGTCGGCGACCTTCGCAAGGCAGCGGAGGCGCAGCAGCTACGGACCCTGCCGGGGCTCGGGGCCAAGACGGAGGAGCGGATCCTGAAGGCACTGGACGAGAAGCCGGTCGAGCAACGAACGCTCCTGGCTGTTGCGCTTCCGGCGGTGCTCGCCGTGGTCGACGTGCTGCGGGCGCACGAGTCGGCGAACGAGGTCTCGGAGGCAGGCTCGGTCCGCCGCCGCACGGAGACCGTCAAGGACCTCGACATCATCGCCACCGCCGACGACCCATCAGCGCTCACCGAGTACTTCACGAAGCTCCGCTGGGTAGCCGAGGTCGAGGCGAAGGGCAAGACGAAGGCGACGGTTGTGTCACACGACGGCCTGCGGTTCGACCTGCGGGTCGTCCCGCCGGACGCCTACGGGAACCTGCTCCAGCACTTCACCGGCTCGAAGGCTCACAACGTCGCGCTGCGGGAGGACGCCGTCCGCCGCGGACTCTCGATCTCCGAGTACGGCGTGAAGGAGACCCAGTCGGGCGAGGTCTGGACGGCCCGAACCGAGGAGGAGCTCTACGAGCGGCTCGGGTACAAGTGGATACCGCCCGAGCTGCGCGAGGGCCGCGGGGAGCTGAAAGCGGCGGCGAACGGCGAGCTTCCGGCGCTGGTCGAGGTCGGCGACCTGAAGGGCGACCTCCACATGCATTCGACCTGGTCGAACGACGGCAAGAACACGCTGGAGGAGATGGCCGAGGGGGCGAAGGCGCGCGGCTACGCCTACGTCGCGATCACCGACCACGCGCACTACCTGCGGGAGGGGCGGTTCGGCGCCCAGTTCGAAGAGGTGCAGTCGCTGAACGAGCGGCTGGCGCCGTTCCGCATCCTGCGGGGGATCGAAGTCAGCATCCGCGTCGACGGCTCGCTCGACTTCCCCGACGAGGACCTCGCGAGCTGCGACTGGGTCATGGCCTCGCTCCACTCGGCCTTTGACAAGAGCCCGACGGAACGGTTGCTCTCGGCCATGGAGCACCCGCACGTCGACTGCATCGGTCACCCGACGGCGCGGAAGCTCAACCGCCGTCAGGGCGTCGAGCTCGACCTCGATCGCGTGATCGCCAAAGGGGTCGAGACCAACACGTTCCTCGAGATCAACTCGCAACCGGATCGGCTCGACCTGCGCGACGGACACGCGCGAGCCGCGGGCGAGGCGGGCCTGATGCTCGTCGTCTCGACCGACAGCCACGAGTTGGGCGCCCTGGACTTCGTCGAGCTGGGAATCGCCCAGGCGCGGCGCGCGTGGCTGACCAAGGATCGGATCCTCAACACCCGCACCTGGAAGCAGATCGAACGGCTGAAGAAGTCGTGAACCTCCGCGACGACGGGCCGGCCGCGCTCGAGTGGGCGGCACGGTATCTCGACCGGGTGGGCGAACTGCCGGTGCTCGCGCGGGTCGAGCCCGGCGAGATCCGGTCGCGCCTCCCCGCCTCGCCGCCGGAGCGGGGCGAGCCCTTCACGGCCGTCCTTGCCGACCTCGAGGAGAAGCTCCTCGACGGCGTCACCCACTGGCAGAGCCCGCGGTATTTCGCCTACTTCGCGAACACGGGATCCGAGCCGGGGATTCTGGCGGAGTTGCTCGCAGCGACGCTGAACCAGGTCGGCATCCTCTGGCGCACCTCGCCGGTGCTGCAGGAGCTCGAGGAGCTCGCCTGCGACTGGTTGCGGCAGCTCCTGGGTCTTCCCGAGAACTTCGAGGGGCACATCGAGGACAGCGCCTCGACGGCCACGCTGGCCGCGCTCGGCGCCGCACGCGCCGCAGCGCCGGGCCGCCGGGTCGTCCTGAGCTCCGAGCAGGCCCACTCGTCGGTCGCGAAGGCGGCGCGGATTCTCGAGCTGGAGGCCCGAACCGTTCCGGTGGACGACGCGTACAGGCTCCGCCCGGAGTTGCTGGAGCTCGGCGACGCCTGCGCCGTCGTCGCGACGATCGGGACCACCTCGGGCGCCTCGGTCGATCTGGTCTCTGCGATTGCCGACGCGTGCGCCGCGAGCGGCACCTGGCTCCACGTCGACGCGGCTTACGCCGGCCCGGCGGCGATGTGCGAGGAGCTCCGTCCACTCTTCGCCGGTTGGGAGCGGGCGGACTCGCTCGTGATCAACCCGCATAAGTGGCTGCTGACGCCGATGGACTGCTCGGTGCTTTGGACGACGCGTCTCGAGGACTTCCGGAACGCCTACAGCCTGGTGCCGGAGTACCTCCGCTCACCGGACGAGGTCGTCAGCCTGAGCGAGGTCTCGGTGGCGCTCGGACGGCGGTTCCGGGCGCTGAAGCTCTGGGCCGTCCTCCGCTGCTACGGGCGTGACGGCCTGCAGGCGATGCTTCGCGAGCACGTTCGGCTGGCCGCGGAGTTCGAACGATGGGTCGACCAGGAACCGGGGTGGGAGCTCTGCGCTCCGCGGCATTTCTCGCTCGTGTGCTTCAGGCGCGAGGGAACCGACGAGGAGAACGAAGCGCTCCTCCAGCGGGTGAACGCGTCCCGCGAGATCTTCCTCTCTCACACTCGGCTCGGCGGTCGCTACGTTCTCCGCTTGGCGATCGGAAACGCGCGAACGACCGAGGATGACGTCCGACTGGCGTGGGACGTCCTGCGCCGGGAGGCCCGCTGAGGTACCGCGGCGTTATCTTCGACCTCTGGCAGACGCTCGTGCCGTTTCCCGTCGAGTCCGCGCGGGCGATGTACCAAGACCTGGCGACCACCTGGGGCGCCGACCACGACGCGTTCCACGAGGTCTGGAACCGCCGCCGCCTCGAGCGGGAGACGGGCCCTATCGAGCCGCACCTTCGCTCCGTCGCCGAGGAGCTCAGCCTGACGGGTGATCTCCAGGCCGTCCTCAAGATGCGGCGCGACTGGACGACCGAGTCGATGGTGCCCCGCCCGGACGCGGTGCCCACGCTCGAAGAGCTCAGGCGTCGCGGGCACCGGCTCGGGATGATCAGCGCCTGCTCCCAGGACGTGCCGGACATCTGGGACTCGACGCCGTTCGAGGGCCTCTTCGACTCGACCGTGTTCTCGTGCTCGGTTGGGTTCAGCAAGCCCGATCCCCGGATCTACGAGCTATGCGCGGACGAGCTCGACGTGGAGGTCGGCGACTGCCTCTTCGTCGGCGACGGCGCCAACGACGAGCTGCCGGGCGCCGAGCGCGCCGGCATGGCGGTGCTTCAGCTCCGCGCCCCGGGCGAGCAGCTCACGCCGGAGGGCGAGCGCTGGACGGGCGACTACGTCGAGCGGCTGTCAGACGTGCTCGACAAAGCGTGACCGCGGCTCGTCGAAGCTGAAGAGCGAGAGGAAGCGCTCGGCGTCCTTGCGGCTGCCGATCACCTTCACTGCCTTCGTCTTCACCGCCTCCGGAATCGGGATCTGGCCGGAGGCGACGCAGAAGAGCGTTGAGGCGTCGGTCTCGATCACGACGTCCGCGTCCTCCGCCGTGCCGGGCTCGACCACCAGCTGGTCGTCTTCGAACCTGGCGGTGACGGACTCGCCGTCGACGTGGAGCGCGAACACGGTCTCCGGGACACACCCGCCCGTGCACGTCGCGCGGACGGCGTTCACCAGCCAGCCGGGCGCGAGCATCTGGTCGGCCCGCGGCGGGGCGAGCGATCTCGCGCCCCACCGCGCGAGTGCGTACAGCGGCTCCCGCAGTCCTTCCCCGTACGGCGTGAGCTCGTAGACCTTTGCCGCTGCCGGGGGCGGAAGCTGCCGCTTCGCCACGACATCCGCCTGCTCGAGGTCGCGTAGGCGCGCGGCGAGGATGTTGGTCCCGATGCCGGGCAGGGCTGCCGCGAGGTCGGTGTAGCGCTTCGGCCCGTTGATCAGCTCGCGGATGATCAGGAGCGACCAGCGCTCGCCTACGAGCTCGAGCGCGTGAGCGACGGGACAGAACTGTCCGTACTCCTTGGGCACAGGGGAAGTATACCGCCGGCTCTTGCGTTTGAGAAGTAATCACTTGCAAAAAGCAAGTAGAAGCTGTAAGTTCGAAAGCCGTGACTGTCGATTCTCAACCTCGCCGTTCGTTGCAGAAGAAAGACCGCAACCGAAAGGACCCAGTAATGGTCGCAACGACCCAACGCAAGTGGCTGGCCCTGGCGCTCCTGGCCACCGTGCAGTTCATGGTCGTCCTGGACATCGCGATCGTGAACGTCGCGCTTCCCTCGATCCAGGTCGATCTCGGGTTCTCGCAGGAGAACCTCCAGTGGGTGATCAGCGCCTACGCCTTGATGTTCGGCGGCTTCCTGCTCCTCGGGGGCCGCGCCGCCGACCTGCTCGGCCGCCGCCGGCTCTTCATCGGCGGCCTGGCACTGTTCAGCGTCGCCTCGCTCTTCTCCGGCCTCGCCTGGAGTGACGAGGTGCTCATCGTCGCCCGTGGCTTCCAGGGCCTCGGCGCCGCGGTGATCACCCCGGCCGCGTTGTCGATCCTGATGACGACGTTCGCCGAGGGGAAGGAGCGGAACGTCGCGCTCGGTGTCTGGGGCGCAGTCGGGGCCTTCGGCGCCGTCGCCGGCGTGCTGCTCGGCGGCATCCTCACCGATCTGCTCAGCTGGGAGTGGGTCTTCTACATCAACGTCCCGGTCGGGCTGAGCGCGATGGCGCTCGCGCCGGTGCTCCTGCAGGAGAGCCGTGACACCGCCGCCCGGACGTTCGATGCGCTCGGGGCAGTGCTCGTCACCGCCGGACTCGTGACGCTCGTCTACGGGATCACGCAGGCACCGAACAACGGCTGGACGTCCGGCGAGACGATCGGCCTCTTCGCCGGTGCGGCCGTGCTGCTGGCCTCGTTCGTCGGCTGGGAGCTGCGTGCGTCCGAGCCGCTGATGCCGTTCTCGATCTTCCGCGTGCGGACGGTCGCAGCGGCGAACATCGCCGGGCTGATCCTCGGCACGGCGACGTTCTCGATGTTCCTGATGCTCACGCTGTACATGCAGCAGGTGCTCGGCTACTCGCCGCTCAAGACGGGTATCGCGTACCTGGCCGTGGCCGTGACGGCGATCGTCTGGTCGACGGTCGCTGCGCAGCTCGTCAACCGGGTGGGCGTGAAGCCGGTGATCGTCGCCGGGATGACGCTGCTGACGGCCGGCCTGCTCTTCTTCACGCAGGTCTCGGTCGGCGGCTCGTACGTCTCCGACCTTCTGCCCGGCTTCCTCCTGATCGGGGCCGGTCTCGGGTTCTCGTTCGTGCCGATCTCGATCGCGGCCCTCGCCGGCGTCGAGGCGGGCGAGGCAGGGCTCGCGTCCGGGCTGTTCAACACGTCGCAGCAGATCGGCGGCGCCCTCGGCATCGCCGCACTCTCTGCGGTTGCCACCACCACGACGGAGGACGCCGTGGCGACGGGGACCGCCGTCCCGAACGCGCTGACCGACGGGTTCCAGACCGCGTTCGTCTGGGGCGCGATCGTCGCGGCCGCCGGAATCCTGGTCGGACTGGTGCTGGTGCGCCGCCGCGATCTCGAGGTGCCCGAGGAAGAGGCGCCCGAGGTCGTGCTCGAAGCGGCCTAGCGCTGCTCGGAAAGGAGGGTCTGGCCACTGGCGCCAGACCCTCCTACAGCTGGCGTAGAAACTCGAGCAGGCCCGGAGGTCCGTCGACGACGAAGTCGGAGGCGTTCAGCATCCGGGGGTTCATCTCCGTCGAGCCGACGCCGACCTTCACGACCGTCTCCAGGCCGGACTCTTCGAGACCGCGGAAGGCATCGAGGTCGGTCGTGTCGTCGCCGGCGTAGAGCGCGCGCGAGATCGGGCGGCCGCCGAGCAGGCGGAGCACCGCAATTCCCTTGTCGATCGCGACGGGCGGGCGGACCTCCAAGACCTTGCGGCCGGGGTGCGCGGTCAGCCCCGCCTCCTCGGCTGCTTTCGAGAGTGCCTCGACCCGGCGGGCCGCATCCTGCTCGTCGTCCGCCTGCCGATAGTGGAAGGCGAGTGTGACGCCGCCCTTGTTCTCGACGCTCCAGGGCCAGGCCGCCGCGGCGACGAAGCGCTCGAGCTCCGGCGCGAACCGCCGCGCCTCGGGGTCGTCCTCGAGGCCGTGGACACCCACGTACTCGAGCTGGTCGAGACCGACGAGCCGTCGTGCCTCGGCGGACGGGCGGCCGCTGACGCAGGCGACCAGGGCGTAGCGGCCGGCCAGGCGCTCGACCTCCGCTCGGGTCGCCGGCGGCACCGCGGCGTCCTCGGGACGCTCGACGATCGGCGCGAGCGTTCCGTCGATGTCCAGAAGCACCGCAGCCTGCGCGGGCTCGCTACGGAACCGCACGAGCAGGACCGGCGCGTTCACCGCCCAAGGATATGACGCGCGGACGGCGGTGGCTCTTCGGCTGCGACCCTCCTAGACTCAGCACATGCCGGCGCCCCGCGATCTCTGGATCCCGCTCGTCGACGAGCCGATCGGCAGCATCGTCGCGCAGATTCAGGAGGAGGATCCGGGGCTCGACGAGCTCGTCTCCTCCCCGCACCGCCTCCTGGCGTTCAGGACGTTCGCCTACATCCGTGTGGGGCTCCTGCTCGGCGAGCTGCTCGTGGACGAGGATCTCGAGCCCTACGACGGCTCCGAGACGTGGGTCGAACAGCTGCTCGAGGATCCCGGGATCCGGGAGGCCGTTGCCCTCGAGGTGCGGGCCGTCGCCGACGAGATCGCGGCCGATCCCGCCTACGCCGCCGGCGAGGACCTCGGCCCGGACGAGGAGACGCGGCGCCGCTTCCGCGACTTCGCGAAGAAGCGCCTCGAGGCGTAGCCCTGAGCCTCGCCTAAGCCTCGCCCGCGGCGCGGGCGACCAGGAAGATCGAGCAGAAGCCGGCGATCGTCACGGCCATTCGCTTCGCGGAGGGATGGTGGTGCGCCTCGGGGAGCAGGTCGGTCGCCCCGATGTAGAGGAAGATCCCGACGTAGACGGCGAGCGCATAGCCGAGCGTCTGCTCGGAGACGTCGAGCGCCGACCCGACCGCGGCGCCGAAGAGCGGAGCGACGGCGACGAGGCCGAGCCAGCGGAGCGCGATCGCGCGACTCCCACCTTGCCGGAGGATGAACGTCACCGCGTTGATCCCGTCGGCGAAGTCGTGAGAAACGACGGCCAGCAGGACGAAGACGCCGGTCGCCGTGTTCAGGCCGAAGGCGAGCCCGATGCCGAGGCCGTCGGTGAAGCTGTGCACCGCGAGGGCCGAGGCGCCGAGCGCCCCGACCGGCGGGTGCGCCCGTGCCTCGTGCGGCTCGTCGCGGTGGTGGAGAACCAGGAACCGGTGCGCGACGAAGAACGCGAGGAAGCCGGCGCCGACGAGCGTCGACACCCGCTCCGGGTCGTCGACCGCATCGGTCGCCTCCGGCAGCAGGTCGAAGATGGCGACCGCGACGACGACGCCGCCGGACAGGGCGATCGCCGTCTGGAGCCCACGCCGCAGGCGCAAGGCGAAAAAGCCGCCGCAAAGGGTCGAGAGCACGGTGATCCCGGCCAGCGGGACCGCGATCCAGCTCAGGAACAGCGGTTGCACGTGCCGTAGATGTCGAGCTCGTGCCCCTCGGCCCGGAAGCCGTACCGCCGCCGGAGCTCAGCGGGGGAGGGGGCGCCGCAGAGGTCGGTCTCCTCGACCGCGCCGCAGCTCAGGCAGACGAGGTGATGGTGGTGGCCGGGCTCGCAGCGCACGTACGCCGGCCGCGCGTCGCCCACGAGGGGCCGCACGGAGCCGGTGCGGCGGAGCATCTCGACGGTCCGGTAGACGGTTGCGAGGCCCAGCCTGGGCCGGTGCCGTCGGGCTTCCTGGAAGAGGTCGACCGCGGTGAAGCTGCCCTCGCGGTTCGCGATCGAGTCGAGGACAGCGCGTCTCTGCGGCGTCAGCCGCGTGCGCTGCGGGAGGCGGAGCCCGCGGTAGTCGTCGCGGGCGTTGGGTGGTCGGCGCGGGCGCCCCATTCGATCCAGATGATAGTGATTCTCACTTTCAAGCGCGGGGGCGGCGACGGCGCGTGAGCAAAGTCAGTGGACGAATCGCCGCAGCGGTGCCGATAATTCCGGAGCGGTGGGTTCCCGGCGTCCCGTCATCTGTGGCCTGCTTGCGGTCGTGGCGCTCGGCACGGCCGCGGCGTCTTCGAGCGCACCCGCGCGAAAGGCGGCCGGCACCCCGACGGCCGAAGCCTTCGGGATCTCCGTCTCCGTTCCCAACGGCGGCGGTGCGACGGCGGGCGCCGTCTCGGGACCGCCGAATGCCTCGGCCGGCGGCGGCGGGTTCGCCTACCCGGCCGACGGCTCGATCGCGCGCGCCTCGAGCGTCGCGTCCAGCGTCACCGGCACAGCCGGCGGGCCCGGCCAGACGACGAGCGCGGGCGCCGTCGCCCAGGCCAGCGGGCTCTCGTTCTTCGGCGGTGAGATAACCGTCGGCTCGGTGGTGGCCAAGACGTCGGTCAGGGCAGGCGGGGGGCCGCGGCGCGCGCAGCTGAACGAATCGGCCGTGAGTGGCCTCGTCGTCCTCGGGCAGGCGGTCTCCACCGCGCCCGGAAGCTCTGCGTCCTACGGCTCGTGGGGGTCGGTGTCGGTCTTGCAGGCCTCGAGCTCGTCGTTCGGCGGCAAGGGCACCGACGGGGTGCAGGCCCGGGTCACCGGCCTCGTCGTCCACCTGAGCGCCGACCACCTAGGCGTGCCCGCCGGGACCGACATCGTGGTCGGCTACACAGACGTGTCCGCCGAGGCGGTGGTGGCTCCGCCGGCGCCCGCGCCCAGGCAGTCCACGACTGAGGATGACCAGGTCAAGCCGCACCGCGAGCAGACGAAGGAGCAGAAGGCAAAGCGCGCGCCCGGCCTACCGCCGGTGCAGCAGATCCCGTTCAACGTCTTCCCGAAGCTGACCGCCGGCGGCTACGTCTTCCCCGTCTACGGGGCCGCCTCCTACGGGAACAGCTTCGGTGCCCCCCGCGCCGACACCGGCTGGCACCACGGCGAGGACATCTTCGGCGCGCTCGGCTCGCCGATCCTCGCCGTCGCGAACGGCATCGTCTACTCCGTCGGCTGGAATGACGTCGGCGGGCTGCGCCTCTGGCTCCAGGACACGGCCGGCAACGAGTTCTACTACGCGCACTTCTCCGCGTACTCGCCGCTCGCCGTCAACGGAGCGCAGGTCCGAGCCGGGGACGTGCTCGGCTTCATGGGCAACACGGGCGACGCCGAGGGGACGCCGTACCATCTCCACTTCGAGATCCACCCGGTCTCGCTGCTGTACAAGGGCTACGACGGCGCCGTCGCGCCGTACCCGTACCTACAGGCGTGGAAGCGGCTCCAGGACCTGCCGCTGACCTCGGTCGCCGGGTGGGCGCCGCCGATCTCCGACTCCAGCCGCGCGCCCAAGCCCGGGGCGATCCTGCTCCAGGCGCGCGACATCTCGAACGGCAGCGGTCTCGATCCGGGGTCGCTTCGGCGCGCCATGCGCGCCACGACGGGCTCGCCCGGAGACGGCGCCCTGGCGGGCGTCGTCGCAGCCGGACGGGAGGGCCTGCGAGCCCTGGCTCGTCGCGACCCGGGTGGCCGCCCCTAGCTAAGGGCGAGCGCCTACGAGCCGGTCGAGCCGTTGCCGCCCGACGAGCCTGCGGCGGTGTCGTCCTCGCCCTCGCCGAGCATCTTGTCCATCAACCACCCGCGCGTTTGCGACCCGGTGAGGGGGTTGAAGAGGACGCCGAGAACGATGCCGGTGAGGAGCAGCGTCGCATTCCGGCCCGTGTGTTCTTTCTTGCCCTGCACGCGGGTCGCTGCCTTCTTCAGGTCGTCGATCGCGGAGCGCAAGCTCTCCTGGATCTGCTCGTCCGTGGCGACTCGCGCTGCAACCGCCGCCGGCTTCCGCGCGCCGATCAGCTCGTCGTAGATCTCGCGCGCAGCCATGATCGCGCTCTTGACGTTCTCGCGGACCTCCTCGTCCTGGAGCGCACGCGCCACGTACGGCTTGGCATCCGAAAGCCTGTCTTTCGCCTTGGCCATCTCGGCCGTCCTTTCGTCGGTTGCTCGATTGCCCGTGATACCCGAGCCGCGAAGCCTACAAACGCCGTGCGGGCGCTGCAGCCTTGCGCTCGGGCGATCCTACGTCTCGGGCCTGCCCCACGGACGGTGCGCCGTCGAGGGCGACGCCGAGCACCTCGGCGACGTGGTCGGCCAGGACGAACTCGAGCTCCTTGCGCGTCTCGGCCGGGAGGTCCTCCAGATCTGCCTCGTTCTCCTTCGGGAGGATCACCGTGCTGACCCCCGCGCGCTGCGCCGCGAGCACCTTGTCGCGCACGCCGCCGATCGGGAGCACCTGTCCCGTGAGCGTGACCTCGCCGGTCATCGCGACCTGCTCCGAGACCGGGCGGCCGCTGACGAGGGAGACGATCGCCGTCACCATCGTGATGCCGGCGGAGGGGCCGTCCTTCGGCACGGCGCCGGCCGGGACGTGGACGTGGACGTCGTGCTCGGCGAACCACTGCGGATCAAGGCCGACGGCCTCTGCGTGTGAGCGGACCCAAGAGAGGGCCGCTTGCGCCGATTCCTGCATCACCTCGCCGAGCTGGCCGGTGACGCGCAGCCGGCCCTCGCCGGGATAGGCGCTCGCCTCGATGAAGAGGACGTCGCCGCCCGTCGCTGTTACGGCGAGGCCGGTGGCGACGCCCGCGTCCGAGGTGCGCTTCCGCGTCTCGCCGGAGAACCGCCGCGGGCCGAGCCAGCCGCGCACGCGCTTCTCGTCGATCCGGGTGGCGCCCTTCGCCTTCCCTTCGGCGACCCGACGGGCCGCCTTGCGGGCGAGCGCGGCGATCTGCCGCTCGAGGCCGCGCACGCCGGCCTCGCGGGTGTACTCGCGGATCACGGTGCGGAGCGCGCCCTCGCTCAGCGTCACCTTCTCGGCGTCGAGCCCGTGCGCTTCGAGCTGCTTCGGAACGAGGTACTTGCGCGCGATCCCGAGCTTCTCGTCCTCGGTGTAGCCCGAGAGCTGAATCACGTCCATCCGGTCGAGGAGCGGCGCCGGAATCGTCTCGAGCTGGTTCGCGGTCGCGATGAACAGCACCTTCGAGAGGTCGAACGGCAGGTCGAGGTAGTGGTCGCGGTAGGTCGAGTGCTGCTCGGGGTCGAGCACCTCGAGCATCGCGCTCGCCGGGTCGCCGCGGAAGTCGGAGCCCATCTTGTCGATCTCGTCGATCAGGAACACGGGGTTCTTCGACTCGGCGTCGCGGAGGGCCCTGATGATCGAGCCGGGCATCGCGCCGATGTACGTGCGCCGGTGCCCGCGGATCTCCGACTCGTCGCGGACACCGCCGACGGAGATGCGCACGAACTCGCGGTCGAGGGTGCGGGCGATCGACTGGCCGAGCGACGTCTTCCCGACGCCGGGCGGCCCGACGAAGCAGAGGATCGAGCCCGAGACGTCGTTCTTCAGCTTCGCCACGGCGAGCGACTCGATGATCCGGTCCTTCACCTTCTCGAGGTCGTAGTGATCCTCGTCGAGGATCTCACGCGCCCGCTCCAGGTCGAGGTTGTCCTCGGTCGTCTTCGACCAGGGGAGCGACAGGATCCAGTCGAGATAGGTGCGGATCACGCCGTACTCGGCCGAGGCCGACGGAAGCCGCTCGAGCCGACCGAGCTCGCGGTCGACCGCCTTCCGGACCTCCTCCGGAAGCTCCGCCTGCTCGATCCGCTCACGCAGCTCCTGAAGCTCGGCCTGCTCGGGATCGCCCTCGCCCAGCTCCTCCTGGATCGCTTTCAGCTGCTGGCGCAGGAAGTACTCCCGCTGGCCCTTCTCGAGCTCCGACTGGACCTGACTCTGAATCTTGGTGCCGAGCTCGAAGACCTCGAGCTCGCGGCTCAGGATCGCCGAGAGCTCGCGCAGCCGCTTCTCGACGTCGGGCTCTTCGAGCAGGCGCTGCTTCTCCTCGGTCTTCAGCCTCAGGGTTGAGGCGACCAGGTGGGAGAGCGCGCTCGGGTCGTCCACGTTCGCCGCGGCCAGCTCGAGTTCGGCCGGCAGGTAAGGGACCAGGCCGACGATCCGGCCGAAGAGCATCTGGACGTTCCGCACGAGCGCCTCGAGCTCCCGCGTCTCGTTGACGACGTCGGGAACGACGGAGAACTCGCCGACCAGGTACGGGTCGTCGCGGAGCTGGCTGTCGAGGCTCAGCCGCTGGAGGCCCTGGACGAGGATGCGGAGCGTCCCGTCGGGGACTTTGATCAGCTTGTGGACGATCGCGGCGGTGCCTACGTCGTACAGGTCCTCCCAGCCGGGCTGCTCGACCTCCGGGTTTCTCACCGTGACGAGCGCCAGCTTGCCGTCGCGCGCGACGACGTCGTCGATCAGCTGGATCGAGCGCTCCTGGCCGATCGCGAGCGGTGTCGCCGAGTCCGGGAAGACGACCGTCTCCTTCAGCGGCAGCACGGGGAGCGTGCGCGGGATCTCCACGTCGTTCACATGCGGCGTCTCGGGCAGCTCGAGCTCGACGTCGCTCACGCCGTCCTCCGGATCTCGATGGGAACGGGCTGCGGCGCCGCTTCCCTCACGGCGACGGGGACCTCGATGCGCAGTAGGCCGCGCTCGTAGCGCGCCTCGGCCCGGGTCAGGTCGGCGTCCTCCGGCAAGTGGACGATGCGCTCGAACGGGCCGTACTCGATCTCGATCTGGTGGTAGACCCGGCCCTCGCAGACTTCACGCGGGCGCTCGCCGGCGATGAAGAGCGCACCGTCCGCGGCCGTCACCTTCACCTGCTCCGGGTTGATCCCCGCGATGTCGACGAGGACCGTGTAGGAGGGCGGATCCTCGCTGCGAAACGAGTCGACCTGCGGCCGGAAGCCCCGGCGCATTCCGGACAGCCGCGAGACCTGCCACAGGTCCGCGAACAGCTCGTCGATCTCGTCTTTGAGGTGCTTTCGCTCTCGCACGGTGGTTGTGAATCGTAGCCTTGACATGTCTTCTGCCCGGTAATAACTTAGTGCGCACTAGCTTAGCTGGCACTAACCACGCAGCAGAGAATCGGGGAACGCAATGGGGACCTGGGCACGAACGATGATTCGGCTCCGCTGGGGCGTTCTGGCGGCCTGGCTCGTACTGCTGGTCGTCGCGGCCGTCGCCTCGTCGGGCCTCAACGACCTGCTGACGAACCGCTTCGTTTTGCCGGGCGCGGAGAGCGAGCGCGCCGGCGACATCCTGAAGGAGCACTTCGGCCAGCAGCCCGAAGGGTCCTTCACCGTCGTCGTGAAGGGAAAGCCGGGCAGTGCCCAGTCGCTCGTCGCGCCCGCGCGAGCTGCAGCGGGCCGCGCGGCTGCCGCGCTCGAAACGGGGAAGGTGGCGGTCGTCCGTCCGGTATCGGGCGACGTCGTCAGCGCTTCGATCGTCTCGCAGCTCCAGCCGGCGGACGCGAAGGGCTACACGAAGGCGATGCGCGAGGCCGCAGGCGAGATCCCGGGCGCGACGGTGTACGTCACGGGCCAGTCCGCGATCGAGAGCGACCTCGAGCCAGTCCAAAACCGCGACCTGTTCGTCGGCGAGGTCCTGATCGCGATCCCGATCGCGCTCGTGATCCTCGTCTTCGTCTTCGGGACGCTCTCCTTCCTGCTCCCGTTCATGCTGGCCGCGTTCGCGATCCCGGTCACGCTTGCCTGCGTCTGGGTGTTCGCGAACTTCATGACCCTGTCCACGTACCTGACGAACATGGTCACGCTGATCGGGCTCGGGATCGCGATCGACTACTCGCTGCTGATGGTCTACCGGTACCGCGAAGAGCGGCGCACGGGGCTGGCGAAGGAGGATGCCGTTGCCCGGACGATGGAGACGGCGGGACGCGCGGTCGTCTTCAGCGGGACCGCCGTCGCGATCGGCCTCGCCCTGATGCTCTTCATGCCGCTGCCGTTCATGCGCGGCTTCGGGATCGCCGGCCTTCTGATCCCCCTGGTCTCAGTCCTCGCCGCCACGACGCTGCTGCCGGTGCTCCTGTACTGGCTCGAGGACCGTCTCGACCGCGTCCGGCTCGTACCGCGGCGGGTGATCGAGCGTCGGGAGGACGTCGACCGCAACTTCTGGGCCCGCCTTGCCGGCACGATCATGCGCCGCCCGCTGGCATTCGCCCTCGGCACCGTGGCCGTGCTGCTCGCGCTTGCTGCGCCGGTGCTGACGCTCCAGCTCGGCCCCGGCTCGAACGAGGGCGTGCCGCAGGACCTCCAGGCCGTCCGTGGGCTGAACGTGCTTACGAGCGCCATCGGCGAAGGCGCGATCTCGCCGTCGGAGATCGTCATTGACACGGGTCGCGCCGGCGGCGCCCGAGCGCCCGAGGTCCAGGCGGCGAAGGAGCGGCTGGCGAGCCTCCTCCGCGGCGACGGCGACGTGGCCGACGTGATCGCGGCAGGGCCGCAGTCGGTCGACCCGACGGGCCGCTACCTGCGTGTGCAGGCGATCGGAAAGGACGAGTACGGCAAGCCGGAGTCGCAGAAGTTCGTCCGGCGGCTCAGGGACGTAATCATCCCGGCGGCGGCGTTCCCGGCCGGCGTGGAGGTCTTGGCCGGCGGCGGCCCGCCTTTCGGTGTCGACTTCCTGGATATCACCTACGGCGCCTTTCCGTGGCTCGTGCTCGCCGTGCTGCTCTTGACCTACGTGCTGCTGGTGCGCGCCTTCCGGTCGCTGCTCCTGCCGCTCAAGGCGATCCTGCTCAACCTGCTCTCGATCGCAGCGGCCTACGGGATCCTCGTCTCGGCGTTCAAGCTCGGGGTCGGGGAGCCGCTCGGGCTGACGCAGTTCGACCAGATCGAGGGCTGGATTCCGATCTTCCTGTTCGCGATGCTCTTCGGGCTCTCGATGGACTACGAGGTGTTTCTCGTCAGTCGGATGCGGGAGGAGTGGGACGCGACACGCGACAACCGCCTCGCAGTCACGCGGGGGCTCGCGAAGACCGGTCGCCTCGTGACCGCTGCCGGGCTGATCATGTTCGCGGCCTTCATGGGCTTCGTCGCCGGCTCGATCGTCGGCCTGCAGCAGTTCGGCCTCGGCCTCGCCGCCGCGATCCTGATCGACGTCACGATCATCCGCGCGCTGCTCGTCCCGAGCGCGATGGCCCTCTTCGGCCGCTGGAACTGGTGGCTGCCGGAAGGCGCGGCGAGGCTCGTCCGCGTAGAGGCGTCACCGCTGGAGGAGACGCCGTCGCCCGTGGTCAGCCCCGCCGGCCGCTGAGCCAAGGCCGGCTGGCTACCGGAAGATCGCGATGACGAGGAGGAGCGCGACGACGAGGATCGGCACCCAGGCCCAGCGCATGATCGCGAACGCACGCTGCTCGCCGGGCCTCGGGCCCGGCTCGGGCGTGTAGGGATCGAGGCTCGGCGCCGGCCCGCCGAGGAGCAGGTCTTCGCCCTCGAACGACTCGTCTCTCGACTCCTCGCTCGGCTCTTCGCGCTCGTTCTCGCTCATCTGCCCGGACACTAGCCCGTAGCATCCGGCCGCGATGAAGGGTGTGATCCTCGCCGGGGGCAGTGGCACTCGGCTCCATCCGCTGACGCGGATCACGAACAAGCACCTGCTGCCGATCTACGACCGGCCGATGGTGACCTACGCGATCGAGGCGCTCGTCGGCTGCGAGGTCAGGGAGCTGATGGTCGTCACCGGCGGAACGCATGCGGGTGAGTTCCTCCGCCTGCTCGGCAACGGCCACGAGTGGGGCATCGACCGGCTCTCGTACGCCTACCAGGAGCGCGCCGGCGGCATCGCCGAGGCGCTCGGGCTCGCTGAGCGGTTCGCTGGCGGTGACCCGATCGTGGTGATGCTCGCCGACAACGTCTTCGAGCGGTCGATCAAGCACGCTGTCGACAACTTCGCCGCCCAGGGCAAGGGCGCGCGGATCCTGCTGGCTCGCGAAGAGGATCCGGAGCACCTGCAGCATCTCGGCGTTCCCGAGCTCGACGGAGAGCGGGTCGTGAAGATCCACGAGAAGCCGGAGGAGCCGCCGAGCGAATTCGCCGTCACGGGCATCTACTTCTACGACGCGGGCGTGTTCGAGATCATCGACGGGCTCGAGCCGTCGGGCCGAGGCGAGCTCGAGATCACCGACGTCAACAACTGGTTCATTGACCGGGGGTCGATGCAGTACGACATCGTCGAGGGCTTCTGGGGGGATGCCGGCGAGTCGATCGACGTCTACTACGCCGTCAACGATTTCGTCCGCCAGAACGGCGCGAACAAGCCGTGATCGAGGGGATCCTCCGGTTGCCGCTCAGGCGGTTCGAAGACGGGCGCGGCTGGTTCATGGAGCTCCGGCGCGAGAGCGCTCTCCCACGGCCGACGGCCCAGACGAACCTCTCCTACTCGCGGCGGGGCGTGATTCGCGGCCTCCACTTCCACCAGCGCGGCCAGGACGACCTCTTCGCCTGCCTCCAGGGCATGGCGCGCGTCGTCGTCCTCGACCGCGAGTCCGGCGAGACGTTCACGGAGGACATCGGGGACGCGAACCCCGTCGCCATCTACATCCCGGGCCGTCACGCACACGGCTTCGAGGCTCTGACGGATCTCCTCTTCTGTTACCACGTCACCGAGGAGTACGACCCGGCAGACCCGGACGAGCACGAGATTCCCTGGGACGACCCCCGCGTCCGCCACCTCTGGAGCACGGAATCGCCGATCCTCTCGGACCGGGACGCCGCGGCATCCTGATCACCGGGGCCGGGGGCCAGCTGGGGACGGCGCTGGCGGAGGTCTTCCCTGATGCGCGGTCGGTCGCGCACGCGGAGTGGGACGTCACCGACCCGTACCCGTTCGAAGAGGGCCCCGAGCTCGTCCTCCACGCGGCGGCCTGGACGAAGGTCGACGACGCGGAATCGGATCCGGACGGCGCCCGCCGCGCCAACGTCCTCGGCACGCGGAACGTCGTCGAGCTCGGCGCGCCGGTCGTGTACTACTCGAGCGACTACGTCTTCGACGGTTCGAAACGTGAGCCCTACGTCGAGAGCGATCCGACGTCGCCGCTCGGGGTCTACGGACGCACGAAACTCCAGGGCGAGCACGAGGTCCGCGACGGCTGGATCGTCCGCTCCTCGTGGCTCTTCGGCTCGACCGGCCACAACTTTGTCCGGGCGATGCTCCGACTCGGCGCGGAACGGGACGAGGTCGCGGTCGTCGGCGACCAGCGTGGCTCCCCGACGTACGTCGGCCACCTGGCCGAGGCCACGCGCGCGGTGCTCGAGCTCCCGCACGGCACCTACCACGTCGCGGCCGCCGGCGACTGTACGTGGGCCGACTTCGCCGAGGCGATCTTCGAGGACGCGGGGCTGGACTGCCATGTCCGGCGGATCACGACTGCGGAGTTCGGCGCGCCCGCGCCGCGCCCGGCGTACTCGGTGCTGAGGTCAGAGCGAGGGGCGCCGGAGCTCCCGGACTGGCGCGAGGGGCTGCGGGAATGTCTCCGCCGGCTAGGCGACTAGGCTTCGAGCCGATGAAGATCCTGGTCACCGGCGGCGCCGGCTTCATCGGCTCGCACTTCGTTAAGCGGCTCGTGCGCGCCGGCGAGGACGTCGTCGTCCTCGACAAGCTCACGTACTCGGGCAACCCGGCGAACCTGAGCGGCGTCGAGCACACGTTCCTCCAGGGCGACATCGCCGACGCCGACGCCGTCGCAGAGGCGGGCGAGGGTTGCGGAGCGATCGTGAACTTCGCCGCCGAGACGCACGTCGACCGGTCGATCTTGGCGGCTGGCGACTTCATCCAGACGGATGTCTACGGGACGCACGTCCTTCTGGAGTATGTCCGCGAGCACGCGATTCGGCTCGTCCACGTCTCGACCGACGAGGTGTACGGCGACGTCCCGCCCGGGGTCCACTCGACCGAGGAGGATCGCCTCCATCCGTCGAGCCCGTATTCGGCGTCGAAAGCGGGCGGCGACCTGCAGGTGATCGCGTACGTCCGCACCTACGGGGTCGATGCTTTGGTCACGCGCGGCGCGAACACCTACGGGCCGAACCAGTACCCCGAGAAGCTGATCCCCCTCTTTACGACGAACGCGCTGGACGGTGAGCCGCTCCCTGTCTACGGCGACGGCAAGCAGGTCCGGGAGTGGCTGCATGCAGAGGATCACGGCGCCGGAATCGAGGTAGCCCTGCGGCAGGGCCGCGCGGGCGAGGTCTACAACATCGGCGGCGAGCCGCACGAGAACCTCGAGATCACGGCGCGCATCCTCGAGCTGACCGGCGCCGACGAGTCGCTCGTCAGGCACGTCGACGACCGTCCCGGTCACGACCGCCGCTATTCGCTGGACGACTCGAAGCTGCGCGGCCTCGGCTGGAAGCCCGAGCGATCGTTCGAGAACGGCCTTGCGGAGACGGTGGAGTGGTATCGCGAGAACCGCGCGTGGTGGGAGCCGCTCAAGTCCGGCGAGTACCGGTCCTACTACGAGCAGCAGTACGCGCAGCGACTCGGCTGAGGCGCTACCGACACTTCGCGCGGGCTTCGCGGATCTCGCGTCTTGAGCCCTGGATCTGCTCCGACCGGTCGAGATAGGGGAGCGCCTCGTCGCAGCGATTCTGCTCGACGAGCGCGCGGCCCAGGTCGTAGTTCGCGTACGCCTCGTAGAGCTGGCCCGACCCGTTGAGCTTCTGCACCGCCTGCCGCGCGACCTGCTCGGCCTCCGCCCAGCGGCCCTGGCCCAGAAGCGCCGTCGCCTGATCGGTCAGCTGCTGGCCCGACCTCGCGCTCGGCGCCGGCGGCGGCGTCGGGGAGGGCGGCGTCGGGGAGGGCGGCGTCGGCGGGGACGGCGGTGGTGGAGCAGGCGGCGGCGGTTGTTGCGTCACGGTCTCTCGCACGGTCGTCGGTTCGCCCTGGATCGTGGTCTGCCTCACCACAGTGCGCGTCTGCGGATCGCTGCCTCCGAAAACGCCCGCGAGCGCCAGTCCTCCCACGGCGAGTGCGACCGCGAGTGCGCCCAGTAGCACGAGGAGCCAGCCCCGGTTCCGTCGCGACGCCGGAGTGCGGCCGTACGCCGGGAGCGCGACAGTCGCCGCAGTCTCCTCAGCCGGCCCGCTGAGCGAGTCGCGCAGGTCGGCGACGAATGCCTCCGCGCTCGGATATCGCGCCGCCGGTTCCTTTGCCAGCGCTCGGCGGAAGACGGGGTCGAGCTCGGCGGGTACCTCCGCCTCGCTGCTGATCGCCGGCACCGGGGCCGTGACGTGCGCCGTGGCCTCCGCGGTTGGGTTCTCGGACTCGAACGGCCGCCGGCCGGTCAAAAGCTCGTACGCGACGACCCCGAGCGCGTAGCGGTCGCTCGCCGGCGTCGCCCGTTTCCCCTGCGCCTGCTCCGGCGAGAGATATCCGGCGGTACCCAGGGTCATCCCGGTCGCGGTGTGCGTGGAAATGCCGTCAAGCAGTCGGGCCACCCCGAAATCGGCGAGCTTGACCCGGCCATCGCGGCCGATCAGAACATTACTGGGAGTGATGTCACGATGAATGATCCGGCGCCGATGAACATGATCCAAGGCGTCGGCCACGGCCGCACCGATCGCGATCACCTCACCGACGTCCATGCCCTGGCCCTGACAGAATTTGGTCAGGGACTCGCC
>DATDKA010000120.1:0-4061 GCA_036520235.1 Gaiellaceae bacterium
GCCGCGTCGAAGCGCGGCGCACGGATCGTACTCGAGCTCCCGGCGGGCGAGTCCGCCCGCCGCGGGCTCGAGACCGGCGAGACGCTGTCGATCACCGGCGCATGAGCTACGACGAGTACGGCGGGCCCGCCCGCGCGTCGTGGCTGAGAAGCCCGTTCGTCTCTCTCGCCCTCGCGCTGGTGGCGATCGTGATCGCACTCGTGTCGTTCGTTCGTCAGCAGAGCGCGCTCGACGCGGCCAAGGTGGCCCAGCTCCACGCCAAACGGATCGAGCGGGAGCTGCGGTTCGTGCACCAGGACAACGACCAGCTCGCCGGTCGCCTCAAGACGACCGAGCGGGAGCTTCGCGTGACGCCGATCGCCGGCCGGATCCTGAAGAGCGTCTTCACGATCTCGGCGGGCCGAAGCATCGGAACCGCCTTCGTCGGGTGGCGCGGCGAAGACGGCACCTACTTCATCACCGCGGCGCACGTCGTCGAGGGCTTCGACGGCACCGTCGAGCTCTCGCACAAGGGTGACGACTGGACCGGAGAGGTCGTCAGCCGCGACAGGAAGAACGACCTGGCGCTCGTCCGGGTCGAGGGGCGTCCCGACGGCGCGGCGCCGCTCTGGCAGAAGCCCCGGGGCGCGAGGCCGAAGACCGGTGAGCAGCTGCTCCTCGTTGGGAGCCCCTACGGCCTCGGCGGAACGGTCACCACCGGCATCGTCAGCCGCGTCACCAGGAGGATGGTGCAGACCGACGCAGCCGCGAATCCGGGAAATTCCGGCGGGCCCGCGGTCAACCGCCGCGGTCAGGTCGTCGGCGTGCTGCTCGCCGGCGGTGGTGAGAACATCAACTTCGCCGTGCGCATCGAGCGCGTCTGCAAGGTCCTCCGCCGCTGCTGAGCCCTCCGGCGCTTTCCCCAGAACCCTCACCCGACGGGCCAAGGCTCCCGGCGCCCCGTCCAGGGACCAGGTCCCGGGACAGGCCGGCGTATGGTTGCTGGGCTCCCGCGGCCCCGTGCCGGAAAATGGACACGTCCGGTGAACGAGGGGTTCAGACGTGTCTGAACGCCGCTTGACCTTCTCAGCTGGTTTGACTAGCTTGGCCGAGAGCTAGTAGCTACTAACTTTCGCCGCCACTCACATGCTGGGAGGGACTGTGGAGTTGTCACAGAACGGCGATCGCGACGGCGCGGTCGTCACTGCGAACGAGATCACTCGCCGCTACGGCGAGGGCGATACCGCCGTGGACGCGCTCCGCGGCGTCTCCCTCGACGTGGAGCGCGGGCAACTGACGGCCGTGATGGGGCCGTCGGGGTCCGGCAAGTCGACGCTGATGCACATCCTCGCCGCGCTCGACCGCCCGACGAGCGGCTACGTCACGATCGCCGGAACGCGCCTAGGGAAGCTCAGCGACAACGAGATCACCAAGCTACGCCGGGCGCACATCGGGTTCATCTTCCAGTTCTTCAACCTGCTTCCGATGCTGACGGCGGACGAGAACATCCTCCTCCCGCTGTCGCTCGCCGGCGAGAAGCCGGACCGGGGCTTCTACGACGACCTCGTCAAGCGTGTCGGCCTCTCCGACCGCCTCTCGCACCGTCCGTCCGAGCTCTCCGGCGGCCAGCAGCAGCGCGTCGCGATCGCCCGCGCGCTCGTCTCCCGCCCGACGGTCGTCTTCGCAGACGAGCCGACGGGGAACCTCGACTCGAAGACGGGGGGCGAGATCCTCGAGCTGCTCCAGGACTCCGTGAACGATTACGGCCAGACGATGGTGATGGTGACGCACGAAGCACGCGCCGCCGCCACTGCCGGTCGGGTCCTCTTCCTCGCCGACGGCGAGATCGTGAAGGAGCTCGGCAAGGCTGGCGAGGAGGAGATCATCGAGACGATCAAGGACGTCACGCTGACGTGATCCGCGTCGCGCTAAGAGGCCTGGCCGGCCGGAAGTTCCGCGCGGTCCTGACCGGGATCGCGATCGTCCTCGGCGTCGCGATGATCAGCGGCACCCTCGTCCTGACCGACACGATCGACCGCGCGTTCAACCGGATCTTCGTCAACTCGTACGCCGGAACGGACGCCGTGGTCCAGGCCGCGGCATCCGACATCACGTTCGAGGGCGAGAGCGCCACGAGCCCGCCGTTCGCGGAGTCGGTGCTCTCCCAGGTGCGCTCGGCAGGGACGGTCGACGCCGCCGCGGGCAGCGTCTTCGAGGACACCGCGGTCAAGATCATCGACCGGAACGGGAAGGTGATCTCGAAGAACGCGCCGACCTTCGGCTTCGGCATCGACCCGGCCTATCCACGCTTCAACCCGCTGGAGCTCAAGGAAGGGCGGTGGCCGTCAGGGCCCAACGAGGTTGTGATCGACTCCGGGACGGCCAAGGACCAGGGCTACACCGTCGGCGGCGGGGTCCCGATCGCGACGCTGCGCCCGGTTCAGGACTTCAAGCTGGTCGGGGTTGCCCAGTACCCGGGCGTCGAGTCGCTCGGGGGCGCCACGTTCGCGGTTTTCAACCTCCCGGAGGCGCAGCGGCTGCTCGACCGCCAGGGGAAGCTCGACGCGATCTCCGTCGCCGCCAAGGGCGGCACCTCGCCGGAGGAGCTCGTCACCGACCTCCGCGGTGAGCTGCCGAAGACGGTGGAGGTGCGCACGGGCGTCGAGCAAGCCGACGAGGACAGCGGTGAAGTCGCCACCTTCGTCACCTTCATCCGCTACTTCCTGCTTACGTTTGGTGCGATCGCGCTCTTCGTCGGCGCTTTCGTGATCTTCAACACTCTGTCGATCACCGTGGCGCAGCGAACCCGCGAGCTGGCGACGCTTCGGACGCTCGGCGCCTCACGGCGGCAGCTGCTCAGCTCGGTGATGCTCGAGGCGTTCGCCATCGGCGTCGTCGCCTCCGTCATCGGGCTCTTCCTCGGCATCGGTCTCGCGAAGGCGCTGAACTGGCTCTTCAAGCTGCTCGACCTCGAGCTGCCGACGACCGGGCTGGTCTTCTCGTTGCGAACCGTGATCGTCGCGCTGGTCGTCGGCATCGTCGTCACCCTTGTCGCCGGCCTTGCGCCAGCCCTTCGGGCGACGAAGGTGCCGCCGATCTCCGCCGTCCGCGAGGGAGCGACCCTGCCGCCCGGCCGCTTCTCGCGCTACTCGCCCTACATCGCGAGCGTGCTGATCGTGCTGGCGGTGCTCCTGCTCGGCTACTCGCTCTTCGCGGAGGACGTCGACATCGGACAGCGCCTGCTCTCGATCGCCGTCGGCGTGCTTGCGCTCTTCTTCGGGGTCGCGCTGCTGTCGCCGAAGCTGGTGCGGCCGCTCGCATCGGTGGTGGGCTGGCCGGCGCAGCGGATCGGCGGCGCGGCCGGCCGCCTCGCGGAAGGCAACTCGAAACGGAACCCCGGCCGGACCGCTGCCACTGCCGCCTCGCTGATGATCGGCATCGCCCTCGTCACCTTCGTCGCCACGCTCGCGGCAGGCATGCGGGATTCGAACCGGCAGGCGATCGAGAACCAGATCGCCGCCGACCTGATCATCACGTCGGAGGACGGCTACTCGCCGTTCGCGGCGGACGCCAGCACGGCCGCCCACAACGCGCAGGGGGCGGAGACGGTGACCGATGTCCGGGAGGAAGTCGTCCGCCTCGCCGGGTCCGGCAAGGACTTGACGGGGATCGAGCCGGACAAGATCGCGTCCGGCTACAACTTCGACTGGCGCAACGGCTCCTCCGACGCGACGCTGGCCCAGCTCGGGGCGAACGGCGCGATCGTCGACAGCGAGTTCGCCGAGGACAAGAAGCTCGCGATCGGCGACACCCTCAAGGTCGAGGCGCCCGGTGGGAACAAGGCCGACTTCGTGGTGCGCGGCCTCTACAAGGCTCCGCCGTTCTACCCGCTGCTCGGCTCGGCGAGCGTCTCGATCGCGGCGTTCGACAAGCTGTTCGAGACGAAGCGCAACCGCTTCACCTTCCTGCAGATGGCCGACGGGCCGACCGACCAGGCGAAGGCCGACGTCGAGGCCGCGGTCACGAAGTTCCCCGACGCGCGGGTGCAGACGCGGACGGAGTGGATCGACAAGGAGGACGCG
>DATDKA010000121.1:0-11761 GCA_036520235.1 Gaiellaceae bacterium
GCTCGAACGGCTCTGGGAAGACGACGCTCCTCCGCCTGATCGCCGGGCTGATCGCTCCGACGGCCGGGCAGATCGAAGTCGACCTCGAGCGCGCGCGGCTCGGCTTCCTCGGCCACGACCCGCTCGTCTACCGCGAGCTGACACCGCTGGAGAACCTCGACCTGTACGGGCGGCTCTACCGGATCCCCGAACGCCGTGAGCGCGCCGGGGCGCTGCTCGAGCGGTTTGGGCTCTGGGCGGCGCGAAACGAGCCCACCTCGTCGCTTTCGCGCGGGATGCTTCAGCGGCTCGCGCTCTCGCGGACGCTCCTGCACGAGCCGGATCTGCTGCTCCTCGACGAGCCGTTCGCCGCGCTCGACGCGGCCGGCGCGGAGCTCCTGCTGGACGAGCTCGAGCGGGCGGTGCCCGGTCGCACGATCGTCCTCTCCAGCCACCAGCCGGAGCGGCTCGCCGACCGCCCGACCTCACGACTGGCGCTCGCACCCGCATGAGCGGTTACCTGGCGGACGTCACCGCGCTCGCGCGCAAGGACCTGCTCGTCGAGCTGCGCTCGCGGGACACAGTCCCCGCGATGCTGCTCTTCGTCGTCGGGGCGCTCGTGGTCTTCCACTTCGCTCTGCCGGACGACTCTTCCCGCCTCGCCGCCGCAGGGATGCTGTGGATCGCGCTCCTCTTCACGGCGCTGCTTGCGCTCGTCCGGTCGTTCGTCGCCGAGCGGGAGGGGGCCGTGATCGACGGCCTGCTGCTGGCGCCGTGCGACCGCAGCGCGATCTGGCTCGGCAAGACCCTGAGCGTCGTGGCCTTCCTGATCTTCGCCGAGGCCGTCGCCCTGCCCGCCTTCGCGCTCTTCTACGAGCCGGTGAGCTGGGAGCTCCTTGCGGCTGTCGCGCTCGCGGACATCGGGATCGCGTCGGTCGGGACGCTCCTCGGTGCGATGGCGGCGGCCGCCCGGGCGCGCGAGCTTCTCCTGCCGCTGCTCTTCCTGCCACTCGCGATCCCGCTGATCGTCGGCGGCGTCGGCGCCACCCTGGCCGAGGATCCCGCCCGGTACCTCGGTTTCCTGGCGCTCTACGACCTCATCTTTGCGATCCTCTCCTGGGCAAGCTTTGAGTACGTCGTTACGGAATAACGGCGCGGCCGCACTCGCTCTCGCTGCGGCCGTGCTGCTGACGCTCGGCCTCGGGCTGGCGCTGCTGTGGGCGCCCGAGGACGCCGACCAGGGCCCGAGCCAGCGGATCTTCTATATCCACGTCCCCGTCGCGCTGACCGCCTATGCGTGCTTCGGCTGGGCGGCGTGGAAGGCGTTCCGCCTGCTCTGGAAGGGAGACCAGCGCGCTGACCTCGAGAGCTACACGGCCGTCCACATGGGCGTCATCTTCGGCGTGCTCACGCTGATCACAGGCTCGATCTGGGCGAAGATCTCCTGGGGTGTCTGGTGGACCTGGAGCGAGCGCCAGCTCGTCCTCTTCCTGATCCTCTTCCTCTTCTACTCGGCCTACTTCATGCTGCGCTACTCGACCGAGCCGGGCCCGCGCCGCGCGCGCACCTCGGCCGTCTACGCGCTGTTCGGGGCGGTCCTGCTGCCGGTCAGCTTCCTCGCGATCCGCCTCGCCGACCAGCTGCTGCACCCCTCGCCGATCTTCACGCGAGACGGGCCGCAGATGTCGGCGTCGATGTTCCTCAGCTTCTGTGTCTGCCTGGCGGGGATGCTCGCCCTGGCCGCAGCGCTATACGCCATCGAGCTGACCGGGAAGCGCGCGGACGCCAGCCTGAGAGAGCTCAGGGAACGGCTGGCGTGAGCACCGGTGAGAAGTACCTGGCCGCCGCCTACCTGGTGCTGTTCGGCGCGGTCCTGCTTTACATCGTGCTGATCGCGCTCAAGCTCTCGCGGATCGAGCGTGAGCTGGCGGAGCTCGCGCGCCTCGCGAAGGAGCAGTCGGGTGGCTGAGCTCCTCGTGTGGCCGGCGCTGCTTGCCTATGGCGAGGCTGCCGTCGCCTATGCGGGCAACGCACGGCATCCCGGCTCGCTCGGCCGGCTTGCGACCTGGGGTGTGCGCGTGGGCTGGCTCGCCCAGACCGCACTCCTCGCCGGGCAGGCGGCGCGCGGGGAGGGCTTCCCGTGGGGCACCTGGGCCGGCTCGCTGAACCTCTTCGTCTGGCTCGTCGTCGGCGCCTACCTGATCTGGGGCTGCAGCCCGCGCTACCGGATGCTGGGGCTGGCGGTGATGCCGCTTGCCGCTGCGCTGCTCGGCGTCTCCTACCTCGCCGGCGGGACGGCTGCCGAGCAGGGCCCCTCCTGGCATGACGTGCTCCTCGTCGTGCACGTCTCGTTCGTCCTCTCGGCGTTCGCCGGCTTCACCGTCGCAGCGGGGCTGGCGGCGCTCGAGCTCTGGCAGGCGCGCCTGCTGAAACACCACCGCGCGACGATCCTCCGGCTCCGCCTTTCCTCGCTTGTCGCTCTCGACCAGCTGACGGTGAAGACAATCGCGGTCTCGCTCGCCGCGCTCACGCTGGGGCTCGCGCCGGGGTTCGCACGGCTCCCTGAGCACGGAGTCGACCTCTTGATCGTCGCCACGGTCGGGATGTGGCTGCTGTACGCCGGGATTCTCGCGTTGCGCGTCCAGGCCGGGCGGCGGGTGCTCGCCGCGTCGCTCTCACTTGTTGGGTTCGGCCTCGTCATCGTCCTCCAGCTCGGGCTTCTGCTCACCCACGTCGCATGAACCTGCTACTCGTCGGAACCTCACACCGGCTCGCTCCCGTCGAGCTGCGCGAGCGTGTCGCGCTCGACCCAGACCGGGCTGCCGAGCTCGGAGCTCAGCTGGCGGCGGAGATCGACGGCGAGGCCCTACTGCTCTCGACCTGCAACCGGACCGAGGTTTACCTCTCCGCCTCGGAGGCGGCGCGTGCCGACCGCCGGGCGACCGAGTTGCTCGAGGGGCTCGCAGGAGCGGAGCTCGACCCGTACCTGTACCGGCTCGAGGACGAGGCGGCCGCGGTGCACCTCTTCCGCGTCGCGGCCGGACTCGATTCCCTCGTCCCCGGCGAGGGCGAGATCCTCGGGCAGGTTCGGACGGCTTACGAGCGTGGCACGGTCGGGCCGCTGCTCGACCGCGTCTTCAACCTCGCGCTCCACACCGGCAAGAAGGTGCGCACTGACACGGCGATTGCGGAGAGCCCGGGGACGACCTCGTCCGCCGCCGCTGCGCTCGCGGCACAGGTCTTCGGCGACCTCGACGGCTCCAGGATCGCGATCGTCGGCGCCGGGAGGATCGGCACGAGGGCCGCCCGCCGGCTGATCAAGCGCGGCGCGACCCTTTCGTTCGTCGCCAACCGTACGGATGCGCGCGGACGGGCGCTCGCGGACGAGCTCGGTGGCGAGACGATCCCGCTCGAGCGCGTCTCGGACGCCGTCGCTTCGTGTGACATCCTTGTCTCGTCGACGAGCTCGCCCGAGCTCGTGCTGACGAAGGACGACGTCGCCGGCGTGCTGGCGGCTCGCAAGGGCCGACCGCTCCTGCTGATCGACCTCGCAGTGCCGCGCGACCTCGATCCGGCGATCAACGAGCTTGGTGACTGCTACCTGTACGACATCGACGACCTTCAGGCTGTGGTCGAGGAGACGACGCGTGGCCGGGAGGCTGAGTTCGCGAAGGCGGAAGCGATCGCCGTCGCCGAGGGTGAGAGGTTCTCGGCGTGGCTCGCGGCCCGGGACGTCGCGCCGGTGATTGCGTCGCTCCGGCAGCGCGCCGAGGAGATTCGCCGCAGCGAGCTCGCCAAGGCGAGCGGGCGGCTGGCCGACCTCTCTGAGGGGGAGCGCAGCGCCGTCGAGTCCTTGACGACGCAGATCGTGAACAAGCTCCTCCACGAGCCGATCGTGCGGCTCAAAGAGGCGGCGGCCGAGGAGCACCGTGGTCCTGAGAGTCGGCTCGAGGGGTAGCCGGCTCGCGCTCAGGCAGGCCGAGCTCGCGACGGATCGCCTGCGCCGGCCGGGGCTCGAGTTCGCGCTCGTGCCGGTCACGACGGCCGGTGACAAGGACCGCAGCAAACCGTTTGGCGAGATCGGCGCCCGCGGCGTCTTCGTCAAGGAGCTCGAAGAGGCGCTGCTCGACGGTCGGATCGACGTCGCCGTCCACTCGGCCAAGGACATGACCTCGACCGACACCGAGGGCCTTACCGTCGGCGCCTACCTACGGCGGGAGGATCCCCGCGATGCGCTCTGCGGAGTGGGAGAGCTCCGGCCGGGCCTTCGAGTCGGCACTGCCTCGATCCGGCGCAAGGCGCAGCTTCTGGCGTTGGAGCCACAACTCGAGATCGAGCCGCTGCGCGGAAACATCGACACGCGGCTTCGCAAACGCGGGGAGCGGGGGCTGGATGCGGTCGTGCTGGCGGCCTGCGGCCTCGACCGTCTGGGGCTGGGCAGCGAGATCGACCGTCGCTTCGAGCCGGAGGAGCTGCTCCCGGAGGCGGGTCAGGGGGCGCTCGCGCTTCAGGTCCGGGAAGGCGAGGAGGAGGCGGTCGGGCCCGCGGACGACGCGGAGACGCGGCGGCGCGTGGAGGCCGAGCGGACTTGCGTGGCGGCGATCGGCGGCGGCTGCCTCGCCCCGGTGGCCGCCTTCCACGACGGCGCGCGCCTCACCGCCCTCGTGGCGGCGGAGGATGGGACGTGGGTCGAGCGGCGGTCGGGGGAGGACCCGGCCTCGCTCGCGGCCGAGCTCGTCGCGCTCGCCAGGTGAGAGTCCTGCTCACGCGGCCCGAGGGTCGCAACGAGGAGCTTGCGGAGTGCCTGCGCGCTGCGGGTCACGGGGTGGAGATCGAACCGCTGATCGCGACCGAGCCGCTCAGCGACGACACGGTCGAGCTCGACGGGTACGACTGGCTCGTCGTAACGAGCGTCACCGCTGCGCGCGAGCTGCGCCGGCGGGGGCGGGGACGCCCGAGGCAGATCGCCGCGATCGGCCGCGCCACGGCGGCGGCCCTCGGCGGCGCCGACCTCGTGCCCGCCGTCGCCACCCAGGAAGGCCTGCTGGCCGAGCTGCCGCGCCCCGCGGGCCGGGTGCTCTTCGCGGCTGCAGAGGGGGCGAGGCGGCTGCTCCCGAACGAGCTGGGAGCGGACTTCGTCGCCCTTTACCGGACGCGCGAGCTCGTGCCGAAGGCGCTGCCAGGGGCGGACGTGGTCGTGCTCGCCTCGGCTTCAGCGGCCCGGGCCTACGGCCGTCTTGGCGCGCAGCTTCCCGCAATATCCATCGGGCCGGAGACCACGGCAGCCGCGGAGCGGGCGGGCGTGACTGTCGTCCGCGAGGCGAACACACACGACCTCGACGGCCTCGTCGAGGCGTTAGCTTCCGGCCCGTGGTGATCACGTTCCTCTCGGACTTCGGGCTCGGCGACGACTTCGTCGGCACCTGCCACGGTGTGATCAAGCGGATCGCGCCGGACGCGGACGTGATCGACATCACGCACGGAATCGAGCCGCAGAGCATCCTCCAGGGCGCCCTCGTCCTCGCCAACACGCTCCCCTACATGCCGGAGGGGGTGCACCTGGCGGTCGTCGATCCCGAGGTGGGCTCGCCGCGGCGCGCGCTGGTGATCCGCACCGGCGACGGGCGCGTGCTGGTCGGGCCCGACAACGGTTTGCTGATTCCCGCCGCGGAGCGCCTCGGCGGGATCCACGAGGCGTACGAGATCACGAACCGCGAGTACGCACTGAGCCCCATCTCGGCCACCTTCCACGGACGCGACATCTTCTCGCCGGCCTGCGCCTATCTCACGAAGGGCCTCGAGCCGAGCGAGCTCGGCGCTGCCGTCGAGGTCGGGTCGCTCGTTCGCCCCAAGATCCCCGAGCCGGAGATCGGTGAGCGCCGCGTTCGCGCGACGTGCCTGCACGTCGACCGGTTCGGGAACGTCGAGCTGAACGTCCACGCCGACCAGGTCGAGCCGCTCGGCATCATCCCGGGCAGGCGGGTCGAGGTCGAGCTTGCCATGGACCGCTTCTATGCCCTCGCCGCGCGCGCCTTCGCGGAGGCGCGGCCGGGCGACATCATCCTCTACGAGGATGCCTACCGGAACATCGCCCTCGCGATCTCGCGTGGCAACGCCGCGCAGACATTCGGGATCCGTCCCGGAATGGAGGTTCGGCTACGGGCGTCGGACTGACCCTCGGGCAGCGCTTCGCGCGGCTGGCGACAGACGTCACCGTTCGGCGGCCTCGCCTCTGGCCGCTCTTCCGCCCGGTGATCCGCTGGCAGTTCGAGAAGCTCGCGCCGGTGTGGGGCCAGACGGTGAGCCCCGAGGGCGACCGGCTCGTCGCGGGGGCGCTCGAGCGGGTTCCGGCGGCCACGCGGGCACTCGACGTGGGCACCGGGACCGGTCGCGGCGCCCAGGCGCTCGTGACGCGCTTTCCGGAGGCCGAGGTCACCGGCGTCGACGTCTCGCCGGGAATGATCGAGGAGGCGCGGCAGCGGGTTCCCGCTGCGTCCTTCGAGGTCGGTGACGCAGCTCACCTGCCGTTCGACGACGGGTCCTTCGACCTCATCACGCACACGAACATGATCCCCTTCCTCGACGAGGTCGCGAGGGTGCTCAGGCCGGGTGGTTGGACGCTCTTCGCCTACACCAACGGCGCCGGCACGCCGATCTACGTGCGGCCGGAGCTGCTCCGGCAAGAGCTCGGGCGCCGAGGTTTCGCGGATTTTGCGGACGTTGCCATCGGCTCTGGAATCGCGGTGCTTGCCCGGCGAACGGAACAGGGCTAGATTCAACTGCAACAAGGGCGTTCGCGACGCGGTCACACCGGTCCGGACGTCCTTTTTTTGCGGCTCGCGTAGCGCGGCGTCCGATACCCTGAATGCCGCTCGGCGCGGCGAGGTAGCTCAGTTGGTAGAGCACACGGCTGAAAACCGTGGTGTCGCCGGTTCGATTCCGGCCCTCGCCACTCTTCCTTGTCCTGGGGAGCAACGGCACGGATGGGCGCGATGGCTCGCTCCTCCCAGCGCGTGGAATGTCTTCTCTAATGAGAGCAGACCGTTTGAGGTCGCCTGTCCTGCTGCTGCCGGCAGGCGCCGCACTGGGATTCCTCGCCGCGCAGATCGCGGTTTTTGCGCGTGAGACCGAGCGGCCGCCGCCCACGGTGGTCGTGCTCTTCGCGCTGGCGGCCGTCGTTGGGCTGACGATCGGCCGGCTCTGGGCGGCAGTCCTTCCGGTTGCACTCGGCGGCGGCATTCTCGTCTGGACCGGAGCGGTCGAGGAGGACCTGCCGGTCGTCGCGTTGGTCGGCGGCCTCCTCGTCGGCATCGCGATTGCACGGACAGCTGCCGCACCCGTTCCGCGTGACGCCCCGGCGCGACGCTTCGCCCATGCCAAGCGCCTCCTACGGCCCGTCGTGAACCGGCAGACCTTCGACCGCGTGGACGACCTCCTCGATCAACTTCGCTTCCGGATCGACACGCTTCCGAACGGGCTCTACCAACCCGTTCCGGGGCTCCCGATTCGCGCGGCGAGGGCGACCGGGTCGGAATCGCGTTGGCGCGCGATCAAGGAGGTGGTCGAGCGGCTCGGCGTCAGGAGCGCGGTCGACATCGGCGCCTGCGAGGGGTATTTCGCGCTCGAGCTGGGAGCGCTCGGCATCCCGGCGATCGCCGTCGAGAGCGAGCCGAGCAACTATCGCACGGCCCTCTTCGCGGCCCGGCGGAGCGGGCGCGGAAATGTCGGTGTGCTCGCCCTCGAAGTCACTCCGGCGAACGTCTCGACGCTGCCGCCCGCCGACTGCGTGCTCTGTCTCTCGGTCTGGCACCACTTCGTCCGGGCGCACGGCTTCTCCGCCGCTACCGGAATGCTGGGACAGATCTGGGCGCAGACGCGGCGGGTGCTCTTCTTCGACACGGGCGAGGCGGAGATGACGCCGGACTACGGACTGCCCGCAATGAAGCCGAACGCGCGGCAATGGCTCGCGACGTACCTGGCCGAGACCTGCCCGGACGGGACCGTCGAGCACCTCGGCGCGCACCACGCCTTCGCGCCGGGCGGCGAGCCCTGCGAGCGAAATCTCTTCGCCGTCGTCCGGCGCTAGACCGCGATCCGCTCGGCGTGCGCCGAGGTGATCTCTTCGCGGAGGCGGAGGCCGAGATCGTCCTTCATCAGCACCGCGTCGGCGCCTGCCTCGGCGATCGCCTGGTGGAGCTCCTCGGCGCCGTCGCCTGTCATCGCGATCAAGCAGAGCGCCGGGTGGTCGCGCCGCATGCGCGCGACGGTCGTGACGCCGTCCAGCAGTGGCATGTGGATGTCGATCACGACGGCCGCCGGCCCGAGCTCCTCCACGAGCTCGATCGCCTCGAGCCCGTTCGCTGCGATGCCGGTGACGGCGAGGCTGGGCTGGTCCTCGACGAAGGTCCGCAGCGACTCGACGAAGAGCTCGTCGTCGTCGACCAGGAGGACCCCGATCCGCCGCTCGCCCGGCGTATCCCGCAGTTCGGTCACTCGGCTCGAGCCTAACGCATCGCGTCCACAATGGATCCCCCATGTTGGGGATCCTTTACGACATTCACGGAAATACCGGCGCGCTCGACGCGGTGCTCTCCGACGCCGACAGGCTCGGTGTCGACCGCTGGCTGCTCGGCGGCGACTACGGCACGCCGAGCCCCGCTCCGCTCGAAACGCTGGAGACCCTGAAAGCCCTCCCGAACGCGATCTGGATCCGCGGCAACGGCGAGCGCTGGCTCCGCGAGCCGCCGCTCGACCGGCCGGAGGTGATGGAGGTCTACGAGGCGTTCAGCGGCGAGCTCCCCGAGGAGATCGTGGGCTGGCTCTATGGGCTGCCACCTCAGGCCGAGCTCGACGCGAATCTCTACGTGCACGGTTCGCCCGTCTCCGACGTCGACAGCTTCGCTCCCGAGCCGCAGCAGGGGGAAGAGGGGCTGCTCGGCGGCGTTCGCGGTCGTACGGTCGTCTTCGGCCATAGCCACCAGCAGTTCAGGCGCCAGGGGCCGGACGGGACCGACCTCGTCAACCCCGGCAGCGTGGGTATGCCGCTCGACGGCGACGTGCGAGCCGCCTGGGCCACGTGGGACGGCGACTTCGCCTTCCGTCGTAGCGACTACGACTTCGAGCAGGCGGCCGCCGCCTATCGGTCGCTCGGCGGGCCGTTCGGTGAGCTGGCAGCGAACCGGATCCTGAAGGGGTCTGACTAGCCGAGCTGCACGTCGACGCTGATGTCGACGTTGCCCTTCATCGCCTGCGACACCGGACAGTTCTCCGTGGCGGCCTCCGCCGCCTCCTGGAACGCGACGCCGTCGATGCCGTCGACCTGACCGGTGATCGACAGCTTCATGGTCGTCAGGCGGAATCCCGCGTCGGTCTGGTCGAACGTTGCCGTCGCCTCGCTTTCCAACCGCTGTGGCGGGGTTCCAGCCTCTGCAAGCCCGTGGGCGAGCGCCATCGAGACGCAGGCGGCGTGCGCGGCCGCGATCAGCTCCTCGGGGCTCGTGTGCTGGTCGGCCTGCTCGGCGCGGGAGCTCCACTTGACCGTTTCGCCCTGCAGGGCATCACTTTGCGAGGAGACCTCGCCCGAGCCGCTCATCAGGTCGCCTTCCCAGACCGCATTCGCGGTGCGCTCAACCGGCATCCTCGTCACCCTTCTCTTCGCCTGATCCCGACGGCCGATAGTACCGGCGGCCCTTCAACTCGTCGGGCAGGTGGTCGACGTCGAAGCCGCGCGGATCGGAGTGCGGGTAGATGTAGCCCTGGCCTCGGCCGAGCTTCTTCGCTCCGTAGTAGTGGGCGTCGCGGAGCGGATCGGGCGGGCGCAGGTGGCCGTGCTCCTTCACGTCCGCCTGGGCCTCCCGCAGCGCCTCGATCACCGCGTTCGACTTCGGCGCACGCGCCAGGTAGATCGCCGCGTGGGCGAGGTTCAGCTCGGCCTCCGGCAAGCCGACGTGCTCGAGCGCGTGGGCCGCGGCGACCGCGACCTGCAGCGCGCGCGGGTCGGCGTTCCCGATGTCCTCGGAGGCGAGCACGATCATCCGTCTCGCGACGTAACGCGGGTCTTCGCCGCCGGCGAGCATCGCCGAGAGGTAGTAGACGGCGCCGTCCGGGTCCGACCCCCGCATCGACTTGATGAACGCCGAGATGAAGTCGTAGTGCGCGTCGCCGCCCTTGTCGTAGACGAGCGGCCGCTTGCGCGCCGCGTCCTCCACCTGCTCCTCCGTGACGGGGCCGCCCTCTGCCTGGGCCGTCTGCGCCGCGAGCTCGAGGATGTTGAGCGCGTTCCGGGCGTCGCCGCCCGCCCGGCGCGCGATCAGCTCGGCGATCTCATCGGAGACGTCTGCGCCGACGTCGTCGATCCCGCGCCGGACCACGACGACCAACTCCTCCTCCGACAGCGGATGAAGCTCGTAGATCTGCGAGCGCGAGAGAAGGGCGGAGTTGACCTCGAAGTACGGGTTCTCCGTCGTGGCGCCGATCAGCGTGACGATTCCCTCCTCCACTGCCGGGAGCAGCGCATCCTGCTGCGCCTTGTTGAAGCGGTGGATCTCGTCGAGGAACAGGATCGTACGCTGGCCGCTCGCGCCGAGGCGCTCGCGACCTCGCGCGATCGTCTCCCGGACGTCCTTGACCGTCGCGGACACCGCCGAGAGCTCCTCGAAGGCCGCGCCGGTCTGGTTCGCGACGATCCGGGCGAGCGTCGTCTTCCCGCTCCCGGGCGGGCCGTAGAGGATCATCGAGCCGACCCGGTCCTCCTCGATCGCGAGGCGGAGCGCCGAGTGCTCGCCGAGCACGTGCTCCTGGCCGACGAAGTCCTCGAGCCGCTGCGGCCGAAGCCGTAGGGCAAGCGGCGCGAACTCCGGCAACCGCTGATCAGCTGCGTCCGAGAAGAGGTCGCCCATGGCCGGAAAGTATGCTGGCCCCGTGGGCAGCGCCGATGCGACCGAGACCCCGCCGGGGCACGGCAGCGGCGAGCCCGAGGATGAGTTCGCGCCGATCCTGGAGGGCCCGGGCGCGAGCGACTACGAGCGTTACCTGCGCACCGACGAGCTCCTCGCGCTCCAGAAGACCGAGGGCGAGTGGGCTCATCGGGACGAGCTCCTGTTCCAGACCGTCCACCAGTCCTCCGAGCTCTGGCTGAAGCTGGCCTGGAACGAGGTGGAGGAGGCGACGCGACTGATGAGGGCCGGCGACCTGGCCGGCGCGCTCCGACTGCTTCATCGCGCGAACGACTGCCTGAAGACGGTCGCGACGCTGCTGGAGATGCTCGAGCGGATGTCGCCGTGGGAGTACACGCGCTGGATCCGGCCGGTGCTGGGGCACGGGAGCGGCTTCGACTCGCCCGGCTTCCGCCGGATCCGCGAGGTTTCGCCCGACCTCGGGCAGGCGTTCCACGAGCTGCGGCGGGAGCGGGGCCTCAGCGTGGTCGAGCTCTACCAGCAGGGCCGGGAGCATGAAGACCTCTACCAGCTGGCCGAGGCCTTGATCGAGTGGGACGAGCGGCTCATCCTCTGGCGCGTCCGCCACTACAAAGTCGTCGCGCGGGTGATCGGAGACGAGGTCGTCGGGACGCAGGGAACGCCGGTCGAGCTGCTCGGCGGCCTGATCAAGCACAAGCTCTACCCGGAGCTCTGGCAGGCGCGGAACGAGCTGACGTCGGCGGCGAAAGAGGAGGATTAGTGCCGTTCGAAGAGCTGAAGCAGCGCCACGCCGTCGTCTGGGGCGCCGGCCCCTACCAGGGCGTCAGCGAGACGATCACCGACGTCCACGAGGCGCTGATCGAGCG
>DATDKA010000122.1:0-19360 GCA_036520235.1 Gaiellaceae bacterium
GAAGACGCGGCGGCCGGCGTGTCGGTCGACGGTCAGCCGGGCCTGCGGGACGAGGATCTCACGCTGGACGGCAGGTACCTCTACGCCGTCGACGCCGACTCGGGCCGCGTCTTCGGCTGGAGCGTCGACTCCGGTGGCCGGCTCGACCCCGTCGGGTCGTGGGCGAAACTGCCTGCGACGGCCGCGGGCCTCGCAGCAAGCTGATCTCATTCGAGCGCGGGCGCTCGCCTATTCGGGCGAGCGCCAGCCTCGGAACGCCTGGAGGAGCCGCTCCTCGAACTCGGCGCGAGGCTCGGGCGGACTGAGCCGCCCCGAGACGGCTATCGTCGTCCGCATCTGCTCGACGTAGGCCGTGCAGCCGTCGCATTCCGTCAAGTGCTCGTCGAACCGCCGGCGCTCGCTCTCGGAAAGCCGCCCCTCGAGGTAGTCGGTGACGAGCTCGACGACCTCGGCGCAGGTCAACTCGGGCTCAGGCCGCATCCAGATACTCCTCGAGCGCCCGCCGCACCTTCGACCTGGCGCGGTGCAGCAGCACGCGTTGATTGCTCTCGCTTATCTCGAGCGCATCGCAGACTTTGCCAGCGTCGAATCCCTCGCCGTCGCGCATCGTGATCACGATTGCCTGGGCCGGGGGGAGCTCTGCGATCGTGTCCTCGACGAGCGACAGGGTTTCCGACGCGAGCAGGCGGTCTTCCGGTATCCCCGCCCAGCTCGAGGGATGCGTCACCCAGTGGCCGGGGTAGCGATCCTCCGGCCCGCGGAAGCGTTCCGGATCGACGGAGGGCTCGTCCGGGCCGAGCTCGGAGAAGGGAATGCTCCGACCTTCCCGCACGGCCCGCGTCTTCGCCTGGTTGGTGACGATTCGGAAGATCCAGGTCTTGAGCGACGAGCGCCCCTCGAACCGCGCGCTGCCGCTGAGCACCCCGATCCACGCGTCCTGGACGACCTCCTCGGCGACGGCTCGGCTGCGCACATACAGCTGCGCGACGCGAAGCATCGCGCCGCCGTAGCGGGTCACGAGGGCTGCGAAGACGGCCTCGTCGCCCGACCGCAGCCCGTCGAGCAGCGCCACCTCGTTCGCGAGCAGCTCTGTCACAGGACACACATCATCGCCGGGTCGGCGGTGAAAGCGGGGAGCCGGAATCGAACCTGCATCTGCGACCTGGTGGGCCGCCGCCTTACCGTTAGACCATCCCCGCGGGCTCACTAGCTTTACGCAGCCGCGACGCCGACGGACTGCGTGCTTCTACCCGAGTGCGAAACCGGGGGGTCAGCGTGGCAACAGGCGCTCGCGCGCCAGCTCGCCCATGGACGGCGGAGGCTCGTCGGCGAATCCGTCGCGCGGCCAGAACCAGAGAATCGCCGCGATCCACGGCGCGCTGAAGAGAAGCGGTAGAAGCCAGATCCACGTGTCGCCGAGGTGCATGCAGACAAGTATGCCGCCGGATCTCTCGGGACGCGCACGCCATATCGGTGCGCATGGATCGCCGATAAGAAAGAGCGCCGGGCCCCAATCGCCCGGCGCTCCCAATCGGCGCTACCTGACGCGGACGAAGTCGCTCGTCGTGCGGAGGTAACCAGGCGTCTGCGGCACGGAGGCGCGTACCCAGCGGGTACCGCTCGGCAGACGCACGGTGAAGCGGGCGCTCAGTGTGCGGCTGAGCCGCACGCGCTTGACGGTCGCCCACCTGGTGCGGTTGATGCGGCGCTGGATCCAGACCACATGCGAGGCGTTCTGCGCGTTGGCCCCCATCTTCACGACGTACTGGCCCTTGCGCGTGTTCAACGGCGTCAGAACGAGCCGCGGGCGAACGAACGCGAGTGGCTCCTGTGCGCTCGTGCCGCCGCGGGCCCGCGCCGTGTAGCTGGTGCGGATCAAGGGCCGGTGCGTGAACTCGAACTCACCGGTCGAGTCCGTCCGTACCTGCCGGATCGTCGTCTCGCCGCGATACGGCGTGATGGTGATGTCCACGATCTCGCCGCTCGCCGGGGCGCCGGAGACGTCGCCGGACACCTGCACGAGTTGGCCGTATCTGATCGTCGTCACGTTGCCCTCCGGCCCACCGGTCGGCTTGCCGATCGTGAGGCTGATCGACGGCGGCGCCTGAGCGACCGCCGAGGCCGCAAAAGCGACGGCCGCGGCCGCGACCGCAGTCAGAGGTAGTACGAGCTTGCGCATCCTGGTCTTCCCTCCTGTCGATTGAGTCAGGTGGCTTCTTTCCCAGGAATGGCCCGTGTATGCGTTACAAACAGGAAACGTACACAACGCTTACCGCCTGCTTACGAGCAAAGCCCCTCGCCCGAGGGATTGGCGCCGGGCCTGGTTCCCCCGATTCCCACGGCGACAGCCCGCGACGAGTAAAGGAGAGTCACCGGGACAGCTCTGCGGCCGCTGAGCTCGAACTTCAGCCATGGCCGCCATCCTCAGAGTCGTCATCGGTGCCCTCGCGGCAGCCGCAGCAACAGTCGTCCTCGCAGGCCCCGCGAACGCCGCGGTCGTCACTCCGACCCTTCTTTCCCCAGCCCCCGACGCCGCGGTCCAGGCGCTTCCCCCCTTCGCGTGGGCAGGAGTCGCAGGCGCCGAGAAATACGAGTTCGCGATCGCCGCCGACGCCGGCTTCAACTCGCCGGTGCTCGGCGCGGGGGAGGGGCAGTTCTTCACGCGCAACTCACGCGCGACGGTCAAGAAGACCCTGCCGAACGGCACGTATTGGTGGCGCGTCCGCGCCATCGCGCCAGGAGGCGCCGTCTCGCCGTGGACGGCGCCTCGGCCGCTAAGGAAGACGTGGAACACGCCACCGACGCTCCTCTCCCCGACAAACGGCGCGGTCGCAGTGCACCCGACGAACCCCCTCGTCCTCAAATGGGCGGCCGTCCCCGGCGCCGCCAGATACTTGGTCACAATCGCGAGCGACCCGTCGCTGGGCTCGGCTGTCCTGGCCCAGTCGGATGTCGAGACCCGCGGCACGGTCTACGCGCCGCGTGCGATGTTGCTGCCGCCCGGCACCTACTACTGGGGCGTCGTCCCCATGGACGCGCAGGGGAACCGCGGCGCGCCCTCGATGGTTGGCTCCTTCACCTGGGTCTGGCCGACTGCCGCGGCGACCACGGTCGGCGACCTCCGCGTCGACTCTGAGGTCTACGACCCGCAGTTCAGCTGGGACGCCGTCCCCGGCGCCGCGAAGTACGAGCTCGAGATCAACCCGACACAGGACTTCGCCCCGGGCTCGAAGGTCTGCTGCACCGGCACGCTGATCGCGAACAACTATGCGCCGACGACGATGCTCCGTGACAACACGTACTACTGGCGCGTCCGGTCGCTCGACGCCTTCGGGAACGCCGGCGACTGGAACGTCGGGCCGTCGTTCACGAAGACGTTCGACAAGGTTCCGCCCGTTTCCGCGCCGAGCGTGAAGAACGTGCGCATGCGCGACAACCTCAGTGACCCCGGCAGCGACGTCGACGGCGGGACGGCCGGCTACCAGACCTACGTTCCGCTCGTGACGTGGGATCCCGTCCCCGGTGCCTCGAGCTACGAGGTCGACGTGTTCCCGTTCGAGGCCGGGATGTGCAACTGGTCGTCCGGCGCGCTCGACCACTGGCATTCGACCACGGCGACGAACGCCTGGACGATGCTGGGCTACGCCTGGAACAACGTCAAGCCGTACGCCGACGCGCGCCCCGTGGCAAGCGACGGGGGATTCCATCCCAACCTGAACGGTGAGTACTGCGTCCGCGTGCGGGCGCGCGCCGACCGGGCCGGCGAGTTCGGCTCGTCGGAGGTCTACGGCGACTACACGTACATCAACGGCGGCACGGCGCCGGCCTTCCAGTGGGCCGGACCGCCGCCCGGAGGCGCGTGCTCGCCGAGCTGCGTCGCGAACAACCTCGGCTCCGGTGACTACCTCCTGCCGGCGACTGGCGTTACGACGACCCGCATGCCGTACTTCACCTGGAAGCCGATGGCAGGCAAGCAGTCCTACTTCGTGCTCGTGGCGAAGGACGCGTCGTTCAGCAACATCGTCGACTACGCCTTCACACAGCTCCCGGCCTACGCGCCGCGGGGGCCGAACTGGATCATGACCTACCCGGACGAGACCACCCTGTACTACTGGGCCGTGCTCCCGGCGACCAGCTCGAACGGCTCGGGAGCCGTTGGCGATCCGCTCCAGGCGGCGCCGCCCAACTTCCGCAAGGAGTCGAACCCGCCGCTGCTGACGTCGCCCGCCACTGGGTCTGACGTCGTCGGGCAGCCGGTCTTCCGCTGGTCGCCGGCAGAGGGGGCCCGCCGGTACAAGCTCCAGGTCTCCCAGGACCCGAGCTTCGGGACGCTCCTCGACGACGTATCGACCGCCGCAACGGCCTACACGAGCAACAAGGCCTACCCGGCCGACACCCTGCTCTTCTGGCGGGTCCGGGCGGATGACGAGAACCTGACCGGCCTCCGCTGGTCGACCGTCGGCTCGTTCCAGCGCCGCCTACCGGTGCCGTCGCCGCACTTCGACGCGCTCGCAGGCGAGATGTTCCCGGTGATGTCATGGGCTCCGGTGCCGGGCGCCGTCTCTTACCGACTCGCCGTCGACGAGGCCGACGGCGACCACGCCGAGTACGACGACTTCCGCTCGGCGGCGGCTGCGTTCGTGAAGATGACCGGCACGGGCGTCACCGGGATCCGCGTCCGCGCGAACTTCCCGACGAATACGACGGCGGTCACGCCCGGTCCCTGGTCGAGCACCGTCTTCCACACGCGCACCGTCGGCGAGCCCACCGGCGCGAAGACGGATGCCACCGCCGACCACGTCCTCTTGAGCTGGGATCCGAAGCTCGGGACGAAGCAGTACCGCGTCGTCGTGTCGTCGCGCGAGGACTTCTCGGTGAACGTCGAGGACGTGAGGACCGACAACACGAGCTACGCCCCGCCGCTCATCCTCGGCGCCTACGTCACAGGCGGCACGTTCTGGTGGAAAGTGGCGGCGGTGGACGAGGACCAGAACCTGGGCGACTACACCAGGCCGCAGTCCTTCAGCGTCAAGGGCGGCGCGGTCGTCCGCACCACCCAGCGCCTGACGCTGAGCGCCACGGGCAGGCTCAGGGTGAAGAGACTCCGCAGGCTCGTCGTCACGGTGAAGGCAGGCGGACGGCCGATTCCGGGCGTGAGGGTGCGGGCGTACGGCGTTCGCCTGGTCACCAGGTGGCGCGCGACGAACACCAGGGGCCAGGTCGTCTTCCGCCTCCGGCCGAAGGCCAAAGGCTTCCTCTTCCTCCAGGCGCAGAAGCCCGGCTACCTGATGGGCACCTCGAGGCTCCGGGTCCGTTAACCGGCGCCGACGACGACATCGGCGCAGGCCGAGAACACGAGCGCGTCGAGCAGATCGGCGCGCTCGACGCCCCTGAGCGTGGGGTGGTCCTGGTCGATCTCGATCTCCGGCCAGGAGTCGAGCCCGAGCGCGGCGCCACCTTCGTCCGCCCCGAAGCAGAGGAGCGTCTCGGCGTCGCAGACCTCGCGCCGGAGGGTCGCCCTCCGGGCGGCCGTCTCGAGCTCGCGGAGCTCCTCGAAGGGGTCGATCCGGACGTTCGAGTCCGACCCGATGCAGACCCCGATCCCTCGTTCCCGTAGCCGCTCGAGCGGCGCGAAGCCATCACCGAGGTTCGCCTCGGTCGTGGGGCAGAGGCACACGCGCGAGCCCGAGCGGGCAAGCAGGTCGAGCTCCTCGTCGTCGGCGTGCGTGGCGTGGACGACCGTCGTCCGTGGGCCGAGAACGTCTGCGCGGTCGAGCAGCTGGATCGGGCGCACGCCGTGCTCGGCCAGGCACTCATCGATCTCGCGCGGCTGCTCGTCGGCATGGATGTGGAGCGGCAGTCCTTTGCGATCCGCGTAGCCGGCAATCTCTTCGAGCCAGTCTTCCGGGCAGGCGCGGACGGAGTGGGGGGCGAGGCCGACCCGAATGCCGTCGGCGCGGAGCTCGTCGACCTGCGCGAGGTAGTCGGCGACGGATTCCTGGCGGAACCGTGCCGTGCCGCCCCGCGCGTACGCCGTCAGCAGCAGCGTGAGCTCGACGCCCGCCTCGGCAGCCGCGTCAGCCGCCGCGCGCGCTTCGTCGAGGCCGAGGTAGTGAAACTCCCCGACGGCCGTGTAGCCTGCCGCCCGCATCTCGCGGTAGGTGTCGGCGTACTCGGAGCGGACGGCCTCGGGTGTTTGCCGCTCCGCCTCCTCGATCATCGCGTCGCGCCAGGCCCAAAAGTCCCCGCCGGTGCGCCGCCCCCGGAGCGCACGCTGGAAAGTGTGGCTATGCGCATTCACGAAGCCCGGGAGGACGAGGGGATCGGCCACCCGGCGGATGCTAAGTCGCCCGGCGCTTGAAGACGGGAGTTCTGCCGCGGCCGAGACCCGCGATGTTTCTCGCTCGGCTCCAGCGGTGATCGTTGTCTTGGCGGCTATCTGCGGCCTGCCGCTGCTGTGGACTCCACCCGAGTCTGCTGCGGCTGTTCGACGAAGGGTAGGAGGAGAGGACATGGTCAAGGGCCTAAGAAGGCGCCGATCGACAACGGTGGCGCTCGTGACGGTGATCGCCGGTACCGTCGCGGCGCTGGCGATCGCGGGAGCGCAGGCGGGCACCAGGACGGCGCAGCCGAAAAAGACGCCCCCAGTCGTCAGCCGCTCGGCGCTCGCCTTCCATGACGGCATGCGCAAGCTCTGGGAGGATCACATCACCTGGACCCGGAACGTCATCATCAGCTTCCAGGTCAACGAGCCCGACCCGAACGTTGTGCTGCCCGACCTGAACGCGGCGCTCGGCCGGTTGCTTCGGAACCAGGCCGACATCGGGAACGCGATCAAGCCGTATTACGGAGACAGCGCCGGCAACCAGCTGACGGAGCTGCTCCGCGAGCACATCCTCATCGCGGGCGAGATCCTGCAGGCAGCGAAGACGGGCAACTCCGCGGCGCTCGCAGACGCGCAGGAGCGCTGGTATGCGAACGCCCACGAGATCGCCGTCTTCCTGAACGCGGCGAATCCCCGCAACTGGCCGCTCGTGGAGATGGATCAGATGATGAAGGAGCATCTCGATGCGACGACGCGGGAAGTGCTGGCTCGGCTGAACGAGAACTGGGATGCGGACGTGGCTGCGTACGACGCGGTTCACGAGCAAGCGCTCGCAATGGCGGACATGCTCAGCAGCGGGATCATCGCGCAGTTCCCCAGGCGCTTCCGGCCGTAGCCGGAGTCGCTCCGTTTTCGGCGCGGCGGCTGCGGCCGGACGGCGGCCGTAGCCGCCATCGCCGCGCGCAAGGCGTTTCCGCTGCCGCTGCGCGGGCCGCGAAACGCGATTCGGGCATGAAGGCGTCACTATTCTTGCCTCATGGCCGAGCGTGTCGACTCCGTTCGTTTGGCGCAGCTGCCGAATGCGCTGACGATCGCCCGCTTTGCCGCGATCCCGGTCTTCATCCTGCTGGAGGCGCCGGTGGACGACGGCAAGAGCTGGGCGGCTGCGATCGTCTTCGTCGCGGCGGCGCTCACGGACCAGCTCGACGGGTGGCTCGCTCGCCGGTGGCACGTCGAGTCGCGCTTCGGCACCGTCGCCGACCCGCTCGCCGACCGGCTGATGATCGACACGGCGGTCGTGCTCCTCGTGCTGCACGACCGGCTGCCGTGGGTCGCGCTGCTCCTGATCCTCGCGCGGGACGTCGTCCTGGTTGGCGGCTACAAGCTCGTCGCGCCGCGCGGCTACGAGCTCTCCGTCAACTTCATCGGGAAGCTCGCGACGTGGATCCTCTACGCCTCGCTCGCGCTGATGCTGGTCACGAGCCAGGGCGCGGACCTGCCGTACGTCCTCTTCTGGATCGGCCTCGGTCTCTCGCTCGTCGCAGGCGCGTTCTACGTCGCCGGGGCGCTCAGGGGGCGCTCGTGAAGGCCGTCGTGATGGCCGGTGGGGAGGGGACCCGGCTTCGGCCGCTGACGTCGAACCAACCGAAGCCGATGGTGCCGATCGTCGGCAAGCCCTGCATCGAGCACATCATCGAGCTCGCCAGGAAGCACGGCTTCCACGAGGTGATCGTCACCGTCGCCTTCCTGCCCCAGGCGATCCGAAGCTACCTCGGCGACGGGAGCTCGCTCGGCCTCGACATCGAGTACTCGGTGGAGGAATCGCCGCTGGGCACGGCCGGCTCCGTGGGGCTCGCGCGGGACCGGCTCGACGGGACGTTTCTCGTGATCTCCGGCGACGCCCTGTGCGACTTCGACCTCACCGACTTGGTCCGGTTCCACCAGGAGAAGGGCGCGGCGGCGACGATCGCGCTCAAGTCGGTCGAGAACCCGCTCGAGTTCGGGATCGTCGTCACGGACAGCGACGGCCGCGTCGAGCGGTTCCTGGAGAAGCCGTCGTGGAGCCAGGTCTTCTCGGACACGATCAACACCGGCGTCTACGTCGTCGAGCCGGACGTGCTGAAGCTCGTCCCGACCGACCGGCCGTACGATTTCTCGAAGGAGCTGTTCCCGCTCCTGCTGGAGATGGGGCGCCCGGTGTACGGCTACGTGGCCGACGGCTACTGGCAGGACATCGGCAACCTCACGCAGTACCGCCAGGCGAACTTCGACGCGCTCGACGGGCGGGTCGAGCTCGAGATCCCCGGCGTGCGGATCCGCGGCAACGTCTTCGTGGGCGAGGGGGTCGAGATCGACGACTTCGACCGGATCGAGGCACCCGCGTTCGTCGGCAACTACTGCCGAATCGCCGCCGACGCAACTGTCGGTCCGTACTCGGTGCTCGGCTCCAGCGTCACGCTCCGGGAGCGCGCCCGGACGGTTTCCACCGTCGTCGACGCGTCGACCCACATCGGCCGGAGCTCGCTGATCGAGAGCGCGATCATCGGCCGGAACTGCGACATCCGCTCGCACGTCCGCATTCACGAGGACGTCGCGATCGGGGACGAGGTGCGGATCGGGGCGGAGACGGTCGTCATGCCCGGCATCCGGATCTACCCGTTCAAGGAGGTCGACTCCGGCTCGCGCGTGCTCGAGAACCTGATCTTCGAGTCGCGCGGCTCGTCGCACCTCTTCTCCGCCGACGGCGTCTCCGGGCTCGTCAAAGTCGATCTCACCCCGGAGACGACGCTCCGGCTCGCCGCGGCCTTCGGTACGGCGCTCAAGCGTGGGGCGCGCGTCGTCGCGAGCCGCGAGTCTCCACCGCAGTGCCGGATGCTCAAGCGGGCGATGATCTCGGGCCTGATCTCGACCGGCGTCGAGGTCGCCGACCTGCGCGTGCTGCCGGCGCCGGTCAGCCGCCATCTCCTGAAGAGCCACGGCTACGACTGCGGCTTCCACGTGGGGATCAGCACGCACGACCCCGAGGTGGTGAAGATCCAGTTCTTCGAGCCGCCAGGGATCGAGCTCTCGCCGGCGATGCAAAAGGAGATCGAGAAGCACTTCACTCGGCTCGAGTTCCGGCGAATGGCCGCTGCAGACGTCGCCGGCATCACCTATCCCGCCCGCGCCAGGGAGGGCTACGCCGACGATCTGCTCGCGAGTGTCGACGTCGACGCGATCAGGGCGCGCGGCTTCAAGATCGTCGTCGACTACGGGTACTCGTCCGCATCGTTCGTGCTGCCGCTCCTGCTCAGCCCGCTCGGCGTCGAGGCGGTCGCGGCGCACCAGTTCAGCTCCGAGGACCATGCGGCCGACACCAGCGCGCTCCGCGGCCTGATCGGTCACGCGAAGCGGCTCGTGTCCGCGATCGGCGCCGATCTCGGCGTGGTCTTCGACCGGGCGGCCGAGCGCCTCTACCTGATCGACGACCAGGCCCGTGAGATCCCGGTGGAGCAGGCGCTGCTGCTCTACCTCAGGCTGATCGGCTCGAACGGCAAGCGGGGGAAGCTCGCCTTCCCCGTGACGGTGACGAGCCTCGTCGAGGAGCTGGTGAAGGACAGTCCGCTGGAGGTCGTTCGCACGCCTGCGTCGCTCTCGGCGCTGACGGAGGCCGCCGCGGGCGACGGGGTCATCTTCGCGGGCGCGGTCGGCGGCGGCTACGTCTTCCCGGAGTTCCTGCCCGCGTACGACGCGATGGCGAGCCTCTGCAAGCTGCTCGAGCTCCTGGCGACCGTCGACCGGCCGCTCTCGGAGCTCGTCTCCGAGCTCCCGGAGTCCCACGTCGTCCACCGCCGCGTGCCCTGTCCCTGGGCGCAGAAGGGGCTCGTGATGCGCGTGCTCACAGAGCGGCTCAAGGACCGCGACGTCGACCTGAGCGACGGGATCAAAGTGCTGGACGAGCGCGGGTGGGCGCAGGTGCTGCCCGATCCCGACGAGCCGATCGTGCACGTCTACGCGGAGGGAGCGGACGCGGAGACGTCCGCCGAGCTGGAGCAGGAGTTGCGCGGCCTGGTAGAAGAAGTCCTGCAGCAGGGCGAGGAGGTCCGAGCCCAGCCGTAGGATCCAGCTCCAGACTCAAGGTAAGGTTGACCCTTAGTCGTCTCGCTGGTTAACTGATTCCCCCGACCGAAAGGCCCTTCGTGGAACCTCTGCCCGATCTCGCCACGCTCTCCGACGAAGACCTGAAGCAGATGATCGACGAGCTCCAGCAGCAGGAGCAGGAGATCTCGTACCGCCGCCGGCTACTGCACGGGAAGATCGACATCCTGCGCGCCGAGCTGCAGTCACGGCTCAAGGAAGCGGGGCCGGAGAGCATCCTCGCGCAGGTCGACCTCGACCGCCTCTCGGAGATCCTCGCCGGCAAGGCCGCGCCCCCCGAGGGGTAGCTGCAGCGTGAGTCACATCTACTGCCCCGAATGCGGGTTCCAGAACCCGGAGTCCGCCAACTACTGCTCGAAGTGCGGAACCGCGCTCGTGCGCGACACGGGTGGGGGGGACACGACGATGGCATTCACGCCGGAGGAGCTCGACGAGAACGGGCCGCTGGAAGATCTCGGCATGGAGGGCCCGGCGCTCGTCGTCCGCTCGGGCGGCGGGCGCGCAGGGGAGCACTTCGTGCCGCAGGGCGAGCGAACGACGATTGGCCGCTCGCCCGACTGCGACATCTTCCTCGACGACGTCACCGTCTCCCGCCAGCACGCGGTCCTGCGCCGGAACGGCGACAACTTCGTGATCGAGGATCAGGGAAGCCTGAACGGCACCTTCGTCAACCGCAGCCGGATCGAGAGCGCGGAGCTGACGGACGGTGACGAGGTCCAGGTCGGTAAGTACCGGCTGACCTTTCTCCAGAAGTGAGCGCGACCGCTGTCACGGAGCAGGACGACCAGCCGCTGACGATCGGCGCCGTCTGCACGCTGCTCCGCGAGGAGTTTCCCGACATCTCGATCTCCAAGATCCGCTATCTCGAGGATCAGGGACTGCTGGCGCCGCGGCGGACGCCCGGGCGCTACCGGCTCTACGGCGACGAGGACGTCGACCGGCTGCGGACGATCCTGCGCCTGCAGCGCGACGAGTTCCTGCCGCTGCGGGTGATCCGCCAGGAGCTGGCGGCCTCGACGGGGAAGGAGCGGATCCGCCGGCTCGGCCGGTCGCTCACCGCCGGCGAGGCAGAGGAGGTCGACCTCGGTGAGCTCTGCGAGCGGGCGAACGTCGCGCCGTCCTTCGCGCGGGAGCTTGAGGAGTACGGGCTGATCGAGGCTCGCATCGACGGGGGAGAGCGGCTCTACCCCGAGGATGCGGTCGAGATCGCCGCCGTCTGCGCGAAGCTCGGCCGGTCCGGGATCGACGCGCGCCATCTCCGCAGGTTCCGGACGGCGGCGGATCGCGAGATCGGGTTACTCTCGGCCATCGTGGCCCCCGCACTTCGTTCGAGAAACCCCGAGCGGCGTCAGAGCGGGGTCGAGGACCTCCAGCAACTGGCTGAGCTGGCGCAGGAGCTCTCGCAGCTCCTGTTCTGGCGCGGGCTGCGACGCGCGGCGTCCTCCTGATGGCGATCGATCTCAGAACCCGCGTCCGGGAGGTGCCGGACTGGCCGGAGCCGGGCGTCGGCTTCAAGGACATCAGCCCGTTGCTGCGGGACCCCGAGGCCCTGGAGCAGACCATCTCCGAGCTCGCGGACTGGACGCGTGACCGAAAGCCGGACCTCGTCCTCGGCGCCGAGGCTCGAGGGTTCATCCTGGGCGCCGCGATCGCAAAGGAAGTGCCCTGCGGCTTCGTGCCGGCGCGCCGGCCCGGAAAGCTTCCGCCCGAGACCGTCAGCGCGACGTACGCGCTCGAGTACGGCCAGAACGCGCTCGAACTGAACGCGGACGCGATCGGCCACGGCGCGCGGGTGGTGATCCACGACGACGTCCTGGCGACGGGCGGAACCGTGGAGGCGATCGCCGGGCTCGTCGAGCATGTCGGGGGAGAGGTCGTCGGCGTCAACTTCGTGATCGAGCTGACCTTCCTCGGCGGCCGCGAGCGCCTCGAGCGCTTCCCGCTGTACTCGCTGCTCGAGTACTAGCCGATTTCAGGGATCGGTTCGGCCGTCCGTCCGGCCGACTAGAACATGGATTGGCGATGTACGACCCGCTCACGACGAGCTATCGCTTCGCCTGTCCCGTCACGGGCACGGCGCGGGTCCGGCTGTCGGCGTTCCGCAGCCTCGAACGACTGCCGGGGCCGGAACACCCGGCCGTGTACCGCGTCCGCTTCGACTGTCCCTGCGGCCAGGAGCACGACGCGCTCGTGGCGCACGACGAGCTCGACTGGGCGCCGCTAGGCGTGGGAGGCGGACTCTTCGTCAACCTGATGACGGCGAAGGCCGAGCGCGTCGAGAGCGAGCTCCTTGAGCTGGCCGCGCAGCGCATCGGGTCCGGCGACTGGCCCTGGAGCTTCTACTGCTACGCAGAGGACGGGCCGCGGCCGATCTTCCCCTCGTCGTTCGTCCTCCTGGCGCCGGGGGCCTCGCGCGACCTGCTCGCGCTCGCAGTCGGCTGCCCCTCGTGCGGCGGCACCTCCGTCAACATCGTCTCGACCGCCCATGTCGACCTGCCGTTCCACCACGACCGCGAAGTCGGGGTCGTCCCGCACCTGTTCGAGGCGGACGCGCTCAGGCTGGTCGAGGAGTTCCGCGCGGAGCTTTACTCAGAATCCTTCGACCTTCGGCGGCTTCACCTCGGCTGATCCTCACTCCCGCCAGGGATTTTCGCGGCCGGACCGGGGGCCGATAACGAAAGAGCCGTGAACACCGCGCCGCCCACCGACGGCAAGGCCGTCAGCCGCTTGCTCGATCACTGTGCCCGCGTACGAGGTCTCACCGAGGCGCGGCCACAGGCGCGGGAACGCCTCGAGGTGGTGCTCGGCGGAGAGCTCGCGCACCGGCTCGTCGGCGCGCTCTCCGGCGATCACCGAGCTCCGGCGCGCCTGTTCGTCGACTGACCCTTCGCCGGCCGGACCTCGTCCTCGCCGAAGAGGCGGACGTAGAGGAAGATCGCGCAACCGGCGAGCGCCGAGAAGATGAACGCCGTCGCGCCGTCGACGCCGACCGAGAGCATCCCGAGCCAGAGGAAGAGGAAGAAGAAGACCGCCCACGCGAACGAGGTGGCTCCGCGGTCGAAAGCCGGCATCCGGAGGTGCATCGCGGCGATCCTACCCGCTCTCGTCGTTATCCACAGGTTGGAAGATTTGCTGTGGAAATGTGGAAAAAAGAAAAAGTTGCAAAGAGCGGAAATTTCTGCGGTCGCAGCCTCTCACATCCCTTGAATCTTCGCTTGACGGACCGTAGATTCCCTCCTGCGTCGAGTACGGGACGCGAGTAGGTCGAAGCCAATCGCGCAGGCCGTAGCCGGAAGGCGAAAGTCGACGGAATTGGTGGACGAAAGTGAGATCGGCTCGGCGAAAGTTCTGCCACCGGAGGAGCTTCGGCTCAGCTGGTGGCAGAACTTTTTTTATGCCGGCGCAAGTCTGTGACTTGCGCCCGAGGAAATGCGGGTGAATCCGAATGGGCCATAGTCGGAAACGGGCCAAGCCGGTTCCTCCGCGGGGGATAGGTGTCGGTAGGTGAAGGTGAGGTTTCTCGTGTTCGAACTTGACATAACGCCCGTTAGCGTGCGCTGGGCTATAGTCGCGTTCGCGCCCCGGCAGGATGCCTGACCTTCCGTTTGGCGTCGCCCATCCAGTGGAAAGAACTCAACAGAGCGCATGACGACGGCTGAGATCGAGAGCGTCCTCGGCAGCGAGGACGTGCGGCAGCTGTTCGAATCGGCCGAGCAAAATGGCGGTTCGATCCGACAGCAAGAGCTGCACGAGGTGCTGGAGCCCCTCGATCTCGACGCTCTGGAGCTCGAGGCGTTCCGCCAGGAGCTCGAGCAGCGCGGGATCGAAGTGCTCGACGAGGAGCGCGCCCCGGAGCCTGCACCGCCGCCCCAGCAGCCCGTGCTCGAGACCACGACCGACGCGCTCCAGCTCTTCCTTCGCGAGGCCGGCCGGCATCCGCTTCTGACCGCCGCCCAGGAGGTCGAGCTCTCGAAGCGCATCGAGCGCGGCGACATGGCTGCGAAGCAGCGGATGATCCAGTCCAACCTCCGGCTCGTCGTCTCGATCGCCAAGAACTACCGCAACCAGGGCCTGCCGTTCCTCGACCTGATCCAGGAGGGGACGCTCGGCCTGTTTCGCGCCGTCGAGAAGTTCGACTGGCGCCGCGGCTACAAGTTCTCGACCTATGCGACGTGGTGGATCCGCCAGGCCGTCGCGAGGGCGCTCGCGGACAAGGCTCGGACGATCCGGATGCCGGTCCACATCGTCGAGCGGCTCCAGAAGCTGAACAAGGCCGAGCGGATGCTCTGGACGCAGCTCGGGCGCGAGCCGACGCTCGAGGAGGTCGCAGACGAGGCGAGCCTCCCGATCGAGCAGGCGAAGGAGGTCAAGGCGGCGGCACATGCCTCGACGAGCCTCGACCAGCCGGTCGGCGACCAGGACGACGCGGTCTTCGGGGACTTCGTCGCCGGCGACGGGCCGCAGCCCGACGAACAGGTCGAGGTGATCCTCCGCAGCCAGGCCCTCGCCCGCGCTCTCGCCGATCTCAGCGAGCGCGAGCGAAAGGTGCTCGTCCTCCGTTACGGGCTCGACAATTCCGAGCCGCGCACGCTCGAGGAGATCGGCCGCCGGCTCGACCTGACGCGCGAGCGCGTGCGGCAGATCGAGGGCCAGGCGTTGAAACGCCTCGCGCGCCTCAGCGAGATCGAAACCGTCGCCTAGTCGCGTCTAGCGACCGAAGAGTCGGGCGAAGAATGACCGCGGCTCGTCATCCGGCTTGTCCCACTCGTCGCGCGTCGGCCCGTCCACGTCGAGCTCGACACCATTCTCACGCGCTATCCCCGCGGCTTCCGTGAGCGTGATGAAGCCAAGATCCTGCCCCTCATCCTCCGCCTGATCGTCCAGCTGAAGCTAGGCATGCCCGATCTGGCCGTCGTAGGTGCCGTCACCGTCGTCTTCGCTCTTGAAGTAGACCCAGCCCATGCGACACGTCGTACCCGTCTACTCCACGCAAAAACGCGTAAATGGCGGTCTTTCTCGCTGAAAGTCGTCAGACTTTTCAGCGATTCAAGGTCAGGCTTCGAGGTAGAACTGGAGCCCGGGCGCAACCGTGCGCAGTTCGCGCAGCGCACGTGACTCCAGCTGGCGGACGCGCTCGCGGGTGATGCCGAGCTCGGCACCGACCTCTTCCAGCGTCTTCGGCGTCTGCCCTTCGAGACCGAAGCGCAGCGTGAGGACGCGGCGCATCCGGGGGTTCAGGTGCCTGAGGGCCTCGGCGAGCTCGGCCGAGCGGAGTTGCTTGGCCGTCGCGGCGTCGGGCCCGTCCTCCTTCGTGTCCTCGATCAGGTCGCCGTAGAGGCTCTCCCCGTCGCCGACGGGCGTTTCGAGGCTGACGGGATCCTCGACGAGCTCGAGCAGCTCCCTCACGCGCTCCGGCGTGAAGCCACTGTCCTTGGCAATTTCCTCGACCGTCGGGTCGCGGTTCAGCTTCTGCGTCAGGATCCGGCGAGAGCGCAGCATCTTGCGCGCCTGCTCGGCCACGTGAACCGGCAGGCGGATCGTGCGGCCCTGGTCGGCGAGCGCCCGCGCGACTGCCTGGCGGATCCACCAGGTGGCATAGGTCGAGAGCTTGTACCCGAGCTTCCAATCGAACTTTTCGACGGCACGGATCAAGCCGAGGTTTCCCTCCTGGATGAGGTCGAGCAGCGGGACGCCGGCCCTCGTGTAGTTGCGCGTGATCGACATCACGAGCCGGAGATTCGACTCGATCAGCTTCGCCTTGGCCGCTTCGTCGCCCTCGTCCTTGCGGCGGGCGAGCTCGCGCTCCTCTTCCGCCGTCAGCAGACGGCCGTCGCCGATGGCGCGGACATAGAGCTTCAGGGGGTCGCTGAGCGGCGTTCCGTCGGCGGTCTTGGCGGGGGTTTCGTCCTCTTTCTCCTCGACGTCCGGCGCATCGAGCACGCCGTCCGCGGGTACGACCTCGAGATGGCGCTCCGCGGCCTCGACCTCGACTTCGGGCTGGACTTTGGGCAGGGGCCGCGGCTCCATCGCAGGCCATGTATCGGCGCGGCATCCCGCGTCCGAGTTCCCCCGAACGAGGGAGGCGCCGCCCTAGCCCTAACCGCAGGGAATCCCTTACGTCCTACGAACATTGGGGTCGTAAGCTGTCTTTATGTGTGGTATTGCGGGATATAGCCTCGAGCCCGGCGCCACGGTCGCCAGGACGCTCGCCGCGCAGGCGCTCCTGACCGGGATCGCCGAGCGCGGCGCGGACGCCGTCGGCTACGCACACCGCTCACCGGAAGGCGATCCCGTCGTGCACAAGCGGCGATCGCGCGCGAGCGCGCTCCTCGGCGAGCTGGCGATCCCGCGCGACGCATCCGAGGTGCTCGTCCACGTCCGCGACTACACCAAGGGCCATCCGACGATCGAGGCCAACAACCACCCCGTCCGGCACGGCGACGTCGTGGGGATCCACAACGGGACCATCGTCAACGACGAGGAGATCTTCGCCGCGCACGGCTTCGAGCGCGACGAGCCCGAGATGTCCGTCGACACGGAGGCGATCTTCGCCCTCGCCGAGGCCTACGGGTCGCGTGCGGGGACACTCGAGGAGCTTCGGGGCTCGATGGCCGCCGCCTGGCTCGACGCTCGCATTCACGGAATCGTCTACGTCGCCCGCGGCGTCGCGCGCCCGCTCTGGATCGGGGAGTCGCGCGACGGCGTGTTCTTCGCGTCCACCGAGCACGCGCTCGAGGTCTGCGAGTACTTCATGGATTTGCCGTTGGAGAAGCGCGAGCTCCAGGAGGGCACCCTGCTCTCGCTCGCCGAGGGCCGGGTTGCGACCGAGGATCGGTTCCGCCCCGACCACAGGTTCACCGAGACGCCGCTGCCGGCGGTCCGCGCTCCGGGCGAGCGTGAGAGCTGCCTACGCCTGCTGACGGCGCTGGCGACGGCCGCCTGAGACCTTGCCGTCGCGGCCGACGGTGTAGCCGTCCTCGCCGAGCCGCTCGCTGATCAGAAACTGGAACGTCGACCAGGCGCCACGGCGCACGTCGAACATCCGGTAGACCTGCCACTCGGTCAGGAGCTCGGGGTTCTCACGCCGCGCCGTCGCCCACTCCTGGAACTTGGGCAGGTGGCCGAGCTCTACTGCCAGCGCGCTGCCCTGCTCGACCGCCCGTTCGAGTCGCTCCTCCCCCACCGGCACGTCGAAGCCGGCTTCCCTGAGCGCGTTCGTCAGCGAGCCGAACGTGTGCCAGTAGAGCGACTTCGAGGGCATCGAGCGCCGGTGCTCGTCGAGGTCGCGAGCGGTGGGCGTCCGCCCGAGCCTCTCCCCCAGCTCCCGGAGGAGCCTGAGGAGCTCCTCCTTCGTCGCGAACCGTCGCGGAACGAGCCCCGCTGCACGCTTGGCGGCATTCCAGCTGCCGAAGTGCTCGATCACGGTCTGCGGGTGGACCGTCGTCTCCGCGTCGGCGGCAAATTCGCGCATCGACGGCGACCGCCCCAGACGCGCGGCGCAGTCGACCAGCTGCTGGACGATCTCCTCGTCGGTGTATCGCTTGCGGATTCCGGCCTGGAATCGGGCCAGCTCCTCGCGGTCGATGCTCGCGAGCACCTCGCGCGCCGATCTTCGAGCCATGGCAAGAAGGATAGAGCAAACTCGCCCAAATGCAACGGGAGGCGAGCGGCCGAACCATGCAAGTAACAAGTTGTTACAAGGAGAGGAAACGCCCCGGAAATCGCGAGGTTCGCGGCGACCTGCCGCTCGTGACAAGTTGTTACTAGGCCGAGGCGGCGAGCATCGCCTGCCGCGCTGACTCGTCCTCGAGCAGCTCGGGCGGCAGGATCCGCTCCAGTGCTGCGACACAGCGTGGGCAGAACTGAGTCCCGGCGGACGACTTGAGCTCCTCCATCGCCTCGCGGGCCGGACGGGCGGCGCGGTAGATCCGCGTCGTCAGCATCGAGTCGAGCGCGTCGGCCACGTGGATGATGCGCGCACCCAGCGGGATCTCCTCCCCCTTCAGTCCGTCCGGGTAGCCGGTACCGTCGAAGCGCTCGTGGTGGTGACGGATCGCCGGCACGGCGTCCTGGAGGAAGCCGAGGCGGTCGATAATGCGCGCCCCCTCCTCCGCATGGCGTTGCATCAGGTCCCACTCGTCCTCGGTCAGCGTCGCGGGCTTGAGGAGGATCGCGTCGGGCACCGCGAGCTTGCCGATGTCGTGGAACAGCGCCGCGTGCCCGAGCAGGTCGAGCTCGGCCTTCGAGAGCCCGAGCTCACGCCCGATCGCGAGCGCCAGCTCCTGCACGCGCCGCGAGTGGCCGGCGGTGTACGCGTCGCGCGCGTCCACCGTCGCGGAGAGCGACTCCATCGCCGCCGTCGAGCGTTCGCGGAGGAGGCGGTTCGCCTTCTCGAGCGAGACGTTCTGGGTCTGGATCGTCTCGGCGGCCGCGCGGAGCTTCTGCGCGCTCTTGCGCGTGTGGCGGAGGTAGGCCTCCTGGGTCTTGCGCATCAGGAGCAGCGGTACGGCGAACACGGCGAGGGCGTACGGGCCGGCCGCGTGGTAGGCGATCGCCATGACGCCGCCGACGAAGCCGTAGACGACCCAGTGCGGCGCGAGCCAGAGGAAGCGCTCATGCCAGGCCTTCCACCAGCGCTCGTGGCCCTCCATCGCCAGTGCGCCGCTGAGGAGGCCGGTGTTGACGCAGAAGTAGGCTGCGCCCGCGGCGAGGCCCGCTCCGACCGTGATCAGCTCGCCGAGCGATCCTTCGAACCCGAGCGCGAAGACCGCGGAGGCCGCGAGCGACGCGAGCGAGAGGGCGCCGATGTTGAAGAGCGTGCGGTGGAGCGGATAGCGCTTGGCGCTCCAGTCGACGACGCACGTCGTGATCGCGAGCGCGAGCGCGGCGCGCGGGCCG
>DATDKA010000123.1:0-7382 GCA_036520235.1 Gaiellaceae bacterium
CTTCCTGGTCGCGATCGCGATTGCGCTCGGCCACGTGATCTGGCAGTACCGGAGCGAGCAGAGGGAGAGAGGGGCTCGATGACCCACCCGCAGAGGGAGTTCTCATGACGACGATGGCGACAACGCTGGACCGCGCGCGGATCAAGGAGCTGACGGAGCGCGAGGAGCGCGTGATGAACGAGCGGACGCCGCGCTCGCGCGAGCTCTACGAGCGCGCCCGCCGGACGATGCCGAACGGTGTCGCCTCTAGCTACCAGGCGCGCGAGCCGTGGCCGATGTTCCTCACCCGCGGCGAAGGCCAGTACGTCTGGGACGCCGACGGCCGGCGGCTGATCGACTACCACAACGGGTTCGGCTCGATGGTCGTCGGCCACGCGAACCCGGCGATCGTGCGGGCGGTGGAGGAGCGGATGCGCCTCGGCTCCCACTTCTCGGCGCCGACGGAGGACGCGGTGTTCGTGGCGGAGGAACTGGGACGTCGCTTCGGGCTTCCGAAGTGGCGGTTCACGAACTCGGGGACCGAGTCGACGATGGACGCGATCCGCATCGCCCGCGGCGCCACGGGCCGCGACACGATCGTGAAGATCCTCGGCTCGTACCACGGCCACCACGACGGCGTCATGGTCTCGGTCGGCGTCAGCCTCGACTGGGACGAGACCGAGCCGGACGCGATCCCATCGCTGCCGTACGGCGAGGGCCTCCCTCAAGCCGTGGCCGACCTCACGGTCGCCGTGCCCTTCAACGACGCCGAGGCGCTGTCACGACGACTCGACCGGCTCGAGGAGGAGGGCCGGCTGCCAGCCGCGCTGATCATGGAGCCGGCGATGATGAACATCGGCGTCGTCCTTCCGGAGCCTGGTTATCTCGAGGCGGTGCGCGAGGAGACGAGCCGGCGCGGGATCTACCTGATCTTCGACGAGGTGAAGACCGGCCTGACCGTGGCGCCGGGAGGCGCGACGGAACGGTTCGGCGTCCAGCCTGACCTCGTCACGCTGGCGAAGACGCTGGGAGGCGGCCTCCCGTCCGGCGCTGTCGGAGGCAGCGAGGAGGTGATGGAGGTCGTGGAGGCAGGTCGCGTCCACCAGGTCGGGACCTTCAACGGCAACCCGCTCTCGATGGCCGCCGCGCGGGCCACGCTCGACGAGGTGCTGACGGGCGACGCCTACGAGCGGCTCGAGGCGATCGACGACCGGCTGCTGGCCGGTTGCACCGCGGTGATCGACCGCTACCGGCTGCCGGGGTACGCCGTCGGGATCGGCTCCAAGGGGTGCGTGACGTTCGCCCCGGTGAAGATCACCGACTACGCGGGCTTCCGCCGGCACCAGGACGCGGACCTAACCGACCTCGCCTGGCTCTACAGCGTCAACCGGGACATCTTCATGACCCCCGGCCGGGAGGAGGAATGGACGCTCTCGGTCGCCCTGACGGAAGCGGACGCGGACGCCTACGTCGCGGTCTTCGAGGAGCTGGCCGCCGACCTCACCGCCTGAACCCCAAGTAACAAGTTGTTACTTGCGGGTCGGGACGCCGCTTCGGCAGCGGGCTCGCGGGGCCGCCGATTCAAGTAACAAGTTGTTACAAGCGGAGCTCGAAGTACGTGGTACCGTGGACCGGGTTCTCGCGGTACGACTCGATCTCCTCGAAGCCGAGCGAGCGGTAGAGAGCGCGCGCTTCGGCCATCGTCGGCAGGGTGTCGAGGCGCATGCGCTCGTAGCCGGCTGAGCGCCCGGCCTCGACGATCGCCTCGGCGAGCCGTCGCCCGAGGCCGGACCCGCGCGCCGACGACCGAACGTAAAGGCGCTTCATCTCGCACACACCGGGTCCGAACGGCCGCAGGCCGACGCAGCCTGCCGGCTCGGGCGCGAGCGCGAGGAGCAGGCGCCCGGCCGGCGGTGTGTATTCACCCGGGAGCTCCGCTAACTCGCGCCCGAAGTCCTGGAACCCGAGGTCGACGTCGAGGGACGCCGCGTACTCCTCGAACAGCGCTCGGACGGCGGGCAGCTCCGCCTCCCCGTGCCCGTCGACGATCTGCACTAGGCGCTAGGCGCGCGTCGCCGAGGCGCCGAGACCGACGAAGACCAGCCCGGTGACCCACCGCTTCACGCCGAGGTACCAGCGGCTCCGCTTGAGCCAGCCGCCGAGCGTCCCGGCGAGGAGCGCCCACGTCGAGTCGGAAGCGAGCGCGATCAGCGTGAAGGTAAGGCCGAGGACGAGGATCTCGAGCGGCACGCTGCCCGAGTCCGGATCAACGAACTGCGGCAAGAAGGCGAGGAAGAAGAGCGCCGTCTTCGGGTTGAGGATGTTCACGACGACGCCGTTCGCGAACAGGCTCCACCGCGAGCGCTCACCCCGCACGACCGCCTCCTCGAGCACCTCCCGCGTCATCAGCCGCCTGACGCCGAGCACGATCAGGTAGACGGCGCCCGCGTACTTCACGATCGTGAAGGCGGTCGCGGAGGAGGCGAGGAGCGACGACAGCCCGATCGTGGCGGCGGTGACGTGCACGAGGCTGCCGGTGGCGATCCCGAGCGCCGAGACGAAGCCGGCGAGCCGTCCCTGGTCGACGCTGCGGGCGACGATGTAGAGCACCGCAGGCCCCGGAACGACTGCCAGCGCGAACGCGGCGGCGGCGAAGAGCAGCAGGGACGAGGGATCGATCACCGCTACAGCTTGCCCCACCGGCCCTACGGCACGCGCACCGGCCTCGAGGTGAGGGCGACGAACCGCGGCGGAAGCCCGCGCGGGGGTGCATCGCTCAGGAACCGCCCGAACGCAAACGAGACGTAGTTCCCTGCGGGAACCACGCCCCGACCACCGAACCGGCCGGACCACGAGCGCCCGGGGCCGAAGGCCCGAGGCAGGGGCGGGTCGAAGGTCTCGGCGAGGAGGCTCGGCGTCGTCCGCCCATGGCCCTCCAGGAACGCCGGCTCGAGCTCGTCAGCCCGCCGGGCGACGAAGAGACCGAATCGTGCCACCGGACGAATGCGGTCGCCCGACGGACCAGCGGGCGGTAGTGCGGTTCTCGACCGCGGCGTCCACCGACCACCGCGCCCGAGTGAGCCGGAGGCTCCGCACCGACAGGGCAAAGCCACCGTCGAGTTCATTGACGTGAACCGGAATCGTCCGCGGCGCCGTGCCTCCGGTCTCGGCCGACTCGCCGCCGCCGCAGGCTACAGCGAGCGCGACGAAGGTGAGCGGGAGCAGCCGCGCCACGCCCTAAGTCTGCACACGGAGAGAGCGGGCCCCAGCGCCCGCTCCCTCTTCCGCCCTCGGTGATGTGGTCTAGGCCGGCGAGAGCTTGCCGCCCTTGCGGTTACGCCAGACCACCAGGGTGATGCCGCTCATCGCCAGGAGCACGAGGACGAATGCTGCGACCGGGTAGTTGCTGGAGTCGTTGCTCAACCCGATCTGCTCCTGCGACTCGGGCTGGCCGACGCCGACGGTGGTCGCCTTCGAGAAGGCCCGGTCGTCGGGGCTCGTCGTGGAAGCCGAGCCACCGTCGGAGATGACCGGACCCCAGCTCCGGTACGGGTTGATCGTGTCGCCCTGGAGCGGGATGTAGACATTGCCCCGGCTGACAGCCTTCAGATACGACGAGTCCGCCATGCTCGTGTCGCCCTGGAGCGGGATGTAGACGTTGCCCCGGCTCATCGCCTGCACGTACGCCGAGTCCTGCGTCGTCCCGAGCTGCTGATCGCCCTTGAGAATCGGGCTGTCGCCGGGAACCGGCTTCGCCTGCCCGACGGCCGGGATCGCCAACGCCGCGAACGCGAATCCGAGGGCGAGGCGGCGGATGTTCAGACGCTTCATGCGCTTCATGACTGGTGCTCCCTTCACGATCGATGCCATAAAGCGACAGTACGAGGCTGCCGCCGCCGCGTCGTTCAGCGGCTCGACGGAAGAAGTGTCAAGCTCGCGACGTTTGGCTGGCGCGGAACGCGATCCGATTGGAGCGCAGCACGTCCAACTGACGCCTTCCGCCGGAGATCCGGAAAACCGTGCTCAGGCCTCGGCAAGCGCGAGCAGCCTCGTGACGGTGTTCCAATTGCGCGCGGTCGAGGTGACGCCGAGCTTCCGCTCGGTGAGGAGTTGCGTCAGGCCCGAGCGCTGCATGCCGCTCGGATACCAGGCGTAGATCTCGCGGCCGCTGACGACGACCTGTTCCGGGGCGACGTCGGCGGCCTCGAGCTCGCGCGCCGCTTTCGCAGGGAGCTTGGAGGCGAGGAAGCTGACCTGGTACCAGGAGGGGTTCTCGACCACCTGCTCCAGCGGGTTCGCGGCCACGACCTTCGCGAGCTGGGTCTTCGTGCGCACGAACACCTCGGTCTCGAGACCCAGCTCCGAGGCGATTCCTCGCTCGAGCTTACGCTTGACCTGCGCGGCCGACCTCGGGCTCGTGAGGACCGCATTCCCGCTCTGCAGGAACGTTCGCGAGTCCTCGAATCCCAGGTCCTCGAGCAGGCGAGACAGGGCTTTCATGTCGAGCCGCCGGTTCCGCGCGAGGTTCACGCCCCGCAGGAGAGCCACGTATCGCATCGCGCGTAGGATCGCAGCGGTGACGGAGAACCGCTCAGTCCCCGACGCGGCGGTGATCCCGGAGCTCGCCTATCCGGACGTGATCGAGGCGGCCGAATGGATCTGCGGGGCGTTCGGCTTCACCGAGCGCCTGCGGATCGGGAACCACCGGGTCCAGCTCACCTTCGGCGACGGCGCGCTGATCGTGATCGAAGGGGAGGCGGGAGGCGGCCACGGCGTGCTCGTGCGGGTCGAGGACGCCGACGCGCACCACCAGCGCGCCGCCGGAGCCGGCGCGCGGATCACCTCGCCCCCGACGGACTACCCGTACGGCGAGCGGCAATACACGGCCGAGGATCCCGGCGGGCACGTCTGGACGTTCTCGCAGTCGATCGCGGACGTGGATCCGGCCGACTGGGGCGGCGAGCTGCGCTAGTCCGCCTGCGCGACGCCGAGCACGTACGGCGCCGACGTGATCGTGAGGGCGGAAGATGAGTGGAAACCGCGCTCGAGTGACTCGACGCGGAAACCAGCCGCCCGGATCGCCGCCTCCGTGTCGCGCGTCGTCCGGCAGCCGCCCAGCGCCTTCGTCCAGAAGAAGGCGTCCACGCTCCGTTGAACGAGCCTGAACGCTGCGTGTTGAGAGCGAACGTGCTCCCAGAAGCGAAGCTCGCCGCGCGGGACGAGCACACGCCGGAGCTCGGCGAGGGCGGCGGGCGGATCCGGTACGGAGCAGAGGACGCCCATCACCACCGCGGCGTCGAAGGACCCGTCCGCGGCGGGAAGTGCCTCGGCAACTCCGCCGACGATCTCGATCGGCACGACCGCAGCCTCTGCCCGCTCGGCCGCCGCGGACCGAGCCGTTGCATCCGGCTCGACGGCAAGCACCAGGTCGACCTCCGGGGGGTAGTGCTCGAACGAGCGGCCGTCACCCGCCCCGACCTCGATCACTCGTCCCCGCGCTCCGGCGAGAAGCTTCCGCCGCAGCTCCCGGTGCACCTCGTCGGGTCGCCGGCGCTCCCGCGCTTCCAGGTACCGCGCGAACCGCGACTGCTGCGGCCCGTAGAGGGTCGAAGCGTCCGTCAAGTCCGCCAGTATCCCTTGCCGCGGCTGTGACAATGAGCTTGTGACACAGGCAATCGACTCACTCGGAATTGCGCGCGGCGCAGCCGCGCGGCAGAGATGGCGCGAGGCGTACGACTCGTTCTCGGGTATCGACGAACAGGAGCTGACGCCGGCCGACCTCCAGAGCTTCGCCGATTCCGCCTGGCTGACCGGGCACCTGGACGAGGCAATCCGGCTGCGAGAAGCCGCCTACGCTGGGTACTCCTCCGGCGGAGAAAAGCTCAAGGCAGCTCGGTTAGCGCTGATCCTGTCGCAGGACTACGTCAGCCGCGGCCTCTTCTCCATCGCGCAGGGCTGGTTCGCCACCGGGGAGCGGCTCCTCGGGTCGGAACCCGAATCCGGTGAACACGCGGTTCTGGCTCTCTGCCGTGGGACGGCCAAGATGTTCGTCGAAGGGAACCTTCCGGACGCGATTGCAGAGTTCGACCGAGCCGTTGAGCTCGGCGAGCGGCACGGCGAGCGCGACACCCAGCTGCTCGCCCTGGCGGCAAAGGGCCGGGCACTGATCAAGTCCGGCGAGATCGAGCGAGGATTCGCCTTGCTCGACGAGGCGAGTGCGGGTGCGGTCGGAGGTGCGCTCGGGACGTACTCGACGGGGCTCATCTACTGCATCACGATCAGCTCCTGCAACGACCTCGGCGACTACCGGCGCGCTTCCGAGTGGACCGAAGCGGCGAATCGCTGGTGCGATCAGCTCGACGTCACCGGCTTTCCCGGTGCCTGTCGAGTCCACCGCGCGGAGATCATGCGGCTCCGAGGCGAGCTGCTCGAAGCGGAGCAGGTGGCAGTCGCCGCGTGTGAGGAACTCCACGACTTCGAGCGTTTCATCACCGCAGCCGGCTACAACGAGATCGGCGAGATCCGACGACGTCTCGGCGACTTCGCTGCAGCAGAGGAGGCGTATCGAAAGGCGAGCGAGCTCGGAGCCGACCCGCAGCCGGGGCTTTCGCTCCTTCGCCTCGCCGAAGGAAAGCGCAGCGCCGCCGTCGCCGGGATCACCCGCACGCTGCAGGAGACCGAAGACGCACTGACCCGGATCCGCCGTCTTCCGGCGCAGGTCGAGATCTCCGTCGCCGTCGGCGACCTGAAGACGGCTCGGGCGGCCGCCGCGGAGTTGGAGCAACTTGCCGATGCGTACAAGATCGGCGGTCGCCGCACTCCGGCCTTCGACGCCACGATCGACTTCGCCAGAGGCCAGATCGCGCTCGCCGAAGGGGACGCGAAGCAGGCTGCCGATCTGTTCCGGCGGTCGCGCGACGGCTGGAAGCAGGTCGGCGCGCCCTACGAGACGGCTCAGGCCCGCACGCGCCTCGCTATGTCCTTCAGACGCCAGGCCGACGAACATGCCGCAACCGCCGAGCTCGAAGCTGCCTTGGCCTCGTTCGAACGCCTGGGCGCGAAGCTCGACGAGCATCGCGTCAAAGAGCTGCTCGGGCGGGAGCAGGCGCGGCGAACCTTCATGTTCACGGACATCGTCGACTCGACCAGGCTCGTGGCTACCCTCGGGAACGAGAAATGGCGTAGGTTGCTCGCCCGGCACAACGAGCTGCTTCGCGACCGGATCGCAGAGCACGGCGGTGAGGTCGTGCAACAAACGGGCGACGGGTTCTTCGCCGCCTTCGTCGACGCCGGCTCGGCGGTCGAGGCCGCGATCGAGATCCAGCGCGCCCTCGACGCAGAGATCGTCGCGCCCGACGTGAGGATTGGTGCGCACTCGGGCGGCACGTTCGAGAGTGACGGCG
>DATDKA010000124.1:0-6037 GCA_036520235.1 Gaiellaceae bacterium
AGGAACTCCATCAGCAGCGGCCGCGGCCCGATGAAGCTCATGTCGCCGCGGATGATGTTCCAGAGCTGCGGGAGCTCGTCCAGCGAGAGCTGCCGCATGAAGATGCCGAGGCGCGTCAGGCGCTCGTCGTCCGGCAGCGACTCGCCGTCGGGGCCGACAGCGTCCTTCATCGTTCGGAACTTCACGACCTCGAACGGCTCGCCCTTGTAGCCCGGGCGGAGCTGGCGGAAGAAGACCGGTGAGCCCATCGTCAGCCGGATCGCCGCAGCGAGCCCCGCGAGGATCGGCGAGAGGACGACGGCGAGGAACGTCGCGCCGACGAAGTCGAGGGCCCGTCTCACGATTCCGGAATCATGGCGCTCGCGAGCGCAGGTAGTTGAGCGAGGCGACGGCCGGCCACGGATCGTCCTTCGCGAAGGTGGCGCGGATCTTGCGGGCAGTGAGGTAGCTCGAGGCGAAGCCGCGTGGCCCGAGCTCCCGCCGCCGGGCCATCTGAAGCGAGACCCAGACGTCCTTCGCGAGGTAGATCCACGTGAGGTTGTCCGTGAAGGTGGGGAGGGGCGCAACGTCATGGCCGATGAGGTCGTGGTAGGCCATACGGGGCAAGTCCAGGTGCCGGTTCGCGGCCAGCGCTGCCCAGACGGGGAGTCGCGTGTTCACCTCGAGGACTCGGAACTCACCGTCCCGCGGATCCCGGGCGAACTCGACGTGCGCGGTGCCCGTGTACCCCGCCGTCTCGAGGAGCCGCAGGCCCAGCTCGAGCACGCGCGGCTCGTAGTCGACCTCGAAGACCGCGCTCGTACCGAAGCGCAGCGGGCCCTGCCGCACCTTGCGCCCGACGAGCGTGACGAGCGGGCGCCCCGACCGGTCGATGTAGGCGAGGAGCGAGTAAACGTGCTCGTGCGATTCGGGGACGAGCTCCTGGACGATCATGTGGAACCCCCGCTCCTGCGCGCCGCGCACGGCGCTCATCGCCTCGTCCACCGTCTCCGCGACCACGGCCTTGTGGCCGAAGGCGAGCGCGTACTCCTGGCCCTCGACGGCCTTGACCACGAACGGCGGCCGGAGCCCCGAGTCCTGCACCGAGGCGTCGCCGTCCGCCAGCACGGTGCCGGGCGACAGCACCCCCGCGGCCGCGGCGACCTGCGGGAGGACGTCCTTCCGCCGGAGCCGCCGGACGGCCTCAGGGTCGGCGGGAAGCGGGAGATCGGCGATCGCCGTGACCTCGTCCCAGTGGCGGAGGACGAACTCGACGTGCTCGTCGCGTTCCGGGAACAGGACGATCCGGTCGTCCGCCGCCTCCGCGCGCAGCGCGTCCAAGACGGGATCGTCGTTTCCGGGCGTCACGACCCGGTGCCGCTCGAGGTAGCGCGACTTGAGGCCGAACTCGTGCGAGCTCCACGAGATCCCGCTGACCGGCACGCCGATCCGGCCGAGGCTTCGTGTCACCGCGAGGCCGGCATGCAGCAGTCCGAAGACGACGGCACGCCTCATCCGACTGCCTCCTCCAGTGTCTGGGCGAGCCGGTCGGCCATCTCGTCGCGGCCGAACTCCCGCTCGGCGAGCGCTCGCGCATTGCGGCCCATCGCCTCGACCTTCGCCGGGTTCGCCGCGAGCGAGCTCAGCGCACCGGCGAGGCCCTCGGCGTTGCCGGCAGGGACCCAGACGCCTGCATCGTGCTCCTCCACGAGCCGGCGCAGCCATCCGTCGAGGTTCACGACCACCGGCCTTCCGGCCGCGAGCGAATCGAAGAACTTGTTCGGCGAGTTCGTCTCGAGCACGGGATAGGGCGCGAAGATCGTCAGCGTGACGTCCGCCGCGCCGACGATGCCGGCAAGTTCCTCCTTTGGGACGGCGGGGAGGAAGAGGAGGTTGCTGAGGCCGAGCTCCTGCGCGCGCTCCTCGAGCCGAGGCCGCTCGCCGCCGTCGCCGAGCGCCACGATCGTGATCCGGTCGTCGCCCCAGCGCCGGAGCGCGTCGGCGGCGTCCACGAGCTGGTCGAGCCCGTTCGCGCGGCCCATCGCGCCTGCGTAGAGGGCGACGAACCGTCCCTCGAGGTCGTGCTTCGTGCGAAAGCCGTCGTCGACGACATCCGGCCGGAAGACGTCCAGGTCGGCGGCGTTCGGGATCAGGACGAGCTTCTCCGCCGGGATTCCGCGTCCGGCGAGCGTCTCCCGCGCGCCCTCGCTCAGCACCACGATCCGCTCGGCGCCGTCGTAGAGGCGCCGCTCGAGCCACTCCGCGCTCCTGATCGCGGCCTCGCCCTTCAGCACCCCGAGCTCGACTGGGACGGCCGGCCAGAGATCGCGGATCTCGAACACGAACGGCACCCGCTTCAGGCGCGCGGTCAGCAGGCCGGCGACGCCGATCGTGAGCGGGGTCGAGGAGGCGAAGACGACGTCCGGCTTCCGGCCGAGCGCGCCCGCCACGCTCGCCGCGATCGTGAACGCCGTGAACGAGGCGAGTCGCACCGGGGTCGGGTAGCGGTTCGCGTAGGGGATGTTCAGGAACAGGACGTCGATGCCGTCCACCTGCTCCCGCGCCACGACCTTGCCCTCGCGCTCCTCCCGGCCCGCCTCGAGCATCCGGGTGTCGCGGCTGACGATCGTCACCTTGTGCCCCCGGTCGACGAGCCGCCGCGCGAGCTCGTACGAGCGCGTCGCGGTCGATCGACGCCGGGTGGCGAAGTACTGATGGAAGTAGAGGACGTCCACGGAGGTGCGGTTCAGGCGGGCGCGTATTCTCACAGTTCTTGAAGATCGCCCTGCTCGACCCCCCGAGCTACTCGCCCGCCTACGACCACCACCTCGCCGTCGCCCTCGCCGCCCGCGGTCACGACGTCGACCTGATCACCTCGCCGTTCGCGCACGGCGAGCCGCCGCGACCCGCCGGCTATCGGCGGTCCGAGCTCTTCCTCCCCTGGAGCAGCCGGCTGCTGCGCCGGGCGCCGCGGTCGCGGCTGCGCTTCGCGCTCAAGGGCGCCGAGTACCTCCCGAGCGTCGGCCGGATGCTGCGGACAATCGGGGTGATGAAGCCGGATGTCGTCCACGTTCAGTGGCTCGCCCGGCCGCAGGTCGACCTCCGCTGGGTGGAGCGGTTGCGGCGCCGCCGCCCCGTCGTGCTCACGGCGCATAACGTGCTGCCGCACGAGGGAGCGGTCGACGCGGAACAGCGCCGTGAGCTCTACACCGCGTTCGACCGGGTCGTGGTGCATACGCGCGAGGGCGCCGAGCAGGTGGCGGCCTTCGGCGTTCCGCCCGAGCGGATCGTCCGGATCCCCCACGGCACCTTCGACGCGCCGCCCGCCGCGATCGAGCCGCCCACCGGACGGGCGCTCCTCTTCTTCGGGCTGATCCGTCGGTACAAGGGGCTCGACACCCTGGTCCGAGCCCTCGCCGAGTTGCCGGACGCGCGCCTCGTCGTTGCAGGTGACCCGCTCGACCCCGTGGAGCAGACGCAGGAGCTGGCGCGGGAGCTCGGCGTCGCCGACCGCATCGACTGGCGGCTCGGCTACCTGCCCGCCGAGGAGGTCGAGCGGCTGATGCGCGACGCGGCAGTCGCGGTCTTCCCGTACCGCAGCGGTTCGGCGGCCTCCGGGGCGCTTTCGACGGCGCTCGGGCACGGCCGCCCGGCGGTCGTGACGGAGATCCTTGGGGAGACCGTCGCCGAGCACGGCGCCGGCCGCGTCGTGGCGCCGGACGACCCGTCTGCGCTGGCCGCGGCGATCGGGTCCCTACTCGACGATCCAGCCGCGCTCGAGGAGGCCTACCGCGGCACCCAGCGCGCCCGCGAAGCCCTCTCGTGGAGCGCGATCGCGGCCGCTCACGAGGCGCTCTACGCCGATCTGCTCGCTAGGGTCCCGGCGGAATGACCGTGACCGAGAGGCGGCGACCGCGCGAACCCATCGACCTCGAGGCAGAGCAGGAGGTCGAGTTCCGGCGCTACTGGAACATCGTCACCGCCCGGTGGTGGCTGCCGGTGATCGGGCTGCTGCTCGGGATCCTCGCCGGGTACGCGCTGGCGCTCGGCGGCGGCGACGTCTACAAGGCATCCGCCCTCGTCTACCTCGGCCAGCCGTTCACCCCGAACGGCGGCGCCTCGGTCCCCAGCCTCGCGACCAACCCGAGCACCGTGAACGAGATCATCCACTCCGACAGCGCCTTGCAGCGGGCGAGCGAGATCAGCGGAATGCGCCTCGGGCGGCTCCGCGGGAACGTGACCTCGTCGCAGGCGGGCGTGCCCGCCGGACGGCGGCTCGCAGTCGGCCAGACGCCCCTGATGCGCGTCACCGTGACCGGCTCACGGGCCGCGCCGACCGCTCGCGCCGCAGACTCGCTCGCGCAGACCGTCGTCAGCGACATCTCTCCCTACGTGAAGGCCAAGATCACGACGATCCAGCAGCGGATTCGCTCCGACGAGCAGGAGCTCGAGTCGATCAACCGGCGCCTGGCGCTGGCGCAGAACGAGCTGAACACGCTGCTGCGCGATCGCGGGCTCAGCACCTCCGAGCGGCTGATCGGGATCACGAACCTGAACTCCACGATCGCCTTCGGCGAGCAGCGGCGCGGGATCGTCCAGACCGACCTGCTCGAGGCCCAGCAGGCGCTGGCGCTCGCCCAGAACGTCGAGCGGCCGACGATCGTCCAGCACGCCGGCGCGCGGAAGACGACGGCGCGGAGCGTCGGGCGCTCGGTGCTCGTCGGCGCCGTCCTAGGGTTGATCCTCGGCATCCTGGCGGCGCTGCTCTGGGAACCGGCCGAGCGGCGGTTCCGCGCCCGCACCGCTTAGCTCGATGGTCGACGGCAAGCGCGTCGCGGTCGTCGTTCCTGCGTACGACGAGGAGGCGCTGATCGGCGAGACCCTGGCCGGCATCCCCGCCTTCGTCGACCGGGTCTACGTCGTCGACGACAACTCGTCGGACGCGACAGCGGCCAGGGCCGGCGAGGCAGGCGACCCACGGGTGCAGGTGATCTCGCACGAGGCCAACGAAGGCGTCGGCGCCGCGATCGTTACCGGCTACCGGCGCGCGCTCGACGAAGGGATCGACGTCACGGCGGTCATGGCAGCGGACGGGCAGATGGATCCGTCCGATCTCGAGAGCCTCGCGGGCGCCGTAGCCCGTGGCGAAGTCGACTACGCGAAGGCGAACCGACTCTTCACCGGGCAGGCGTGGGAGCTGATGCCGCGGCATCGCTACCTCGGCAACGCCGTGCTCTCGATGCTGACGAAGATCGCGTCCGGCTACTGGCACGTCGCCGACTCGCAGTCCGGCTACACCGCGATCTCGCGCGAGACGCTGGAGCGGCTCGACCTCGACCGCATCTACCGGCGCTACGGGTTCCCGAACGACATGCTCGTGCACCTGAACGTCTGGAACGCCCGGGTGCGCGACTATCCCTCCCGGCCGATCTACGGCGTCGGCGAGCGATCCGGCATCCGCCTCTGGCGCGTGGTGCCCGCCATCGCCTGGCTGCTCGTGAAGGGCTTCTTCTGGCGGCTGCGGGAGAAGTACGTGATCCGCGACTTCCACCCACTGGTCTTCTTCTACGCGCTCGGGATCTTCATGACGCTGGCGGGGCTCGTTCTCGGCGGCTGGGTGGCGCTCGAACGGATCCTCTTCGGCGGCGACATCACCGCCGGGACGGCGACGCTGATTGCACTGCTCCTCATTTCGGGAACGCAATTCACGCTCTTCGCGATGTGGTTCGACCAGGAGTCGAACCGAGATCTGCGCTAGCGCAGCCCCGTAAACCGTTCGTAAGCATCCCCGGACCTCGCCGAGACGGTCGCTAACCTCCCCCTCCGTGAGCACCGTCGTGGTCACCGGCGGGGCCGGGTTCATCGGCTCGCACCTGAGCGACTACCTGCTCGCCAAGGGTCACCGCGTGATCTGCGTGGACAACCTCGAGACGGCGTCGCTGAAGAACATCGACCACCTCCGCGACGACGACTTCGAGTTCGTGAACCACGACGTGATCGAGCCGCTCGAGCTCGAGGGGCCGGTGGAGCTCGTCTTCCACCTGGCGGCGATTCCGAG
>DATDKA010000125.1:0-10545 GCA_036520235.1 Gaiellaceae bacterium
CCGGTTCGCCTCGATCGTCGCCGCGACGTCGTCGTCCGTCCACGCCCCTGCCGGGCCGACCTTCAAGGCCGTCACGCCGGCGGCGGCGACCGTCGCGAACCCGTCCGCGGGCGGACCCTTGGCGAGCACGATCGGGAAGACCTTCTTTCCGTCCTGCACGACGGTGCCCTGGCGATCGAGCCGCGTCGCGGCAGCGCCGGCCGCGGACGGCAGCACGAGGGCAGCGAGGGCGACGAGTGCGAGCCTCCTCAACGCCTCGATGGTAGACGGCTAGGCGCGAACCTTGATCTTCCCCTCGACCGCCCACGGTCCGAAGCGCGGCGGATTCGGGCTCGCGCAGAACGCCTCGTTTGCCGCCTCGTCCCCGAAGCCGACCAGGCTCGAGAGATCCGGCGCGGCCTTCCCGTTGTCGTACACCTGGAACCAGCCGTACCGCCCCACCGGGATGGTCGGATCGTTGCTGTAGGTGACGATCCCGCCGACCTTCGCCCGATTCGGCGCCGGCGTGCCGAGGCAGGTCACGTCGACCGCGAAGACGAACGTCTCGCCCTCGGCCTGCTGGATGTAGAAGAACCGGCCGACGGCCGTTCCATCGGCCAACCGACGGGCCTTGAACCACATCTGGTTGCGAATCTCGATCCCGAAGACGTCCGTCGCCGGGATCGTCCAGTGATAGGCGCCCCGTGCAGAGGCGACGACGTGAGAGCTGGACGCCGGCGACGGCGGAACGGCGAGAAGACCGAGGAGCCCGACGAGCAGCAACGCGAAGCGAACACGCATGAAGCCCTCCTTGCAGGTTGGGCATTCAGGATCGAACGGTCGCGACGCAGAGTCTTGAACGCCCGCTACTTGCGCTGGAACGGACGTTGCGTCTCGGCGCGGTAACGCGCGGGCGTGAGGCCGATGTGCCGGCTGAAGAGCCGCGTGAAGTGGCTCTGGTCGGCGAAGCCGGCCTCCGTGGCGATCTCGGCGAGCGGCCGGTCGGTCGTGGCGAGCCGGACCGCGGCGTTCGACAGCCGGAGACGGCGGCCGTACTCCCCGACCGAGATGCCGTGGCGTGCCCTGAACTCCCGCGCAAGGTGCGATGGGTGCACGCCGACGGCTTCCGCCAACGTCCCAAGCCGAACGCACTCGCCGCTCGTCGAACGAAGGATCTCCTCCGCCTCGTCCAGCCAAGCCGGCGCCCGGCGCCGCCGCGCCGGACGGGGGTCGCGGCTGGCAGCCGCCAGCAGCTCGAGGGCCAGGCCCTCCGCCGCAAGCGGCGCCGCCGAATCCGCCGCTCGCAGCTCGGCGGCGAGGCGCCACGCGAGCCAGCTCAGCTCGCGCGTCTTCAACTCGATGAGTCTGGTCAGGCAGGGTGCGACCGGGCTGGACGAGTCCCTCGGGCGCACGACGACGATCCGAGCTCCCTGCGGTCCGAACCGTGCGGCGTGCCGTGCGCCGCTCGGCATCGTCAGCGCCGACGCATGGCTTAGCTGCAGGGCTCTACGCGGAAATGTCTTCTCCAGCGATCCCTCGAGCACGAGCGCAAGGTACGGGAGCTCCGGCTCGAATGGCTGCTGAACGTAGTCGCGAGGGAACGCGAGCTCGGTGACGGTGAGCCCGTCGACGTCGCCCGACGTGACTTGCACGCCGTCGTCGACCGTGACCGCCGCAAAACCGCCGCCCATGCCTGATAGGACCGGCGGCCGGACGCGCTGGTTAGGGCGAGCAGTCCTCGCTGCCGGCGCTCTCGTCCGCGCCGGGGAGCCGGCCGAGCAGCTCGGCCAGCCGGTCGAGCTCCTCCTCGCCGAACTGCTGCTCGAAGAGCGCCGTGACAGAGGCGACGTGCGAGTCCGACGCCGCCTGGAGGCGCTTCCGCCCCTCCTCGGTGATCACCGCGTAGACGACGCGGCGGTCGCTCGAGCAGGCGGCGCGCTCGACGAGCCCATGTGCCTCGAGCCCGTCCAGGAGTCGTGTCACGCCCGAGGCCGTCAGCAGGAGGTTCTCGGCGAGGTCGACGCGGCGCATCCGCCCCTCCTCGGCCCGCGAGAGCCGGAGCAGGGCCTCGAAGTCGTTGATCGTCAGCCCATGCTCGTTGAGCAGCTCCGCGTTGAAGGCACGCGTCGTCGCCGCGTGGGCACGCAGCAGCCGGACCCAGGCGGACATGGCCGGGGAAACAACTTGCGATGGCAACACTTGACTACTCAATCTTTCCTCGCTACACTTGCTTGCGTGATCAACTATAGCGTACTCAAGGAGGTCTGAACAGTGTCAGCAACAGCACTTCGCGAGACGGCGATCGGCACCTGGGAGCTCGATCCGGTTCACTCGTCCGTCGGCTTCGAGGTTCCCTACCTCGTCGGCACCTTCAAGGGCCAGTTCCGCCAGATCAGCGGCTCGCTCGCGATCGAGGAGGAGCGCGCCCGGCTCGAGGGGACCGCGCAGGTCGAGAGCGTCGACGTCAAGGACGAGAACCTGGCGGCCCATCTGCAGTCGCCGGACTTCTTCGACGCCGAGCGCCATCCGGAGCTTCGCTTCAGTGCGAGCGACATCGAGCTCGGTGAGGAGAGCGTCGCGGCCCGCGGCGAGCTCACGATCAAGGGCGTCACGAAGCCGGTCGAGGTGACCGGAAAGGCGACTGACGTGATCGTCGACGGCTACGGACGTGAGCGCATCGGCCTCGAGCTCACGACGACCGTCAACCGCCACGACTTCGGCGTCAGCTGGAACATGCCGCTCCCGACGGGAGAGCCGTCGGTCGGCGACGATGTCACGATCGTGGCCGAGCTCTACTTCACGAAGGCGTCGTAACCCGGGTGAAGATCCTCGGCATCTCCGGCAGCCTTCGCTCCCAGTCCTACAACACGAACCTGCTCCGGGCGGCGGCCGAGTTGCTGCCGCCCGGGGTGGAGCTCGAGCTGTGGGACGGGCTGAAGGCCGTGCCGCCGTACGACCAGGACGACGACGTCCGGCCGGCGCCGGAGCCGGTCGAGGCGATTCGATCGGCGATCGCAGGCGCTGATGCAGTCCTCTTCGCCACGCCGGAGTACAACTCGTCCGTCCCGGGCGTCCTGAAGAACGCGCTCGACTGGGTTTCCCGGCCGCTCAAGACGAATGCGCTCCGGAACAAGCCCGTTGCCGTCGTCGGAGCGAGCACCGGCGCATTCGGCGCCGTGTGGTCGCAGGCCGAGCTCCGCAAGGTGCTCGCGGCGATCGGCGCCCGGGTGGTCGAGGGCGACGTAGCCGTGGGTCACGCACCGAGCAGGTTCGACGAGAGCGGGCGGCTGACGGACGACCAGACGCGGGAGCAGCTGGCCGAGGTGCTGCTCGCGCTCGTGGCGGAGGCGAGGCCCGCCGAGTCCACCGCATCGGGCGACCTCGCCGCCTCCGCCTGATGCGGGTCGAGTCCTCGATCACAGCCGTCACCTGGCTCCCGTTCGGGGTGCTCGACTCGATGCCGAACCTCCCGCTCGGCCTCGCCGTCGCCCACTACGACGAGCCGCCGGGCGAGCTGCTCGGCGATCTCGACGCGCTCCGCGAGGCCGACGGCTTCCGGGAAGCGAACGAGCTCCACGCGTGGATCGAGGTCGCGGACGGCGCGATCGTCGACTACGGCCTCGACGGGCGCAGCCTCGCGGGCGGCGGCGGGCTCGACCTCGGGTCGGAGCAGATCGCCTTCGCGGCGGTCGAGCTCCCCGTGATCCGCCCGGAGCCGCAGGTCGAGGCGGACGGCGTCCGCTTCAGCCAGACCGTCGGCGGGAGGATCGGCTTGCCCGTGCCGCGGCGGCTGGCGGGCAAGTCGTACTTCCACCTCGGCTCGGCGACGGCGTGGACGACGCTCGAGCTCCTGCTCCGCAAGGACGGCTCGTCCGAGGGGCGGTTGGTCGCTGCTTCGCCGTTCCCGCGCCACTCCGTCTACGACGCCGACGGAGTGCTGGTCGACGATCAGGGCTTGACGGACTACGAGGGCTGGCACCGCCAGTCGACCGGCGAGTCGCCGTGGGGCGACGAGGCAGCGCTCGACGAGCAGCTCGACGGCGAGCTCGACAAGGTTGCGGTGCAGAGCGGCGCAAGGCTCAGCCGACGGCGGCTCGCGGTCGGCGAGACGCTGGTCGAGCAGGGCGAGTGCGGCGGCGACATGTACCTCCTCCTCGACGGCGTCCTCGACGTCGAGATCGACGGCGAGGTGGTCGCACAGGTCGGCGCAGGCGCCCTGGTCGGCGAGCGCGCCGTTCTCGGCGACGGCCGGCGCACCGCGACGCTGCGAGCCGCCCGCCCGGCCCGCGTCGCCGTGCTGACCGACGAGGCCATCGCAGGCTCGCGCCTCGCGCAGCTCGTGGCGGAGCGCCGGGCCGGCTGAGCTAGTAACAACTTGTTACTTGGAGTCGGCGGCGGCCCTTCGGCGTGGTTCGGGCCGTCGCGGCCACTTCGTGACAAGTTGTTACTTGCCCTTGACGGCCCGGCGCGACCGCCTGCGCAGGTCAGCGGCCGACGGCGGCCTGGCGGCGGCGGAGCACCGTGTCGAGCGTGACGGCGGCGAGCAGGATCACGCCGGTCGTGATCAGCTTGACCGAGTCGGGGTAGCCGACGAGGTCGATGCCGTTGGCGACGATGGCAATGATGAGGCCGCCGAAGAGCGCGCCGCTCACCCGGCCCCGGCCGCCGAAGAGGCTGACTCCGCCGATCACGGCTGCAGAGATCGCGTCCAGGAGGATCGTCCCGCTTCCGGCCGTCAGGTCGACTGAGTTCAGCCGCGACGCGAAGATCACGCCCCCCATCGCCGCCATCGCGCCCGAGATCATGAAGACGGTGACCCGGATGAACTTGACGTTGATGCCCGCCCGCCGGGCCGCCTCTGCGCTGCCGCCGACCGCGTACACGTGACGGCCGTAGGTCGTGCGTCCGGCGATGTAGGCCGCGCCGATGACCAGAACGAGCATGATCAACCCCACCAGAGGAACACCTCGCGAGTGGTTGCACACCGCGACTGCGGCGAACACGAGGGCGCCGTAGAAGAGCACGCGAACTGCGGTCAGAATCACGTTCCCGGTGCTCAGGCCCGCGTGACGCCGGGTCAGGTAGGTCCCGAACGTGGCCGCGGCGTACCCGACGGTGAAGATCACGGCGATGGCCCAGCCCTGGTTCTCCGAGAGCACGTAGTTGGCGACGTTGTTGATGTAGGCGTCCTGGATCCCGATCACGCCCTCCGTCCCGAGCTGGCGCAGGATGACCCCCTGCCAGATCAGCAGTCCGGCGAGCGTGACGACGAAGGACGGCACGCCGATGAACGCGACGAAGGACCCTTGCACGGCTCCGATCAGCGCACCGACCCCGATCGCCGCCGCGATCGCCACGAGCCCCGGATACTGGTGGCTCGAGCCGGGCACCTGCAGCTCGGCGACCACGACGCCTGCCAGACCGCTGACGTAGCCGATCGAGAGGTCGATCTCGCCGATGAGCAACACGAACACGACTCCGATCGCGATCACGGTCACCCCGGCCATTTGGCCGATCAGGTTGGTGAAGTTGACCGCGCTGAAGAAGACGTCGCTCTTCGACGTGAAGTACAGCGTGATCCCGATCAGCCCAATGAGTACGGGCAGGCTCCCGACATCCCCTCCCTTGATCCCCTGCCACCGCGCGCGGAGGATGCCGGCGAGGCTGTCGCCGGCGGCTGCAGCCTGGACTTCAGCCGGAGCAGCAGTGCTCATGTTGCGACCTCCGCTTCCTTCGACGCTGCCTTCCCCGCGATCATCGCCTGCACGATCCCCTGCTGGTTCGTGCTCTCCTTCTCGTAGACGCCGACGTTGCGGCCGAGGCGGAGGACGGTGATGCGGTCGGCGACCTCGAAGATGTCGACCAGGTTGTGCGAGACGAACACGACGGCGAGCCCCTGCTCGGCGAGCCGTCGCACGAGCGCCAGCACCTGGCGGGTCTGCGCCACGCCGAGTGCCGCTGTCGGCTCGTCGAGGAAGACGACGCGGTTGTTCCACATCACGGCGCGGGCGACCGCAACCGACTGGCGCTGTCCGCCCGAGAGCGTGGCGACGGGCTGCCGCACCGAGCCGATCGTCGTGACCGCCAGCGACTTGAGCGTATCGCTCGTCCGCTGCTCCATCGCGGCTTCCTTGAGGCGGAACAGGAAGTCGTGCTCCTCCCGCCCGAGGTACATGTTCTGCACCACGTCGAGGTTGTCGGCGAGCGCGAGGTCCTGGTACACGATCTCGATCCCGAGCTTGGCCGCGTCCTTCGGGCCGTGGATCGTCACGCGCTTGCCCTCGAAGTAGATCTCGCCGCTGTCGATCGAGTTGATCCCCGCGACGCACTTGATCAGCGTCGACTTGCCGGCGCCGTTGTCGCCGACGAGCGCCATGACCTCCCCGTCTCGGACCTCGAAGTCGACCTCGCTGAGCGCCTGCACCGCCCCGAAGCTCTTCGAGACGTCACGGAGCTCGAGGGTCGGTGGCTGCTGTGCGGCGCTCACTGGCTGTTTCTACCACGCTGGAGGCGCCCCGAAGGGCGCCTCCAGTCGCGATGTGTTCCTAGGTGCAGTACTTCTTGTACTGGCCGACACACACCTGGCTCCTCTTCAAGAACCCTTCCTTGAAGAGCAGCTTGTAGTTGCGCTTCGTCACCCAGACAGGCGTCAGGAGGATCGACGGCGTGCCGCTGACCTTGCCGTTCACGCCCGGAACCTTCCGGCCCTTGACGATCGCGATCGCGGCCGCCGCGGCGGCGTTCGCCTCTCTGCGGACGGACTTGTAGACCGTCCCGCTCTGCCAGCCAGCCAGAATGAACTGGACACCGGTCGGTGTCGCGTCCTGGCCGGTCAGCGGGATCGGCTTCAGTCCGTGTGCCTTCAGCGACGAGATCACGGCGCCGGCGAGGCCGTCGTTCGCCGCGATCGAGGCATCGACCTTGTTGCCGTTCCTGGCCAAGATCTGATCGAAGATCCGTCGTCCCTTGATCGGATCCCAGTCGGTGTACTGGTCGCCGCCCTTTGCCTTCTTGAACGTTCCGCTCTTGTAGAGCGGGTTCAGGACCGAGTCGTAGCCCTGCTTGAACAGCTTGGCGTTGTTGTCCTTGATGTCGCCGTTCAGCTCCGAGACGACGGGCTTCTGCGAGTACTTGCCCTTCGCCTTCAGTCCAGCGACGAGGCCGGCGCCCTGGAGCTTGCCGACCCGGACGTTGTCGAACGAGACGTAGTAGGACGCCTTGCTGCCGACGACGAGGCGGTCGTAGTCGATGACCTTTGCGCCTCGGCTGATGGCGAGGTTGGTGATCGCGATGCCCGAGGCCGGGGTCAGCTGGTCGAGCAGGATCACCTTCGCGCCCTGGGCGAGGCATTGCTCGGCCTGCGACCGCTGCTTCTGCGGGTCGTTGAGCGCGTTCAGGACGGACGCGGCGACGCCGGCCTTGCTGAACGCGGCTTTCAGGTACGGCGCGTCGAAGAGCGTGTACCGCGTCGAGGACTTGGTGTCCGGAAGCAGGGCGCACGCCTGGATCGACGCAGCCGTCGCCCTAGTGGGACCGGCCGGGCGGGCCGAAGCGCCAGCGGCCATCAGGCCGACGAGCGCAATGGCAACCGCCGCGATCGCCCACGCTTGGGGCTTTCTCATGTACTCCTCCTTGAGCGGGGTAGAGGTGAGAAATACTACTCCGCTAGTGCTTTAGTTCAAATAGCCACTGCGGGCTAATCGACGGGGTACTTGTGACGCCGTGAGCTGCCCTCGTACCGCGTTCGCGTCGTCAGGTACGGCCGGACGTTCCGGCGTGTGACGAAGTGCAGGCCGGTGTTCGTGTCGGCGGGCGCGACGAGCCCCCCGGTGTAGCGGGCGAGGAAGAGCTGGAAGATCGGGAGGAAGCCCTGGAGGTAGGGCTGCTGGTCGATCGTGAAGTCCATGTGGCGGTCGGCGATCGCGCGAAGGGTTCTCGGCAGGAGGTCGTAGCCGCCCGCCCGCACGCCGCGCTTGTGGAGGTTGTACTTGCGCATCACCGCAGCGACTCCCTGGGTCGACCCGCCGTCCACCGCGAACATCCCGCGGAGGCTCTTGTGGTCCCGGTAGGTCGCGTCGATTCGGGCCTGCTCGCCTCGGACGTCCGGCCCCGTGACGACGACCTTCGTCCGGATGGGCTTGCCGGAGTCTCGGATCGCGTCGAGCGCGCCGTCCACACGGGGCTGGATGTTCAGCTGCCCGGGGGTCGCGATGAAGATGAAGACATCGCCTTCTCCGACGAGCTGGGCCACCCGCGCCCCGAGCTTCAGACCGCTCTGGTAGAGATCCTGGCCCACGTAAGAGAGACGTTGGTTCCCGCGACCCCCGTCGGCGTTGTACGAGACGACCGGAATCCCGTGCTTCAGCGCCTGGACCGTGGCGACGTTGAATGCCCTTGGATCGATGATCGAGACAGCGATGCCGTCGGCCTCGAACCTGATCGCCTGATACATCGCGGCGAGCATCTCGCTCACGTCACTCCGCCTCGATCCCTTCCACTCCGATCTCACGCCGAAGAGCGAGCACGCGTCCTGGATCCCGTAGCGCGTCGGCACGAAGAAGGGGTTCGTGGTGGCGTGGTTCACGAACACGAAGCGCCAGCGCGGGTGCGGCCGGAGGAAGCCGGCGGCAGCGTGCTGCTCGAACGCGGACGGTAGGGATGCGCCGGCGGCCGCGAGACCGGCCCAGCGTAAGAGCTCGGAGCGGTCGAGCTGTCGGCTCACGCAGGTGTTCTCTGGACGAGGCGGAGCGTGACGAGGATGATCGCGGCCGCCAGACCGACGAAGATCGCGGCCTCGATCGCCTGGAAGGTCCAGAAGCGGTCGGCCGGCTGGAACGAGACCGCCCTCCGCCAGCCCAGGCCGAGCAGGTACTCCTGCGGGTCGATCTGCGCGTTCTGCGCGTGCTCGATCGCGAGGTTCTCGCGTGCAGCCGAGATCTGGCGGCCGACCGCGTCCACCAGGCGGTTCGTCAGGACCCAGTCATGGGCGTGTGCGCTCGGGGTGAGCCCGACGGCCGTGTCGCGCTCCGGAGGCAGGTAGTGGGGTCGCAGAAAGTTCGCAACCGCGAGCCGGACGGCGACGAAGGCCGCGAGCGCCGCGGTCATCGCCGGCACTGTTCGCTTCAGGAGCGCGCCCGAGAAGACCCCCAGCGCCAGGGCGAAGAGTGCGTACGCGGGCACGACCACCCCCTCGATCTCGAACCGGTTCGGGCTGATCCGCCCCTCGAGCCGGTCGAACGGGAGCCGCCACCACATCACGATCGCGCTCAATGCGAGCGCGCCGACGGCGGTGGCGACGGAAAGGAGCAGCGTCTGCGACAGCAGCCACCGCCGCCGCGTCACGCCCTGCGTCCACGCGAGGCGGTAAGTGTCGTGCTCGAGCTCGCGGGCGAGGAGCGGCGCCCCGACGAAGACGGCGATCAGCGCCGGGAAGAAGACCAGGTAGCGCGCGACGAGTGGCAGGGTCGCGTGCTCGCTCTGGAAGTGGCGCACGATGATGTCGCAGCCCGACCGCGTCGCCGGCGGGAGGCACGTGGCGAGGTCTTGCTGCTCGAACGCGTCACGGATCGCGGGGCCGGTCGCGAGCGCCAGTAGGGCAATCGCCATGAGGACCGTTCCTGCGGCAAGGAGCTGGAGGCGGTTCTGCCGCCAGGTCACCCATGCCATCGCAGCCGCCTCTTCTCGTCGGTCGAGCGCTTCGGCAGCCGTTCGGGCGCCATGTAGGCGAGGAGCAGCTCCTCGAGGCCGATCTTGTCCACCGACCACGTCGGGTCGACCACCGGCACCGAGACCCGGGCGAGGAGCGTCATCTGCCGCCCGCTGTAGCGCTCCTGGACGATCTCCTCGACCCCGCGGATCCGCCCCAGCGGCCGTCCCGCGCCGGTCAGCAGGCGGTGCGAGGTGAGCAGCTCCTCGACGTCCCCCTCCAGCCGGACCCGGCCGTCCGAGAGCAGGACGATGTGGTCGGCGATCCGCTCGATGTCTGCGAGGACGTGCGAGGCGACGACGACGGTCGCGCCCGTCTCGGCGACGCCGTCCATCAGTACCTGGAGGAATTCGCGACACGCCTTCGGATCGAGCCGCGCGAACGGCTCGTCCAGCAGGAGGAGCCGGGGGCGCTTCCCGAGCGCGACGGAGAGGGCGAGCCTCGCCCGCTCGCCCGCCGAGAGCGCCGACACCCGCCGGTCGAACGGGACCTGGGCGAGCGACCGGGTCGCCATCGTCGGGTCCCAGCGGGCGTTCAGGCGCCGGGCGTAGTCGAGCGTCTCGCCGACGGTGAACGAGCGGTAGAGCGGGAAATCCTGCGCCACGTAGCCGATCTCCTCCAGCGCCTCCGGCTCGCGCCAGGGGTCCCGCCCGAGCACGCGGATCTCTCCTTCAGTGGGAGCGAGGAGCGCGACTGCGAGCGAGAGGAGCGTCGATTTTCCGGCGCCGTTCGGGCCCGCGAGCCCGACGATCGCCTGCTCGGGGATCGAGAGCGTGCAATCGCGCACAGCCCAACCCCGCCGAAACCGCTTCCCTAGAGCACTCGTCTCCAGCGCAGCGGTCATGCCACCCTTCGAACGA
>DATDKA010000126.1:0-6065 GCA_036520235.1 Gaiellaceae bacterium
TACCTGAACATCTATGCCGACCGCGGCAACATCGCCGTCTTCGCGCAGCGGGCGGCCTGGCGCGGCCACGAGCTCGAAGTCGAGTCGATTGGCGTCGGAGAGGAGATCAGGCCCGGCGACCACGACCTCTTCTACGTGGGCGGCGGCCAGGATCGAGAGCAGGCGCTGATCGCGCCCGACCTGGCGGGAAAGCCCGGCCTCCTCGAGGCGGTCGAGGGCGGCGCCGCGCTGCTGGCCGTTTGCGGCGGCTACCAGCTGCTCGGCCGCTTCTACCGCGACCGGAACGGGGCCGAGCTCCCGGGGGTCGGGCTGTTTCCGCATCACACCGTCGCCGGCGAGCGGCGGATGATCGGTGACGTGCTCCTCGAGTGCGAGCTCGAGCCGGGGCGGGTGCGGACCCTCGCGGGCTTCGAAAACCACGCCGGTCGGACCTTGCTCGATGGGGGCGCCGAGCCACTCGGCCGAGTTGTCGCCGGGTTCGGGAACGACGGCGAGAGCGGGCTCGAGGGGTGCCGCGTGGGCCGCGCGATCGGCACCTATCTGCACGGCCCCCTCCTCCCGCGGAACCCGTGGCTGGCGGACTGGCTGCTCGCGCGGGCGCTGGCGCACGGGACGGGCGCGGAGCCGGAGGAGTTCCCGCCGCTCGACGACGGCCTCGAGGCCGAGGCGCACGCCGTCTCCTCCTCGCGGGCCCGATCCCGCGGCGGGCGGTACTAGCGCATCCGCGCCGCGAGACGACGCGCCAGCGCGACCTGGCCGCGCTGTGGGCCGCCGAGGCCCGTGAAGAACAGGCCGGCCTGCGAGCGCCCCTGCTGGACGCCAAGGACGTCCAGGTACACAGGGATCGTCCTGCCGCGGACGGTGAGGCGGCCGACGAGGCGGTACCAGGCTGCGCGCTCACCCACACGCGGACTGGCGAGCATCCGCGATGAGACCGTCGTGCCACGGCCGCCTGCGCCCCTGGCGATGTCCGTTTCGAACATTTGGCCGAGGCACCGCGCGAAGCCCGGCCTGGCACCCAGCCGGAAGTCCGCCGCGGCCTGGGCGCGAGACGGATAGACCTGCACCGACGACACGATCGAGGATCCGGTCGAGCTCACGTAGGCGGCGATCGCCTCGCCCGTGATCGTGAAGCGCGAGAAATCAGGCCTGTAGCCCGGGCAGGAGGACGAGCTCCCGGACGGTGCCGACGCGGGAAAGCTCCGCCAGGCCGCCCCGAGTTCGGAGAGCTTCAAGTTCGTCCGTTTGGCGAGCGCAACGTCGGCGCGCCGGAGCCGGCGCTTCTCGGCGCGCGGATCAGTCGCCGCGAGCGCCGCGGAGACGAGTACCAGGGCGAGGAGCACAACGGCGAGCAGGCGGGCGGCCACGGGCTTGGCGTCGGCAGCGCTCGTCACGGGCGCAACCCTCGTCTCAGGGAGCCCAGAGCGGCCCGAGGTACACCACGGGGTCGGCCGGACGCCAGCGCGCGAGGAAGCGCTGGATCGGCGGGTGCAGGACGACCTCGTCGAGCTCGACGACCCCGAACATACGGTGGCCGCGCACGGCCTCGTCGACCGAGAACGCCGCTTCCAGCGAGCGCTTCCCGAGATCGGCCGCGAAGACGATGTGCACGACGTGCTTGGCCGCGAAGCTCCGCTGGGGCGAGATCGAGTCGACGATTGCCACGGGGCCTTCGACCGGCAGCTCCTCCTCGATGCCGACCTCCTCCCGCAGCTCGCGATGGAGCGCGTCGACGAGGCTCTCACCGGAGTTCACGCCGCCCCCAGGCAGCAGCCAGTACTCCTTTCCACCCTTTTCGTGGCGACAGAGGAGGATCCGATCCTCGCGCCGCAGGATCGCGGAGACCCGGATCCGCGGCTCGACGCCCACTAGTGCCCCTTCAAGTGATGCCGCCGGAATTCCGGGTCGCGAGCACCAAGCCAGAGTTCGCACTCCGACGAGCCAAGGTCAGAAGACCTTGGTAAGGAGGAGGGCGGGGTCTGGCGCCGCGTGATCGCGGGCCAGAAACCGGCATGTATTGCTGGGAGGGGCACTACTACACCCGGGACGAGCCGAAGCCGCGGTCGCCCCGCTCGCTCGCCGCCAGCTCGTCCTGCTCGACGAGCGCGACCCCCGGGACCGGCAGCACCACGAGCTGGGCGATCCGCATCCCCGGCTCGACGACGAAGGTCTCCGCGGCGTCGGTGTTGTGGAAGACGACCTTGACCTCGCCGCGGTAGCCGGAGTCGATCAGCCCGGGCGCGTTCAGGATCGTCATTCCGTGCCTCGCCGCGAGCCCGGATCGCGGCAGCACGAAGCCCCCGTAGCCCTCGGGCACCTCGACCGCCAGTCCGGTCGGGATCACCGCCCGCTCGCCGGGCGCCACCTCGTGGCGCTCGCAGGCGGACAGGTCGAAGCCCGCGTCCCCCGCGTAGGCCTGCGCCGGCAGGGTCGCGTCGTCCCGGAGGCGGCGGACCGGGAGCTCGATCACCGAAACGCCCTGTTGGACTCCGAGTCGGCGATCAAATACGGCGCGAACCGCGGCAGCTCGCGCCGCGGGAGCCTGGCGCGGATCAACACGCCGTCCTCTGTGTCCTCGCGCTCGTCGATCGGCGTGCCGAGGCCGTACAGCTCGGCCAGCTTCGCGCCCTCGTCATACGGAACGAGCAGCCGGACGAGCTCGAACCGCTCCGCGAACCGCTCGGCGACCCGCGCCCGCAGCTCCGAGAGCCCCTCGCCGGTCAGCGCCGAGATCTGGAGCGCGCCGGGGAAGCGGTTCGCGAGGCGCCGCCGGGTCAGCGGGTCGACGGCGTCGATCTTGTTCAGCACGAGCTCGACGGGCAGCTCACCCGCGCCGATCTCGCCGAGCACCTCGTCGACCGCCGCGACCATGCGGTCGATCTCCTCGTCCGGCGCCGACGCGTCGAGCACGTGCAGCACGAGCTCCGCCGAGAGCGTCTCCTCGAGCGTCGCCGCGAAGCCCTCGACGAGGTCGTGCGGCAGCCGCCGGATGAAGCCCACCGTGTCCGTCAGGAGATACCGCCGTCCGTCGTGCTCGAACGCCCTCGTAGTGGGATCGAGTGTCTCGAAGAGGCGGTCGTGCACCGATACGTGCGCGTCCGTGAGCGCGTTCAGGAGCGTCGACTTCCCCACGTTGGTGTAGCCCGCCAGCGCGACCGTCGGGGTCTCGGTCCGCAGCCGTTCACGCCGACGTGTCTGGCGCTGCCGGCGCAGCCCTTCGAGGCGGCGCTGGAGGAGCGTCACGCGTCTGCGCGCCAGCCGGCGGTCGGTCTCGAGCTGCGACTCGCCGGGGCCGCGCGTCCCGACTCCGCCGCCGAGGCGCTCGAGGTGCTGCCACATGCCCCGCATTCGCGGCAGGTTGTACTGGAGCTGCGCCAGCTCCACCTGGAGCTTGCCCTCCGCGCTGTTCGCGTGTTGGGCGAAGATGTCGAGGATCAGCTGGGTCCGGTCGATCACCCGCGCCTTCAGCGTGTCCTCGAGCAGCCGCTGCTGGGGCGGGCTGATCTCGTCGTCGACGATCAGGGACTCTGCGTCCGCTGCCTTGAACGCGTGCTTCAGCTCCTCGAGCTTCCCCTTCCCGACGTAGGAGCGCCGGTCCGGCTGAGCCCGGTGCTGCACGAGCCGTCCGACCGGCTCGACTCCCGCGGTCTGCGCGAGCTCCTCGACCTCCGCCAGCTCGCGGTCGGGGTCGGCGCCCTGCGCGAGGACGGCCGTGATGAAGCCGCGCTCGGGCTGCGCGCCCGGCGCCGGGTCGGGCTGTCTGGTCACGCCTGGATTATGGATGCGCGAAGCGAGCTTTCGATCCGGCGGACGGCCTCCTCGAGGCGCTCGTCGGGGACGGTCAGTGACAGGCGCACGAAGCCCTCGCCGCTCTCGCCGTAGCCCGTGCCGGGCGAGACGACGACATTCGCCTCCTCGAGAACGAGCGTCGCGAACGACTCCGAGGTGTGCCCCTCCGGCACGCGCACCCAGAAATACGGCGTCGCCAGCGGCGGCTCGACGTCGAGCCCGATCCCCGCCAGTGCCTCGACGAGGAGGTCGCGCCGCCGCGCGTAGACCTCGGACATCTGCCGCGGGAAGCCGCGCTCCTCCGTCAGGGCGACGACCGCGGCGCGCTGGATCGCCTCGAAGAGGCCGGAGTCGAGGTTGGACTTGAGCTGGCGGAACCGCTCGACGACTTCCGCGTTCCCCGCCACCCAGGCGGCGCGCCAGCCGGTCATGTTCCAGCCCTTCGACAGCGAGAAGATCTCGACGCCGACCTCCTTTGCGCTCGGCGTCTCCAGGAAGCTGGGCGCGATGTACCCGTCGAACGTGACCTCCGAGTACGCGTTGTCGTGCACGACGACGAGGTCGTGCCGCCGGGCGAATTCGACGGCCTGTTCGAACGCACCCTCCGGCACGACGGCGCCGGTCGGGTTGTTCGGGTAGTCGAGGTAGAGCAGGTTGGCGCGGGCGGCGACGTCTTCGGCGATGCCGTCGAGGTCGGGGAAGAATCGATTCTCCTCGGTCAGCGGCAGGTAGTGGATGTCCGCGCCCGAGAAGACGGGCCCCGATGTGTACGGCGGGTAGCCCGGCTCCGGGCTGAGCGCGAGACCCCCCGGGTCGAGCAGCGCCATCGCGATATGGCCGACCGCCTCCTTGCCTCCGAGGGCCGGCACGACCTCGTTGCCCGGATCGAGCTCGACGCCGAAGCGGTCGCGGTAGTAGCCGGCGACCGTCTGACGAAACTCTTCCGTCCCGTGGTTCGTCGGGTACTGGTGCGTGGACGGGTCGCGCATCGCCTCGGCCGCAGCGTCGACGATCGCCCGCGGCGTCGGGAGGTCCGGATCGCCGATGCCCAGGCTGATTACGTCGATGCCTTCACGCGACTTCGCCTCGATCTTTCGCTCGAGCTCGGCGAACAGGTACGGCGGCACCTGGTCGAGGCGGCGGGCGAACCTCACGCCTCCAGCTCCTCGGCCGTCTCGCCGCTGAAGATCTCCTGCGCAGGCCCGGTCAGGCGCGCGTTCCAGTCATCGTCCAGGTCGACGAGCAGGTCGCCTCCCTCGAGGTGGACGGTCACCGGGCTCGAGCACCAGCCTCGCGCGACGGCGACCGAGGCCGTGGCCACTGCGCTCGTGCCGGAGGAGAGCGTCTCCCCCGCGCCGCGCTCCCACACGCCGACGCTGATCTCGCTCGGGGTGTCGACGCGGACGAGCTGCACGTTGGTGCGGTCCGGGAAGCGCTCGTGGTTTTCGATCAGCGGGCCGAGCCGGAGCAGCGTCTCGCGCGTGGGCTCGAGCGCGACGACGGCGTGGGGATTCCCCACGGATGCCGGGGTGAACTCGAGCTTCTCGTCGTCCACCTCGAGGATTTCCGGGTCGCCGACCTCGACCCTGCCCATGTCCAGCTCAACCTGCAGGCCGCCGCGCATGTGCGCCACGACCTCGCGCGGGCCGACCTGGATCCGAACTGTGTCCGTGCCGCTCTGCCGCGCAAGCCACCGCGCCGCGATCCGGGTGCCGTTCCCGGACAGCTCCGCGGTCGAGCCGTCGGGGTTCCAGATCACGATTTCTGCCTGGTCGGTATCCACGGCGACGACTTCGAGGACGCCGTCGGAGCCGATCCCGAAGTGGTAGTCGCAGAGCAGCCGGACGCGCTCGGCGGTCAGCGGCGCGTCGAGGTCGGCGCGCTGGACCAGCAGGTAGTCGTTACCGAGCCCGTGCCACTTCGAGAATCGCATCCGCCACCTCGCCCGGAGGGCGATCGGCGGGCACGGTAACAAGGCCCGGTATCCGCCGCATCCACTTGCGCTGGTAGGCGGCGTAGCGCGTCGTCCGGTGCACGAGCTCCTCGAGCGCCTGTTCCGGTGGCTGCTCCGAGAACTCGCGCAGGCCGTGGATGGAGCGCGCCGTCTCGGAGATCGGTTCCGCCAGCGCTCGCCGCGCTTCCTCCTCCGCTCCGCGCTCGACCATCGCTCTCGCGCGCTCGGCGATGCGGCAGTCGAGCTCGGCCTTCGGAACGTCGAGCCCGACGAGCACTGTCGGATGCCGTGTCTCGTCGGTCCACAGACGCCCTGCCCGCGG
>DATDKA010000127.1:0-31534 GCA_036520235.1 Gaiellaceae bacterium
AGGCTCACCTAGAGCCGGTGTCGGACGGCCGCAGCAGCAAAGCTGCCACGGCCTCTAATCGGCATCGCAAGCGACGCCTCCGAGGGTGACCGACACCCGTCTCGCAGCCGTCGTGCTCGCCGCGGGGCTCGGCACGCGCATGCGCTCGGAGACGCCTAAGCACCTCCACCCGCTGCTCGGGCGGCGCCTCGTCGACTGGGTGGCGGAGGCGGCGCGCGGTCTCGAGCCGGAGCCGCTCGTCGTCGTCACCGGCCCGGGGCAGGCCGACGCCTTCGAAGGGCTCGACGTCGCCGTCCAGCAGAAGCCGCTCGGAACGGGCGACGCGCTCAACGCTGCCCGGGCATCGCTCGACGGCCACCGGGGCGACGTTCTCGTACTGTCCGGCGACTCGCCGCTGCTTCGGCCCGAGACCCTGCGCGGCCTGCTCGACACGCATCGCTCGACCGGAGCGGCGGCCACGGTCCTCACGTTCACGCGCGACGATCCCGGGAGCTACGGGCGGATCATCCGCGGCGACGACGGCGAGATCAGGCGGATCGTCGAAGCGACCGATCTGACCGAGGCGGAAGCGGGGATCGACGAGGTCAACTCCTCGATCTACGTCTTCGACACGGCGAAGCTCTGGCCCGCGCTCGAGCGGCTCGAGCCGGCGAACGCGCAGGGAGAGCTCTACCTCACCGACGCCGTTCGGCTGCTGGCCGAGGACGGCGAGCGGGTATCGGCCCATCAAGCCGCACGCGGAGAGGCGGAGGGTGTGAACACGCGCGTCGAGCTGGCCGCCGCCGCCGCCGAGCTCCGCGACCGGATCAACCAGGGGCACATGCTCGCCGGCGTCACGATCGTCGACCCGCAGGCAACCTGGATCGACCCGACGGTCGAGCTCGAGCCCGACTCGACGATCCATCCATTCACCGTGCTCCGCGGCCGCACGACGATCGGTGCGGGCGCCGAGGTGGGCCCGCACGTGGTCGCCGTCGACGCCGCGATCGGCCCCCGTGTGCCGGTCGGACCGTTCTGTTACCTTCGCCCCGGCACGGTTCTCGAGGCGGACGCGAAGGCTGGCACGTTCGTGGAGATCAAGAACTCGCGCGTGGGCGAGCGGACGAAGATCCCTCACATGTCCTACATCGGCGACGCCGACATCGGCCCCGGCTCCAACATCGGCGCCGGGAACATCACGGCGAACTTCCCACACGAGCCGGGGAAGCCGAAGAACCGCACCACGATCGGCGGCAACGTCAGGACCGGCGTCCAGAATTCGTTCGTTGCTCCGGTCGAGGTTGGCGAGGGCGCTTGGATTGCGGCGGGATCCGTCATCACGAAAGATGTCCCGCCCGGTGCGCTCGCCGTCGCCCGGGCTAGGCAGGAGAACAAGGAGGGGTACGCCGCACGTGGAGGAAACGGAGCAGACGACGGCGACTGAGCTCGCAACCCTGCCCGGCCTGGAAACGATCCCCGGCAGCGTGACGCCGGAGATCGACACCAAGGAAGCGCCGGAGCACTGGATCGAGCGGGGGCCGCAGAAGCGGCTGATGCTCTTCTCTGGGCGCTCGCATCCCGAGCTGGCGACGAAGATCGGCGAGCGGCTCGGCGTCGAGCTGGGCGGGATCACGATCGGGTCCTTCGCGAACGGCGAGACCTACTGTCGCTTCGAGGAGTCCATCCGAGGCGCCGACGTCTTCCTCGTCCAGACCGGCTGCGAGCCCGTCGACCGGAACCTGATGGAGCTCCTGATCATGATCCAGGCGGCCAAGCTCGCCTCCGCCAAACGGATCACCGCGGTCGTTCCCTGGTACCCGTACGCGCGCCAGGACCGGAAGGCCCGGCCGCGCGAGCCGATCACGGCGCGCTTGGTCGCAGACATGCTCCAGGTCGCAGGGGTCGACCGCGTGCTCACGATGGATCTCCACGCCGGTCAGATTCAGGGCTTCTTCTCGATCCCCGTCGACCACATGGTCGCGCTGCCGATTTTCGCGCAGCATCTGCGGGATCAGGGGCTCTCCGGCCCGGGCGTCGTGTCCGTCGCGCCTGATGCCGGCCGGGCAAAGATGGCGGTCAAGTTCGCCGAGTTGCTCGGGGCCGACTTCGCGATCATGCACAAGACCCGGCCCGCGCACGACGAGGCCGCCGTGACCGAGGTGACCGGGCACGTCCGCGACAAGGTCGCCATCGTCGGGGACGATGTGATCATGACCGGCGGCACGCTCCTCGCCGGCGCCCGGGCGCTGCGTGAGGCCGGAGCGACGAAGGTCTACGTCTGCGCCACGCACGGGATCTTCGCGAAGGACTCGCTCGCGCAGTTCCGCGACGCCAAGGAGATCGACGGCCTGATCGTGACGGACACGATCCCGATCGACCCGATCCTGAAGCCGGACAACGTCACCGTCCTGACCGTGTCCGGCCTGCTCGCCGAGACGATCATGAACGTGTTCGCCGACGAATCGGTCTCGGCGATCTTCCAGGGCGAGAACCAACTCTTCTAGCGGCTCGCGCCCGAAGTCGATCGTCCCCTACGTAAACCCGGCCGCGTCGCTCTAGCTCATGCGCTAAACGGATCCGTGGGCACGCCGGAATACTCCGCGCCATGGAGACCCGGGCCCGACCGCAAGAGGCGTTGCAAGAAGTGGACGGCAGAGCACCGGTCGAACGGGGCCGTCGCCGCCGTCGGCAAAACAGCGCTCCTACGCCGCTGACAGTCCTTCGGACTTTCGGCGGGGTCGCGGCGGTGGGCCTGGCAGCGGCGTTCCTGCTGTGGCGGTTGTGGCCGGACGTCACAGAAAAGCCTCTTTACGAGGACGAGGCGATCTCCGGTCTGATCTCGATGCGGCCGCTGCCGGAGGTGCTCGACACGGTTGTGCTCGACCGGGGCGGAGCCCCGCTCCACTTCGTGCTCGCCCATCTCGCCCTCGCCTTGGACCCGAGCCCGTCGGCGCTCCGCTGGCTGTCCGCGCTCTGTGCGCTCGGCGCTGTGCCCCTCAGCTTCGACCTCGCCCGCCGGCTGGCGGGCACCCCGGCCGGCGTGGTCGCCGCGGTCGTCGTCGCGGCCTCCACGGCGCTGTCGGTGTACGCGACGTTCGGCCGGATGTACGCGCTCCTCGTGCTCGTCGCGGCGCTCTTCGCCGACCTCTATGTCCGCGCCCTGCACCGCCGCACGCTAGGCGCCGTCGCTGCGGCGGCGGCTGCGGCCGTGCTCCTGCCGGCGGTCCACCCGTACGGGGCGATCCCTGCGTTCGTCGCGCTTGTCGCGGCGGCCGTCCTCTGGCGGAGACGGTCGCTGGCGCCGGCGGTTGTCGTCGGGACCGCGGCCGCGGCCTCGCTTCCCCTCGTCCTCGCAGACCTGCGGCTCGCCGATCGCGCCGCGGTCGGCGCGGGTGGCTCCCATCCGCTTGCCACGCCCGGCAAGGCGTGGGGCGAGCTCGTCGCCGCCCTGTCTGCCTTCGGCGGCGGCGACGGGCTTCCGTTCCTCTTCTTCACCCTTCTGGCCCTGGTCGGGATCGCCGTGCTGCTGCGCGAGCAGCCGGCGGTCGCGGCGCTCGCGCTCGCCACGATGATCCCGCCGCTTCTGTTCGTCGTCGTGCGGACGAGCAGCGCGCCGGATCTCTCCCCGCGTCACCTCTTCTACGGCCTCCCCCTGTGGGCCGCGGCGATCGGCGTCGGGGCCGTGCGACTGACGCGACGCCTGCCGCCGGCAGTCGGCGTCGCCGCACTCGCCGGAATCGTGCTCGCCGCTGCCGCGTCACCGCCGAGCTCACTGCGCGACCCGCGCGAGCTCGGCTTCGCATCGGTGCCGCAAGGCGAGCACCACACGATTCGCGCCGGCTCGCGCGACATCCTCATCCCGTACTCGGCCGTCTTCCTCAAGGAGCTCCCGGACGTACGGAGCGCCCTTGCGCTGCCGCACGCGCCGGGCGACGAGATCCTCCGGGCCCTCGACCACGCGAACCAGCCGATCGGCGACGTCTATCTCGCCATTCCCACCTCGCCGTGGACGGTGCGGCGGCTCCGGGGCCCGTTCGACCGCGCCGGTGCGGTCGAGGCGGTGGCGCGAACGCTGGCGGACACGCCGCATCCAGCCGCGCTCGACCGCTGGTTCGCTTGGATCGAGCCGGGGCTCTGCGAGGCCCTGCGCAAGCTCGGCAGGCCCTGTCCGTAGCTACACTCCCGCGCCGTGGCCGGTGAACGAGTCAAGATCGAGGTGCAGGAGCGCGAGTTGCGCGGCTCGGCTGCGTCGCGGCGCCTGCGGCGCCAGGGGATGATCCCGGGCGTCCTCTACGGGCGCGGGAACAGCCCGCACGCGATCTGCGTCGGCGAGCGCGATCTTCGTCGCGCGCTGACCGGCCCTGCCGGGCTGCACGCGATCCTCGACGTGGTGCTCGAGGGCCAGAAGACGACCCATCCATCGATCCTCAAGGACTACCAGCAGGACGTCATCACCGGCCGCCTGGCGCACATCGACCTTCAGGAGGTCCGGCTCGACCAGCCGATCCAGGCGCAGGTCGTGATCGAGCTCGTGGGCGAGTCCGAGGGCACCAAGGAGGGCGGCGTCCTCTCGCAGGTCTCGCGCGAGATCAACGTGGAGGCGCTCCCGCTCGAGGTGCCGGAGCGGATCGAAGTCGACATCAGCGCGATGGAGATGGGCGACACGATGCGCCTGGCGGACATCCCGACGATCGACGGCGTGACGTTCCTCGACGACCCGGACGAGACCGTCCTTGCCACGGTCACTGTGCCCACCCGCGAGGTCGAGCCGGAGCCGACGGAGGAGGAGCTCGCCGCGCTCGCCGAGGCCGAGGGCCTCGAGCTCGCCGAGGGCGAGGAGGCTCCGGAGGGCGCTGCCGAGGGCGAAGGCGCGGCCGAGGGCGAGGACGCGGGCAGCGGCGACTCCGGCGAGCCCGGCACGACCGAGGGGTAACCCGTGCGCCTCTTCCGTCGGGGCGACCGTGCCTCGACGCTGGACCTGCTCGTCGTCGGGCTGGGAAACCCGGGACGCCAGTACGAGCAAACGCGCCACAACGCCGGCTGGCTCGTGGTGGACGAGCTCGCGCGGCGCCACGACGGCTCGTTCCGGTCGAAGTTCTCTGGGCAGCTCGCGGAACTGCGCCTCGGCGAGCTCAAGCTCGCGCTGCTGAAACCGGAGACGTTCATGAACGACTCGGGTCGCTCACTGGCCGCGGCGGCGCGCTTCTTCAAGGTCGAGCCGGAGGACATGCTGATCGTCCACGACGACGTCGACCTCGCGGAGGGCCGCCTCCAGGCGCGTCAGGGCGGCGGGCTGGCCGGGCACAACGGCCTCCGCTCGGTCGCGAACGCGCTCGGCTCGCAAGAGTTCCTCCGCTTGCGGATCGGCGTCGGACGGCCGGGGAGAGGCGACCGGCGGAGCGTGGCGGACTTTGTCCTCACGCCGTTCGAGCCGGAGACGGATGTCGACGAACTGATTAGCCGTTCGGCGGATGCGATCGAAACGATGGCCGCGGACGGCCTCGAGGAGGCTCAGCGCCGGTACAACTAGAGGGGTGAGCACGATGATCCGAGTCGGGGGAGGGGACGGAGGCGGCCCCCGGCGAGGCGGCCGGACCTGGTGGGACGTCATGCACCCGGAAGGGTCGACCGGCACCTGGCGCGACCTCCCGGGGCTGCTCGGCGACTCGCTCAAGCTTGCCTGGAGCGCCGGCCGCAACGTCTTCCTGCTCACCTCCGCGCTCCAGCTGATCGCGTCGATCGGGGTCGCAGTGCAGCTGTTCGTCGCGCAGGCGGTCTTCTCGGCCGTGCTCGGAAACGGCGGGAAGGCGGATCTCGAGACGCTCGCGCCACCGCTCATCGCGCTGGTCGCGGTCACCGTCACGCTTGATCTCGCGCGGGCCGTGCAGGCGGAGCAGAGCCGCGTCCTCGGGGAGCTCGTCGGCCGGCGGGCGACAGACCGCGTGCTGGACGTGTCGACACGCATCGACCTCCTCGCCTTCGAGTCGCCTGAGTTCTACGACCGGCTGCAGCGCGCGCGTGCGCAGGGGCAGTTCCGGGCGATCCAGACGGTCAACGGGCTCCTCGGCGTCGTCGGCTCGCTCGGAACGGCCGTGGCCATCGTCCTTGCGTTGGCTGCGATCCAGCCGCTGCTCCTCCCGTTCGTTCTGATCGGGTACATCCCGCTGTGGGTGGTGGCGTCGCTGAACACCCGCGACCTCTACCACTACACGCGGGGGATGACCCCGAACGACCGGCAGCGGAACTACCTGCAGAACGTGCTGATGGGGCGAAATGCGGCGAAGGAGGTGCGCTCCTTCAACCTCGCCGGCTACCTGCGCGGGCGCTACGACCGGCTCTACGACGAGCGGATCGCGGAGCTACAGCAGCTGGCGAAGCGGCGGACGGTCCGGTCGCTGCTCGGCTCGCTGACGTCCTCCCTGGTCACGGTCGGGACGATCGCCGTGCTCTCCTGGCTCTACGTCAGCGACCGAATGTCGTTGGCCGCCGTCGGCGCCGCCGTCTTCGGCCTCTACCAGCTTGCGAACCAGCTCCGCGGCCTCCACATGAGCGCGACCTCGCTCTACGAGGCCACGCTCTTCATCCGCGACTACTCCAACTTCCTGACCCTTGAGCCACAGGTCGAGGCGCACGAGGGCACGCGGCCCGCGCCGCACGGCTTCGAGCGGCTCACGGTCGAGGACGTGTCTTTCACCTACCCGGAATCCGACCGGCCGGCGGTCGACGGCGTCTCGCTCGAGATCGGCCGAGGTGAAGTCGTCGCGCTAGTCGGGGAGAACGGATCGGGGAAGACGACGCTCGCGAAGATGCTCGCCGGGCTCTACCGGCCGCAGGGGGGACGCATCCGGTGGGACGACGTCGACCTCGCGGAGGTGGACGCGGACGAGCTGCGACGTTCGATCGCGGTCATCTTCCAGGACTTCGAGCGCTATCTCCTGCCGGCGCGCGAGAACGTGGGCCTGGGACGGAAGGAGCGGATCGACGATTTCGAGGCGATCATCGAGGCGGCGGCGAGGGCCGACGCGGACGACTTCCTTTCGGGCCTGCCGGAGGGCTACGAGACGATGCTCGGCCGCGAGTTCTCGGGCGGCTTCGACCTCTCGATCGGGCAGTGGCAGCGGGTGGCGCTCGCCCGGGCGTTCTTCCGGGACGCGCCGTTCGTGATCCTCGACGAGCCCACCGCGTCGCTTGACGCCCGGGCCGAGAGTCGGCTCTTCGAGCGGATGCGCGAGCTCCTCGAGGGGCGCTCGGTTGTGTTGATCTCCCACCGGTTCTCGAGCGTCCGCTCGGCCGACCGGATCTACGTCCTGCACGAGGGGCGTGTCGTCGAGCACGGGACGCACAACGAGCTGATGGCGGAGGACGGGCTCTACGCGGAGCTCTTCACGCTGCAGGCGCGCGCCTACGTGGAACAGCCGGAGCGGCTGGCGCTCGTGGACGACGAGCAGGAGCCGCCGCGCGACGAGCCGGTCGAGCGCGTCTTCTTCGACGCGCTCTGACACACATCCGGCACCGAATCGGCGCAGTTCCGTTCTTCGCCGCGCGCTAGCCTCGGCGAGCAGCCCGGGTGGGTGGGGGTCAGGGATGGGACCGACGCTCGACCACGCCCTGGCGCCGCCGCACTCCGCGCCTCGCGCCGCCGCCGGTCGAACCCCGCGGTCGCCCGGGAGTCAGGAGCGGTGCGGAGCGTAAAATCGGCTCCCCCGGAACTTGGCCGTTCCGGCTTTCGTCATGGACCGACCGGTACTGCACACGCTCATCCGCGAGCTCGCCGAGAGCGACCGCTTCCAGGGCTTCCTGGACGAGCTCCGCGAGTCGCACCAGGGCCTCGCCGTCGAGGCCTCCGATCGCCGTGGTCCCCGCGCCCGCGTCTCCGAGCCGGCGCTGCCGCTCGTGCTCGCCACGCTCCACACGGAGCTCGACCGCGGCCTCGTGGTGCTGCTCCCGGATGATTCCGACGCCCGTGACGCCGCCGAGGCCGCGGGGTGGTACCGCGGCACCGAGCGCGTCGCGCTCCTGCCGAGCCGCGGCGTCGGCTGGGCAACCGGGCTTGACCCCGCGCCGCACCTCGTCGGAGAGCGCGCCCGGGCGCTGGACGTCCTCGCGTCAGGCGGCCTCGTTGCGGCCTCGGCCGCAGCGGTCGCCGAGGGCATGCCGCCGCCTGACGAGCGCCCGGAGCCGATCCGCCTCCCCGCGGGCGCGGACGACCTGACGGAACAGCTCGCGCTCGCGGGCTACGAGCGAGTCGAGCGCGCCGAGGAGCGGGGGCAGTTCGCAGTGCGCGGCGGGATCATCGACGTCTTCCCGACGACCGGCCGGGAGCCGCTGCGGATCGAGCTCTTCGGCGACGAGATCGAGTCGATCCGCGCGTTCTCGCCGTTCACGCAGCGGACCCTGCACCCGGTCGAGGAGGCCGTGATCTACCCGGCCGTCGAGCGCCGCAGCGACCTCGTCGAGCCGACGCTGGCGGACGACGAGGACGCGCCGATCCAGATCCCGGACGACCTCGTCCCGCCGCTCGGCCGTGCGCCCGACTTCGTCTGGCAGCCCGATGCCGTCCGGGAAATTTGGGCCGAGGAGGAGCTGGAGCCTCAGCAGCTCGACGGCGCGGCGGAGCTGGATCCGTTCCCGTCGAACCAGCCGTTCTCCTTCGAAGCGCAGCGGCCGGCGATCGCCGCTCGCGGCCTCGCCGAGGCCGAGAACGAGCTCGGCGCGCTCGTCCGTGCCGGCCTGCGGGTGGTGGTGGCGTTCGCGCACGAAGGCGAGGCGCTCCGCAACCACAACCTGCTCCGCCGCGTCGAGGCGCGCATGTTCGACGCCGACGAGCAGCTCCCGAAGGAGGCCGAGCTCCTCTACGTCGTCGCCCCCGCCCGCCGCGGCTTCGTCTGGCGCGAGCTGGGAATCGCCGTACTGCCCGACACGCAGGTCTTCCGGCGGAAGCCGCGTGCCGCCGCCCGCGTCGGGCGAGCCCTCCAGTCGTTCGCCGACCTTCGCACCGGCGACTACGTCGTCCACGAGGATCACGGCGTCGGCAAGCTCCTCGGCTTCGAGACAAGGGAGGTCGCGGGCGTCACGCGCGACTACCTGCTGCTCGCCTTCCGCGGCGACGACCGGCTCTACGTGCCGCACGAGCAGCTCGGCAAGGTCTCGCGGTATGTCGGTGCTGACGGAGGCGCGCCTGCCCTCTCGAAGCTCGGCGGCAAGGCCTGGCAGCTGCTCAAGAGCCGCGCCCGGCAGGGGATCCGGGAGCTGGCCGGGGAGCTGCTGCGCCTCTATGCGCAGCGCCAGCAGGCGCCGGGGTTCGCGTTCGACCTTCGTCACGAGTACCTCGAGCAGCTGGAGGCGAGCTTCCCCTACCGGGAGACCGACGACCAGCAGGCGGCGATCGAGGCCGTGAAGGAGGACCTCGAGGCCGACCGCCCGATGGACCGCCTCGTCTGCGGCGACGTCGGCTTCGGCAAGACCGAGGTCGCTGTCCGCGCCGCCTTCGCGGCCGCGCTGAACGGCAAGCAGACCCTGATGCTCGTCCCGACCACCGTCCTCGCCCAGCAGCACTGGAACACGTTCCGCGAGCGCTACCGCGACCTCCCCGTCCGCGTAGAGATGGTCTCCCGCTTCCGGAGCGCGAGGGACACGAAGCAGGTCCTCGCCGACTTTGCCGAGGGGAAGGTCGACGTCCTGATCGGCACGCACCGCGTGCTGTCACGAGACGTGATCCCGAAGAACCTCGGGCTCGTGATCGTCGACGAGGAGCAGCGCTTCGGCGTGGCGCAGAAGGAGCTGCTTCGCCAGCTCCGGCTCGAGGTCGACGTGCTGGCGCTGACGGCAACGCCGATCCCGCGGACGCTGCACATGTCGCTCTCCGGCCTGCGCGACATCTCGGTGATCGAGACGCCGCCGGAGGGACGCCGCCCGATCCGCACGCACGTCGGCGAGTTCGACGAGGAGCTGATCAGACAGGCGCTCGAGCGCGAGGTCGAGCGTGGCGGTCAGGCCTTCTACCTCCCCAACCGCGTCGAGACGATCGACGAGCGGGCGGCCTTCCTCCAAGGGCTGACGCCGAACCTTCGCTACCTCGTCGCGCACGGGCAGATGCGCGAGAAGGAGCTCGAGGACCGGATGGTCTCCTTCCTCCGCGGTGACGCCGACGTGCTCGTCTCGACGACGATCATCGAGTCCGGCCTCGACATCCCGCAGGCGAACACCCTGGTCGTCGAGCGGGCCGACGCCCTCGGCCTCGCCCAGCTGTACCAGATCCGCGGCCGGGTCGGCCGATCCGACGTGCCCGCGCACTCGTATCTCTTCTATCCCGACTCCTCCGAGCTCACCACCGAAGCGAGGGCCCGTCTGGCCACGCTCGCCGACCACACGGAGCTCGGCGCCGGCTTTGCAATCGCGATGCGCGACCTCGAGATCCGGGGCGCCGGTGACCTGCTCGGAGCGGAGCAGTCCGGCCACGTGGCGGCGCTCGGGTTCGAGCTGTACGTCGAGCTCCTGGCCGAGGCGGTCGCTGAGCTCTCCGGCGAGCGGCGGCCGACGGCTCGGCCCGTCCGCGTGGACGCTCGAGTAGACGCCTACGTGCCGAACACCTACGTCGACTCGGAGGCACTGCGGATCGACCTCCATCGCCGGCTCGCCCTGACCGAGACGGAGGACGAGCTCCGCGAGCTCGAGGCGGCGACGATCGACCGCTTCGGCCCGCTGCCCGATCCGGTCCAGAACCTGTTCGGGATCCAGGAGGCGCGGATCAAGCTCTCGCGGATCGGCGCGGACTACCTCGTCTTCCGCCAGGGCAAGGCGACGGTCGGGCCGCTCGTGCTCGGCTCGGGGGAGCTTCGGGAGCTGCGGCGAAAAGTGGACACCGCGGTGTACACCACGGCCCGAAAGGAGGTCTCGCTGCGCGAGGAGGACCTGCCGGGAGCACTCCGGCTAGTCGATGCTATCCTGGAATCGCGCCAGGCAGCATGAGCGGCGCTTTTTCTATGAGAAGTCGCGTCTTTGCAGCAGTTTTTGCGGTGGCCGTTGGCCTCCTAGCCGTGGCCTGCGGCACCTCCGACGACGGTGGGAAGGTGCCCTCGAACTCCGTTGCCGTGGTCGGCGACCAGGCGATCACGAAGTCCGAATTCGACGACCTCGTCAAGTACGCCAAGCGCAGCTACGACGCGCAGAACCGCCCGTTCCCGAAGGTCGGGACGCAGGAGTACGCGCAGATCCGCGACCAGGCGGTCCGGTTCCTCGTCCAACGCGCGCAGTTCGAGGTGAAGGCCGACGACCTCGGAGTCGACGTCAGCGACGAGGCCGTCGACAAGCGCATCGACCAGTACATCAAGGAGCGGCACGGCGGCGACAAGAAGAAGTTCGAGCAGGAGCTCAAGCAGCAGGGGCTGAGCGAGCCGCAGGCGCGCGACATCATCCGCGCGAACCTGATCCAGGAGGCGATCTTCAACAAGGTCACCTCCGACGTGAAGGTCAACGACAAGGAAGTCCAGGACTACTACGCCAAGAACAAGGCGCAGTACGGCTCACCGGACACGCGCGTCGTCCGCCACGTCCTCGTCAAGGACAAGAAGCTCGCCGACCAGCTCTACACCCAGCTCAGGGCCGGCGGCGACTGGAACTCGATCGCGAAGAAGTACTCGCAGGATCCCGCGTCGAAGAACAAGGGCGGCCGGATGACGGCGACGAAGGGCCAGCTCGTCCCCGAGTTCGAGCAGGTCGCCTTCTCGATCGGGAACATGGGGATCTCCAAGCCGGTCAAGACGCAGTTCGGCTGGCACGTGATCCAGGCGCTCACGCCGGTGAAGCACGGGACGACGACGCCCTTCCCGCAGGTCAAGGCGGCGATCCGTCAGCAGTTGCTCCAGGACCAGAAGAACAAGGAGATGCAGTCCTGGGTCAACGACATGCGCAAGGACCTGGCGAAGGAGACGTCGTATCAGGTCGGGTACAAGCCGAGTAGCACGAGCACGACCAGCAGCACTGGCTGACGACCTAGCCGAGGCCCTCCTCGACCTCCAGCAGCTGACCGAGCGGCTGCGGCGCGACTGCCCGTGGGATCGCGAGCAGACCGCGAAGACGATCGTCCCCCACACCGTGGAGGAGGCCTACGAGGTCGCCGACGCCGCGATGGCCGGCGACCCGCAGAAGCTCGAGGACGAGCTCGGCGACCTCCTCTTCCAGACCTACTTCCTCGCCCTCCTGCTCCAGGAGCAGGGGGAGGGCGACCTCGCGTCGGTGGCCCGGCGCATCCACGACAAGCTCGTGGCGCGGCACCCCCACGTGTTCGGGGAGGTGGAGGCGCGCACACCGGGTCGCGTCCGCCGGAACTGGGAGCGCCTGAAGACCGAGCAGGAGGGCCGGGCGGGCATCTTCCACCACGTGCCCGACGCGCTGCCCGCGCTTCTGTACGCGCGGAAGCTCCAGCAACGGGCGGCGGCGATCGAGTTCGAGTACCCCGACACGGCCGGAGCGGTCGCCGATCTCGACGACGAGCTCGCCGAGCTGAAGGAGGCGATCGACGAGGGCGCCGCGACGGCGGCCGAGACGGAACCGGACCCGCACGTCGCCGAAGAGCTAGGCGACGTCCTCTTCGCCGCAGTGAACGTCGCGCGACACCTGAACGTCGACCCCGAGCTCGCGTTGCGAATTGCCGCGCGGCGGTTCGCCGACCGCGTGGAGCGTGCCGAGCAGCTCGCCGCCGGCGACGGACGCGCGTTCACCGACCTCACACTCGACGAGAAAGACCGATACTTCGACGCCGCCAAGGAGGAGCAACGCTGAGCTCTCCCATCACAGACGTCCGCGCCCGCCAGATTCTCGACTCCCGGGGAAACCCGACCGTCGAGGTCGAGGTGGAGCTCGAGTCGGGCGCCGTGGGGCGCGCCGCGGTCCCATCGGGCGCGTCCACGGGCAAGTTCGAGGCGGTGGAGCTCCGCGACGGCGATCCGGCCGCCTGGCTCGGGAAGGGCGTGAGCCGCGCGGTCGAGAACGTCCGGACCGAGATCGCGGCGGCGGTACGGGGGATGGACGCGGGCGACCAGGCGGGGATCGACTCGGCGCTCGTGATGCTCGACGGTACCGAGAACAAGGGCCGCCTCGGCGCGAACGCCCTCCTCGGCGTTTCGCTCGCCGTCGCGAAGGCAGCGGCGGCCGACGCCAGCGTCCCGCTCTACCGGTGGGTCGGCGGCGCGGAGGCCCACGTCCTGCCGGTGCCGATGCTGAACGTCGTAAACGGCGGCGCGCACGCGCGCAACTCGCTCGACCTCCAGGAGTTCATGATCGTTCCCGGCGGTGCGGAGACGTTCTCCGACGGCTTGCGCATCGCCGTCGAGACGTTCCACGCGCTGAAGGGGCTCCTCGACGAGCGCGGCCTCTCCACTGCCGTCGGCGACGAGGGCGGGTTTGCCCCCGATCTCGAGTCGAGCGAGCAGGCGATCGAGGTCGTGCTCGAGGCGGCTGAGCGGGCGGGCCACCGGGACCGGATCGCCATGGCGCTCGACCCGGCGATGAGCGAGGTCGTCGGCGCGGACGGCGTCTACCGCTTCGAGGGCCGCGAGGCAACACCGGAGCAGCTGCCGGACTTCTGGGGCGGCCTCCTCGACCGCTTCCCGATCGTCTCGATCGAGGACGGCGCCGCGGAGGAGGACTGGGCCGCGTGGAACGCGCTGACGGATCGGCTCGGGGATCGCGTACAGCTTGTGGGGGACGACCTCTTCGTCACGAACGTGCACCGGCTTCGCCGCGGGATCGACGAAGGCGTCGGAAACTCGATCCTGATCAAGGTCAACCAGATCGGGACGCTGACGGAGACGCTCGAGACGATCGCCCTGGCTCGGTCGGCCGGATACACCGCCGTGATGTCGCACCGCTCGGGCGAGACGGAGGACACGACGGTCGCCGACCTCGCCGTGGCGACGAACTGCGGTCAGATCAAGACCGGAGCGCCCAGCCGGTCGGAGCGAACGGCGAAGTACAACCAGCTGCTGCGGATCGAGGAGGAGTTGGGCTCCGACGCGGAGTATCCCGGCTGGGATGCGTTTCCGGCTCGCGCTGCTTAGCCTGCTCGCCCTGCTCGCGGCCGGTTGCGGCGGCGACGACGACCAGGCGGTGACGACGACAGTCGTCCAGACGACGACAGCGACGCCGACGTCGTCCGTCCCCGAGGAGGCCCCGGCGGTCGTAACGCTCTACTTCCTCCGGGACGGCAAGGTCGCGCCGGTGCAGCGCGGCATCGTCACCGGACCCGCGATCGGCACCGCGACGGTCCGCGAGCTTTTGAAGGGGCCGAGTGCCGACGACGAGGGCTTCAAGACAGCGATCCCGGCCGGCGCCGAGCTCGAATCGCTCGCGATCGACAACGGCGTCGCGTCGCTCGACCTGTCGCGACCGCTGTCCTCGGCGACCGCTCTCGCGCAGGTGGTCTACACGCTGACGCAGTTCCCAACCGTGAAGCGCGTCGAGGTCGGGGGCAAGGCATCCGGTCGCAAGGCGTTCGAGGCGCAGACGCCCGCGATCCTGATCGAGACCCCACTCCCGAACGAGACGGTCCAGTCGGGGTTCGAGGTCAGAGGGACGGCGAACACCTTCGAGGCGACCTTCAACTACGAGCTGAAGGACGCCGCGGGCAAGGTGATCGCGAAGAACTTCGTCACCGCTACGTCTGGGAGCGGCACGAGAGGCACGTTCCGGTTCGTGGTTCCCTACAAGATCTCGAAGCCCCAGCCGGGCACGCTCGTTGCCTTCGAGATCTCCGCCGCCGACGGCTCGCGCACGCACACGGTCGCGGTCCCGCTCAGGCTCGAGTAGACGCCGAGCCTCGCGGTACGCTGAGCCTGTGGCCACGACACTGCCCCGCCGCACGAAGATCGTGGCGACGCTGGGGCCGTCAACCGCGGCGCCCGAGCGAGTCGTGGCACTGGCGCGCTCCGGCCTGGACGCGGCCCGGCTGAACTTCTCGCACGGGACGCACGAACAGCACGCTCACTACGCACAGATGGTGCGCGCCGCGCAGGAGGAGGTCGGGAGGCCGATCGCGCTGATCGCCGACCTCCAAGGCCCGAAGCTCCGCATCGGCGAGCTGGCGGCACCCGTGACGCTCGACGACGGTGACGAGATCGTCGTCAGCGGCGACGGCCATCTCGACGGTGAGCTGCCGGTGCGGCCCGCCGTCGTGGGCCAGGTGCTCCAGCCCGGTCACGACGTGCTGATCGACGACGGAATGGTCCGCCTCCGGGTGGAGTCCGTGGAGGCGGGGAAGGCCCGCTGCGCTGTCCTCGTCGGCGGGGTCGTTGCGGCGCACAAGGGCGTGAACGTTCCGGGCGTCCCCGTGCCGATCCCCTCGGTCACACGAAAGGACGTGGAGGACCTCGAGTTCGCGCTCCAGCTCGGCGTGGACTTCGTCGCGCTGTCGTTCGTCCGCTCGGCGGCCGACGTCCGTGACCTGAAGGGGCTCATCGACCAGGCCGGCTCGCCGGCCCAGGTGATCGCGAAGATCGAGAAGTCGGAGGCCGTGGACGCGCTGATCGCGATCCTCGACGAGACGGACGCGGTGATGGTCGCGCGCGGCGACCTCGGCGTCGAGATGGGGCCGGAGATCGTCCCACTGCTCCAGAAGCGGATCATTCTCGGCGCGTTGAATCGTGGGAAGCCGGTGATCACCGCAACGCAGATGCTCGAGTCGATGGTGCACCAGCCGGAGCCGACCCGGGCCGAAGCCAGCGACATCGCGAACGCGATCCTCGATGGCACCTCCGCGGTGATGCTCTCCGAGGAGACGGCGATCGGCGACTACCCGCTCGAGGCGGTGCGGACGATGGACCGCGTCGCGAAGGTGATCGAGCCGAGCATCGAATACCGGCACCAGTTCCCGCAGCCCGGCGACGACCCGTCGGTGAACCAGGCGATGTCGAACGCGGCCTGCGACCTGGCGGAGACCCTTGGGGCGAAGGCGATCCTGGTGCCGACCTTCTCTGGCCGCACGGCCTCGGTCGTTGCGCGGCTGAAGCCTCGGCGGCCCGTGATCGGTCTCTCCCACCACCCCTACGCCCTCAACCGCATGGCGCTCGAGTGGGGCGTGACGCCGATCCGGATGCCGGAGGCCGCGGACGTGGAGGAGCTGTGGGCGAGCTCACTCGAGGGCGGGCGGGCGACGGGGCTCGTCGACGAGGGCGACCTCGTGATCCTCACCGCCGGGACCGCGGTGAACATCCCCGGCACCACCGACATGATCAAACTGGCTTACGCCTAGCGTCCTCCGGCGCCGCACACCCAGCGACGACCCAGAAACGCTAGGAGTGGGCGGGCAGGAGCGCCGCGCCGTGTCCCGAAAGGACGCGGCATGCCGAAGTCCCAGCGGCGAGCTTCGCGTCCCCGCAAGCGTCTCCCGATGCTGCGCTGGCTGGCGCTCGGGACCCTCGCCGTCGTCGCGCTCCTCTACTACCGGCCGGTGAAGAGCTACATGGAGACACGTAGCTCGGTCGACCAGAGCCAGGCTGAGGTCCGCGATCTCCGCGCCAGACGGGATCAGCTGGCGCGCCGCCTGGCGGACGCGGACACGCCGGAAGCGCTCGAGCGAAGGGCCAGAAAGCTCGGTCTCGTGAGGCCCGGCGAGCAGCTCTTCATCATCAAGGGCATCCCCGAGTGGCGGCGGAGAGCGAAGGCCAGGTGAGGCCCCGGCGCGTCACTAGGATCGGGGGCGATGGATGACCGGGCCGTTGTGGAGCGCCAGCTCGGCCGAACCCCGCGCGCGTTTCTGCGCGTCGCCTACCGCTGTCCGTTCGGGGCTCCGGCAGTCACGCTGCAGGCGCCCTACGACAGCGCCGGCGAACCGTTCCCGACGACCTTCTACCTGACCTGCCGGCACCTGGTCGCCGCCGTCTCGCGGTTGGAGGCGAGTGGGGGGATCGAGCGCTGGACCGCGTCTGTGGCCTCCGACGACGTCCTCGCGGCGAGTCTGCACGAGGCGACCGAGGAGCAGCGCGCCGTGCGCCGGGAGCTCGCGGCCGGCCAGGTCGGGCAGGAGGGCGGCGCCTCGCTCGAGCTCGGGATCGGCGGGGCTTCGCGGCCGGAGAAGCTCAAGTGCCTGCACGCCCACGTGGCCTTCGCGCTCGCTCGCCCCGGTTACGAGCTCGGCGACCGGATCGTCGCGGAGATCGACGGGATCTGGCCCGACCGCTGCTGCACGCTGGACGGATGAGCTCGGTCGACCTTGCACGCCAGCAATGGGACGAGGGGAACCGCCGGCTCGAGGCGCAGTCCGGAAACCCTGAGCTCTACGTCCGCCTTGTGCAGCAGCTCGAGGTCGTGCTCGACGAGCTGCGCAAGCGGGTGGGCGAGCGGTTCACCTTGGAGCAGCTCGCTGACGTCTACGGCGGTTCTGATCGCTGGATGAAAGACGCGGTGGAGGAGCGGATGGAGTCACCCGGGTGGCACCGGGAGCTGTCCGTCGTCCAGGACGCGGCCTTCCACAACTACGCCAAGGGCGCGAGCGACTACATCCCGTGACGCTCGCCCGTCCGACTGCGGCGCGCCACCGGCGGAAGCGGCGCCCTTCGATCCTCGGCTGGGCCCTGAGGGTGCTCCTCGTCGCGGTCGTCTTCGCGTTCGGCGTCGCCGTCGGGCAAGCGCTCGAGGACCGGCCGCAACCGGCGAAGCCGGTGACGAGCGTCACCACGATCCAGCCGTGGACCCAGACGAATTCCCGCACCGCGACGGTCACCGTGACCACCCCGTGACCAAGAACTGCTCACAGACGTCCCGCGGTTTGCGAAGCTTTGCTTAGATTCGCCCTCCATGGCCGAGGAAGGGGGTAAGGCGCGCCGGCAGCCGCCCGGCAACGGCGGCGCCGACTGGCTGACGCTCGGGCAGGCCGCCCGCTATCTGGGCGTCGCTCAGAGCACGATCCGCAAGTGGTCTGACCAGGGCCGCCTCGCGGCCTTCTATACGCCCGGGGGTCACCGCCGATACCGCCAGCGCGATCTCGACTCCTTCGTCGCCGGCTCGGCCGGAGGGGCACCGGCGCGCTCCCGACCGGCGCCGCTCGTCCTGATCGTCGACGACGACCCTCGGATCCGCGAGTTCGTCCGGGTCAACCTCGAGATGGACGGTTTTGCGGTGCGTGAGGCGGGCAGCGCCGAGGAAGGGATGACGGCGCTCGAGGCGGAGCCGCCCGACCTGATTCTGCTCGACGTGATGATGCCCCAGGTCGACGGCTGGCAGATGCTGCAGCTCGTTCGGGAGAAACACGGCGTCGACTCGATCCAGGTGATCATGTTCAGCGGCCAGATCGAGGCGGACGCGGCCGACCAGGCCGAGGCCGGCGGCGCCCAGGCGTTCCTGGGGAAGCCGTTCAACCCGCAGGAGCTTGTCTCCCGCACCAAAGAGCTCCTCGGCAGCTAGCTACAGCTCTTCTGAAGCGCGCAGCAAGCCCGCGACGATCACGAGAATCGCCGCGAATAGGCTGATCCAGAGTCCGATCCCGCGGCTCGCCGGCTGGAACTCCTCCGGGATCGCGATCACCCGGATGAGGACGAGGATCGTCGCGAGCGCGCCGAGGACGATCACGACCAGGCTCTCCGGCACCGTGGCGGGCAGCTCGATCCCAGCCTGGTGGAGCAGGTGCAGCGCGATCACGGCCAGGCCGATCACGAGGACGATCTTGGCGATCGTGCCCGTGTGCCAGCCGATCACGGCATAGGTCGGCTCGCCGCCGACGCTGACGTACCAGCCCATCAGCGTGGAGAGTGAGAGCACGAGGCCCGAGATCCAGGTGAGCTTCTCGCCGGCGCCCCAGATCCAGGCGACGTCCGGCGAGAACCGGTCCGTCGGCTCGGCGTAGGGCTCCTCAGTCGGAAGCGGCTCTGGCGTCTGCACGGGCGGAAGTATCGGGCATGGAGCGGCTAGAGGCCGAAGAGCCGCTGGACCTGGTGCCAGACCACGATCGAGAGGTAGGCGGTCAGGACGATCAGCGTCGTGAGCACGACCCAGAAGCGCATGCGCGCCAGGCTGCGCTCGCGGATCCGATCTTCGCGTGCGCGGCGACGGGCTCGGTGGAACCGGTACGCCCGGTCGATCGCCGCGGGATCGACTGGCGGCGGCTCGTCGACGGCATCCTGACGCCGGGCCGGCTCAGCCATGCCGGGACTATATAAGTCGTTCTCGATGGCAACGACCATGGGGCAGCTCGAGAGCCTCGCAGCCGTCGGGCCCGAGCTCGTCGGGGCCGCGACGCTCGACGAGGCGCTGACGGCCCTCGCTCGGGCGGCCGGAGCGGCGACCGCCGCGACCGCTGCAGCGATTCGCGTTCCGACGGGCGAGCAGGCCCCGGCGCGGGGGCTCTGGTGCTCGTCGTCGGCGCTCCAGGCCGAGCTGGAGGGGACGAGGAGCTCGCTCGCCGACCGGGACGGCGGCGCCGAAGCGCTCGTCGTGTCCGTGGAGGGTGAGGGCCGCCGCCTGGTCACCCTCGAGTTGCTGCGGCCCGGAGGCTTCTCCGCCGGCGACAGGACCGTCGCGGAGCTTGCGGCGCACCAGGCGGCGCTCGTCGTGCGCGCCTTCGAGTCCGAGGCCTTGCCGGCCAACGGCGCGCTGACCGCCACGCTCGAGCTCGCAGGCCGGGCGCTGACGGCCGGCACCGAGGAGGCGCGGAGCGCGGAGCGGATCGCGCGCCTTCTTGCGGAGGTGACCCACGCCGCGTCTTGCCTGCTCTGGCGCACTGAGGGCGGCTACGCCACGGCGATCGGCTCCGTGGGGATCTCCCACGGGCTCCAGCAGCTCGCCGAGGAAGGTGAGCGGGAGCTCGAGGGCCGCAACGTCGTGCTTCGAAGCGCCGACGCCGAGACTGTGGCCTTCGTCCGGCTCGGCGAACCCGCCGTCGGAGGCCTGCGGCTTGCGTTCAGCGGAGTCGCACCGGCGCCGGACGAGCTCGAGCGGCTGGCCGCCTTCGGAGCACGCGCCGCCCACGCGCTGCGGGCCGGGGAGCGGACGACCACGCTGGCGCAGGAGCTCGAACGGAGCCGGGCGCTGCTCGAGGTGGTCGGACAGGCGATCGCCGAGCTCTCGCTCTCCCACACGCTCGACACAGCGGTCGACAGTGTCGCCGAGCTGCTCGGGACGCAGCAGGTCGCCGTTTACCTCCGCTCGGGCCGAGACCTCGAGACAGCGGCCGAGCGTGGACTCGCCGGCCCGCACCTTCGGGTCGCTCGCGCGCTCCACACCCTCGCCCTCGGCCGCCTTCGGCCGCGCGCCGTCGCCGAGATCCCCGACGCGGCCGCCGAGCCCGGCCTGGCCGGCGCACGCGATGCCGTCTCCGAGGCCGGCGTCGACGCGCTCGTCTCGGTTCAGCTCCGGGCCGGCAACGAGCTGATCGGGCTCCTCGTCGCCTATCTGCCCGGCGGCCGGCGCCTGCACGCGAACGAGTCGGCGCTGCTGGCGGCGCTTGCGGGCCAGCTTGCCGTCGCCGTCCAGAACGCAGGCCTGCACGAGCAGGCAATGCAGCTGGCGCGGGCACGTGAGGACGCGCTGCAGTCGGAGCGGCGTGCGGCGCGGCGCCTCGAGGCCTTCTTCGAGATCTCCCGCTCCTTCTCCGAGAGCCTCGAACTCGAGCAGACCCTGGCTGCGGTGACGAAGACCGCCGTGGAGCTGTTCGGCGTCGACGCCGCCGTGCTGCGGCTGCCGGAGGGGCGCGGTGAGAACTTCGTCGTCCGCTCGCTGCACATTCCCGACCCGCGGCTGGCGGAGGCGCTCGGTCCGATCCTGACCCGGCCGCAACCCGTCGCCCGGCTGACAGGGCTCGGCCTCGGACGGGCGCGCAAGGCGCTCGTGCTCGACCCGGTTACCGCCGAGCACCTCGGCGGCGGCCACGAGCTGCTCGCGCCATTCCTCCGGCGGGGCTCGAGTGCCGTCGTCGTCCCGATCGTGGCCTCCGGAGAGGTGATCGCGGCTTTGACCCTGCTCGCGCTCGACCCGGCGGAGCCGTTCGAGGCGGAGACGGCCGACACGCTCCGGTCGCTCGCGGCGCAGGCGGCGCTCGCGATCGACAACGCCCGCCTCTACCAGCAGCAGGCGGGCTTCGCGGACGCGATGCAGCAGTCCCTGCTTCCCGCTGCCCCGCCCAGCCTTCCCGGGATCGAGGTCGGCAGCGTCTACGAGTCGTCTGCGCGGCTGGACGTCGGCGGTGACGTCTACGACTACGCGCTGCTGCCCGACGGCCGGCTCGCGGTCGTCGTCGGGGACGTCACGGGGAAGGGCATCGACGCCGCGGCCGACATGGCGATGACGAAGTTCGTCTTCCGATCGCTCGCCCGCGAGCATCCCGACCCGTCGGACTTCCTGCGCGCGGCGAACGAGGTCGTAGTGGGCGAGGTGGAGGAAGGGAAGTTCGTGACGATGGCCTACCTGACGATCGACGCGGCGACCGGCGAGCTCGCCTGCGCGAGCGCCGGGCATCCCAACGCGCGCCTGGTGTGCACTGACGACCGCGTGCTCGAGCTGGAGGCCACCGGGCTCGCGCTCGGGATCGCCAACGACCAGCGCTACGTCGAAGCCCACGAGACGCTCGAGGCGGGGTTCGCGGTCGTGCTCTTCACGGACGGCGTCGTCGAGGCGCGGCGGGACGGCGAGCTCTACGGCGTCGAACGGCTCGACCGACTCCTCGCTGAGCACCGGGAACTTGCCGCCGCCGAGCTCGCACGAGCCGTCGTCGACGGCGCGAAGGCGTTCGCCGGCGGTGAGCTCGGCGACGACTCGGCTGTCGTCGTCGTCAAGCGCACCTCGAGTTGAGCCCGCGCTTCCAGGCGATCCTGACCGGCGTCGTCTTTGCCGCCGGCATCGGATCGCTGGCGACGGAGATCGCGGCCTCGAGGCTCCTCGCGCCCTACTTCGGCAACTCGACGATCGTCTGGGCGAACGTGATCGGCCTGATCCTGGCCTCGCTCTCGGTCGGTTACTGGCTCGGCGGCAAGCTCGCCGACCGGCGGCCGACTCCGCGCACGCTCGGCGCCGTGGTCACGGCCGCGGCCTGCCTCGTCGCACTGATCCCGTTCGTCGCGCGGCCGCTGCTCGACTTCTCCGTCGAAGGGCTCGACCGCGTCTCGGCCGGCGCTGCGATCGGCTCGTTCTTCGGGGTGCTCGTGCTGTTCGTGCCGCCCGTGATCCTGCTCGGGATGGTGGCGCCGTTCGCGATCCGCCTTGCGATCACGGACGTGGAGAGCGCCGGCGCCGTCTCCGGCCGCCTCTATGCCGTCTCGACCGTCGGGAGCCTGCTCGGGACCTTCCTCTCCGCACTCGTCCTGATCCCTGCGATCGGGACGCAGCGCACGCTGATCGCGAGCGCGGCGGTGATCGGCCTCGGCGGCGCGGTTCTGCTCGGGCGCCGGTGGTTTGCGCTCGCAGCGGCGCTCGCAGCGCTCCTCCTGATCCCGCCCGGCGCCGTCAAGGCGCAAAGCGGGTTGATCTACGAGCGCGAGTCCCGCTACCAGTTCATCCAGGTCGTGCAGGCGCCGGACGGCGAGCGGAAGCTCTACCTCGACGAGGGCCTGGCCACGCACTCGGTCTGGCGCAAGGGGCAGGTGCTCACGGGCGGCGTGTGGGACACCTACCCCGCGGTCGCGACCCTCGCGCCGCAGGTGAAGCGCGTGGCGATGCTCGGAAACGCGGCGGGCACGGCGGCTCGCGCGTTTGCGCACTTCTACCCCGGGGTGAAGCTGGACGGCGTTGAGCTCGACCCGGCCGTGAGCGACGCGGGCCGCCGGTACTTCGAGATGGGGAAGACGCCGGGCCTGAGCGTCCACGACCTCGACGCCCGTGCGTTCCTGCGCCGGACGGACACGAAGTACGACGTGATCATCGTCGATGCCTACCGGCCGCCGTACGTGCCGTTCTACCTCGCCACCGAGGAGTTCTTCGAGCTCGTCCGCGAGCACCTGAACGCGGGCGGGCTGGTCGCGCTAAACGTCGCCTGCACGCCGGACGACCATCGACTGGCCGAGGAGATTGCGGGGACGCTCGCGACGGTGATGCCGACCACCTACTGGCAGCCGCTCCGCTTCAACCGGATCGTGATCGGGCAAAACGGCCGGGGCCCGGGCACACCCGAGAACGAACCGCGGCTCGCCCCGCTGCGCCCGCTTCTCTCCCAACTCTCCCAGACGCCGGTCGTGGCGTCGGACGATCCGTGGACGGACGACAGGGCGCCCGTCGAGTGGATCACAGACCGGATGATCGTGGAGTTCGCGGCGGGCGGCGGCCGGTTCGAGGAGGCGCCGCTCCCCACGGCGCCGTAGACAGCAGTCGGCCTGTCTACACTCCTCCGCGATGAGGCGTGGGGTTCTGATCGGTGCGGGCGCGCTCGCCTGCCTGCTTTCGGGCATCTTCAGCGCCGGTGTGATGGCCGGAACCGGCCCGCTCGGGGCGCTGACGACCACGTCGGTTACGACCACGACGACCACCGCGCCCACGACCACCGGCGGCACGACGACCCGCGCCCCGCAGCAGTTCGTCCTCCCTGCCGGCGTCCGGATCGCCAGGACCGAGGTCGGGGGGATGACGCCCGCGCAGGCGACGGGCCTCGTCCAGGCGGCGTTCGACGAGGCGCTCGTCCTGAGCTACGGCCGGAAGTTGATTCTCGTCGCGCCACGCCGTCTCGGCGCGGCCGCGCGCGTCAAGCTCGCCGTCGACCAGGCGCGCCGAGCGGCGCCCGGGGCCCAGATCCCGCTGTTCGTCACGCTCCGGAAGGGCGGCGTGGCGCGCTACGTGAGAGCGCTCGCGAAGCGCTTCGACCGGCAGGGGGCGAACGCGGAGCTCGAGGGCCTCCGCGGGAACCGGCCGTGGATCACGAAGGAGCGGACCGGCAAGGCACTTCGCCAGCGGGCGGCGACGAGGACGATCGTCGCCGCGCTCCGCACGCACACCCGGACCCCCGCCCGGATTCGCTCCTCGGCGGTCGTGCCGAGCGTGACGCGAGCCAGGTTCGGGCCGATCATCGTGATCCGGCGCGATTCGAAGCGGCTCAACCTCTTCCGCGGGATGCGGCTCTGGAAGGCCCTCGGCGTCGCCACCGGGCAGTCGGAGTACCCGACGCCGACCGGCCACTTCTCGATCGTGACGATGCAGCGGCACCCGTGGTGGTACCCGCCGAACTCAGACTGGGCGAAGGGCGAGAAGCCGATCCCGCCGGGGCCCGGGAACCCGCTCGGGACGCGCTGGATGGGCCTGAGCGCCCCGGGCGTCGGCATTCACGGCACGCCCGACGCCGCCTCGATCGGCTACTCGGCCTCGCACGGCTGCATCCGGATGCGCATCCCGGAGGCGGAGTGGCTCTTCGGCCACGTCCGGGTCGGAACGCCGGTCTTCATCGTCGCGGCCTGATCTAGCCTGTTGGAGAAATGGCAGGGCGGCTGAAGCTCGCGGCCCAGATCGCTGCACTCGCGCTCGTCACGGGGCTCTTCGCGCTGCTCGTCTGGAAGGTGGCGACACAGGGCGACAATGCGGCGAACGAGCTCGGGCAAGGCAAGAACCCGACGGCGCCGGCGTTTCATCTCGACCGCCTGAACGGCTCGGGCAAGCTCTCGCTCGCCGCCTACCGCGGAAAGCCCGTGATCCTCAACTTCTGGGCTTCCTGGTGCATCCCGTGCAAGGAGGAAGCACCGCTTCTGGAGTCGGTCTGGCAGCGTTACCGGCAGCGCGGTCTCGTCGTGCTCGGCGTCGACATCCAGGACGTCCGCGGTGAGGCGCGCCGCTTCGCCCGCCGAAACGGAATGAGCTACCCGCTCGCGTACGACGGTCCGGGCAACACGGTGTCGAACTACGGCGTGACCGGCGTTCCAGAGACGTTCTTCGTCGGACGCAACGGGAAGCTCGTGTGCGAGCGGCTCCAGGCAGGCGTCCATCTCGAGGAGAACCGGGACCGCTTCGACGCCTGCGTCCAGGAGGTGCTGGCGGCCTGAGACTCCTGGCGGTAGCCGTCGTCGCCCTTGCTCTGGCCGGGCCGGCAGCGGCCTGCCCGTCGCTCCCCGATCTCGAGGGCAAGTTCATCTGCCCGACTTGCAAGACCACGCTCGACCAGTCCGACGCGCCCGCCGCGCGGCAGATCAAGGCTTACCTGGCGCGGCGGGTCGCCGCCTGCGCCTCCGAGACGCAGATCCGGAACGAGCTCGTCGCCCAGTTCGGCGACCAGATTCTGGCGGCGCCGCCACGCAAGGGCTTCCACTGGCTCGCGTGGCTGCTGCCGATCGTCGGCCTTCTCGCCGCGGCGGCGGTGGTGTCCGTACTCGTCTGGCGCTGGAGCCGGACTCGCCCGGCCGAGGTGGCCGCGGACTCGAACGGGCGTGCGCCGCTCGACCCGGAGCTCGAACGCCGGCTCGACCGCGAGCTGGCGAAATTCGATGGTTGAGCTGCCGGCGGCGTTTCTTGCCGGCCTGCTCTCGATCATCACGCCCTGCGTGCTGCCGCTCGTGCCCGGCTACCTCTCGGCCGTCTCCGCCGTCGAGGCCGACCGGCTGGGACAACCCGGCGTGGGGAGGCGGGTGGCGCGGGCGAGCGTGCCGTTCGTGCTCGGCTTCACGATCGTCTTCGTCCTGCTCGGGGCAGCCGCCGCAGCGCTCGGCGGCCTGCTCGACCTGAACCGCCGCTCGGAGATCGCCGGCTTCCTGCTCGTCGTCCTCGGCTGTGCGTTCCTCGGCCTGCTCCCGTGGCCGGAGCGGATCGTCGCGCCGGGCCTGCTCGGCAGCGCACAGAGGCGCGGCTCGCGAGCTCTCCTCGGCGCCGCTTTCGCCGTCTGCGCCGCGCCGTGCATCGGCACGGTCCTCGCCTCGGTGCTCGTCCTGGCGGGAAACACGGAGACGGCGATCAAGGGCTCGATCCTGCTGGCCGCCTACTCGGCCGGGCTCGGCATCGCCTTCGTGCTCGCGTCGGTTGCCTTCGTCCGCGCGATGAGCGCCTTCCGCTGGCTGCGCGACCAGTACCAGGTGATCCGCATCGTCAGCGGGCTCCTGCTCGTAACGTTCGGACTGCTGCTCTTCTTCCACCGCGACGCCTGGCTGCGCGTCGGCGTGAACCGGCTACTCGAGCTCGTCGGGCTCGGGACGCTCTAGCCGCGAGGTCGCGTCGTCGGCCCGATCACGCCGGCCGCCCGCGCCAGCTCCACGGCGAGGTAGATCGCGCCGACGGCCGCGAGGCAGAGCAGGACGAGCGCAACGAGAATCCGCGGGAACGAATCAGGACTCGGGTCGTCGGCGACGGAGCCGAGCCGCGACGACAGTCCCTTGGCGCCCTCGGCGATCGCTTCGGCAGCTCCGGCGACGGGCTTCTTGATCCTGCGCTCGAGCGTTCCGGTCAGCCCACCACCGCCGTCGGAATCCGACGGTCCGGCCGTCGGGTCGGAGGCGGCGCCGAGCACTTCGGCGACCGGTCGTGCGCAGACCACCGTCCGGCGCGCTCGGCGGATCTCTGTGCGGCTCGACCTGCCCGAGGCGATCACGATCGGGATCGCAGCAACGCTCCTCGAGGCGCCGCGTACTCGAACGATCAGGCGGTAGCCGCCGTCCGGCAGGCGCCGGCCGCGGAATCTCCCTGCAAAGCGAACCCTGTTGACGCCGCGGTCGGCGCGAACGCCGAAGGCGCCTATGCGGCGGCAGGAGGGAAAGACGCGGAAGATCGTGACGCGCAGCATCGCCGGCCTGCTGAGACGGAAGACGAGTGTCGTGCCGCCGCTCTTGCGACCCGGCCGGACGACCGTGCGGGAAGCGCGCGCCGGGCTTCGAGTTGCCTGAGCACAGCGCCTCGGCGCCGGCGGGCAGGCGGGGACGACGAACGGCGTGGCCGAAACCGGCGTCGCCGCGCTCTGGGCGCCAGACGCCGATCCGCCCGAGGAGCCGCCGGCCGACGTGGTCGCCGAGCCGGGCGAGGACGAGTTCTGCGGGCTCGCCGACTGGTTGGTGGCGGTCGGTGCGGTCGGCGCCGCAGGCGGTGAGGTAGGCGCTGCGGGCGGTGCGGGCGGCGGCGGAAGACTCGGGGGCGGCGGCAGCGGGGGAGGCGGTGGGAGCTTGACCGGCGGCGGCGGAGGCGGAGGCGGCGGTGGAAGCTTGGCGGGTGGCGGGGGTGGGGGCAGGGTCGGGGGCGGCGGCAGCGGCGGAGGTGGCGGCAGGACGGGCGGCGGCGGCAGCGGCGGGGGCGGCGGCAGCGGTGGAGGCAGCGGCGGCGGCGGAGGCAGAGGGGGCGGCGGCGGAAGCGGCGGGGGTGGCGGGAGTTGCTGCTGGGCCGTCGCGGCCGCGGGCTGGGGTCCGTTCACGGCCGAACCCGCCGAGGTCGCGACGAGACAGATAATCGCCGCGAGGAAAGCGATCAGTGGCCGCATCACCAGGTGCCGCATCTGGTCTCTCAACGAGTGGCGCCGCCCCGGAGATACGCCTTCGAAAGCTGCCCTTGCCGGAAGATCTTCTAGGTCTCGAGCGGAGGGAGCTCGAGCGACCCGGTGGAGACGATCTCGGCAGCCTCCGCGACCGCTGCGAGGAGGCTCGCGACGTCGACGCCGCGATGTCGCGGGGCGAACGAATCGAGCCGCAGCTTTGCCTTCGCCAGTTGGCGCTCGCAGCCGACGCGGTTTCCGCGGCTCGCCTGGTACCAGGCGACCGTCACGTGCACGAGGCCCTGGAAGAAATCCTTCTCCGTCGGGTCGGCCGCCCGCCAGGCGTTCTCGAAGGATTCGTGCGCCTCGAAGTACTCCCCCCCGAACATCTGGTCGAGCCCGCGCCGCAGTTCGTCTTCCACCGGCGCAGTGTTACGCTCGTGCCGGAGTGGCGACGATCTTGTTGGCGGGCGTCGAGCTCTTCTTCCGGGGCAAGCTGGAGGCGTCCCTGCAGGGGCACCATCTGGTGACCACCGACAGCGTGGAGCCGCCGGATCTGGTGATCGCGGACGTCGCGCGGATCGACCCGGACGAGGTCGCAGATGCCTTCCCCGACACGCCGATCCTCGGCTTTTCGAACCACAAGGACACGGCCGGGCTGCGCCAGGCCCACGAGGCCGGATTCGACCAGGTGGTCGCGAAGTCGACGCTCGTAGAGCGGGCCCCGCAGCTCGTCGACGAGCTGATCCACTAGCCCCGCGCGCGCCGTTAGTCTGCGGGGCGTGACGTACATCATCGCCGAGCCCTGCATCGACATCAAAGACCGCTCCTGCGTGGATGTCTGTCCCGTCGACTGCATCCACGAGTTCGACCGGATCCTGATCATCGATCCGGAGGAGTGCATCGATTGCGGGGCGTGCGAACCGGAGTGCCCCGTCGAGGCGATCTTCCCCGAGGACGCACTGCCCGACAAATGGGAGCCGTTCGTCAAGATCAACTACGCCTACGGCGACGGCCCCGAGGTCGTGAACAAGCTCACGGACGAGTACGCCACAGAGCACAACGTGCAGAACCCTCCGCTGGAATAGATCCAGGCCGGATGGGTACGCCTTCCTTGAACCGAAAGGAGGGTTCGTATGCCGCAGAAAGCATGGAGCGACAAGCGCGAGCGCCAGTACGAGCACATCAAGGACAGCGCGAAGGAACAAGGTGCGTCGACGAAGCGCGCGAAGGAGATCGCCGCCCGCACCGTCAACAAGGAACGGGCGAGATCGGGCGAGGCGAGAACCTCGTCGCGTAGCTCCACCCGCGACTTGCCGTCAGGCCGCCGCGGCGGGCAGCGCTCCGGCACGAACCGGCCGAAAGGCCGGACGAAGGAGCAGCTCTACAACGAGGCGAAGCACATGGGCATCGAGGGCCGCTCGAAGATGAGCAAGCAGCAGCTTCAGCGGGCGGTCGATCGCCGGAAGTAATCGCTTGCGACGACACGGAGCCGGGTGACTATCCTTCCCGGCTCCGTGCGTCCGAATACCCTCGACCACGTCGCCTACTGGCTGGACGACCGCGACCGGATCGCGGACTTCGTCACGTCCCACCTCGGGATGCACGTGATCGAGCGCACCGACAAGTTCACCCTCGTGGGCCGCGACGCCCTGAAGGGCAAGCTGACGCTGTTCGACGCCGAAGGTCCCCGCGAGCGCGGCGCGCTGAAGCACGTTGCGCTCCGCGTGAACGACCTCGGTGAGGCACTCGGCGAGCTGCCCGAGGACCTGCCCGTCGAGCGGGACAACGGCAACGCGTATTTCGACCTCGGCGACGGCGTGGAGCTTGGACTGGTCGAGGCTGAGACCGAGACGGACTACGACCTCGACCACGTCGCCCTTTACTCCGCCGATCCGCCGGCGACCGCCGCGCGCTACCGCGACTACGGGTTCACCGACGCCGGCACCGGCGCATCCGGAGCGCTGCGCGTCGAGGTGGCTGGCGCGTTCGTCGAGTTCTATCCCGGTGAGCCGGGGGATCCCGAGCGGCCGCTCCTGAATCACCTCGCGGTGCTCGTAGACTCCGCCGAGGAGCACCAGCAGGAGGCGGCCAAGCGCGAGATCGAGGTCCAGGACTTCGTCGACGCGCCGAACACGCTCGCCGTCTTCGTCTGGCTCCCCGAGCGGGTCCGGCTCGAGTACGTCGAGCACAAGCCGACGTTCGCTCTCAAGTAGCCGCGACGCTGAACATCGCCGGGGCGGGCATGGCCGGCCTAGTGGCGGCGGCGCGGTCTCGCGAGCTCGGGGCGACGCCCATCGTCTACGAGAAGGGCAGCCGTGCGGGTGGGTCGATGCTGCTCTCGAGCGGATTCGTCTGGCGGTACTCCTCCCTCGAGACGCACCTCGAGCAGTGCCCGGGCGCCGACGAGGCGTTGGCGCAGACGATCGTGGAGCGCTTCGACGACGCGCTTGACTGGCTCGAGTCGGTGGGCGTCGAGCTGCAGACGCGGGAAACGGGCAACCCGTTGACGGTCGGCGCCCGGTTCGACCCGGCGCAGCTCGTCTCCGTGCTCGCACGCGACGTGCGGTTGGAGGAGACCACCGAGGAGCCCGTGATCCTCGCGACGGGCGGGTTTGCCGTTCGCCTTGCCGGCGACTGCGGCCTGCTCCTCCGCGCGAATCCGTGGAGCGCGGGCGACGGCCTCGAGCTCGCGAGGTCGCGCGGGGCGGCGGTCACGAACGGGCTGGACGAGTTCTACGGGCGGAACATGCCGGACCGCCCGGCGTTGTCGGAGCAGGAGTTCCGGCCGGCTTCGCAGCTGTACGCGCAGTACGCCGGGATCGTCGACGATGAGGGGAATGAGTTCCTCGACGGCCCGCCGGCCTGGCACGAGTCCGACGTGGCACAGGCGACAGCTCGCCTGCCGGGCGGCCGCGCGTGGTACCTGCTCACGGAGAAGGCCCTCCGCCAGCGCGTCCGGGACCGGACCGTGGAAGAGATGGTGCAGGCCGCCGATCCCGTGCCGGCCGACCGGCTCCGTTTCGCGGTGCCGCACAGCATCGTGCTCGGGGTGCCGGTGCGGCCGGCGGTCACGTACACGATCGGCGGGATTTGGATCGACGACCAGGCGCGGGTCCTCGACGACGCGGGCAAGCCGGTGGAGGGGCTCTACGCGGCCGGAGTCGACGCAGGCGGCTGGGCGACGGGCGGCTACGCGAGCGGCCTCGCCGCCGCACTGGTCTTCGGCCGGATCGCGGCCGAGTCGGCGCTGGGCTAGCCGGGGAGGGGCTGGAGGTACACGGCCCGGCGGCCGTCGCCTGGGAGCGGCGACGTCGAGATCCGGTTGACCTCCTGGCGACCGCCGTCGTCGAGCTCGACCACGCTTCCGACCGACGGCGGCTCGCCCTCGCGCTCGCGGAGCTCGTAGCCGGTCGGCTTCCAGATGAAGAGCAGGTGGCTCACGCCGCCCGGACTCTAACGCTGGGCGGTGTAGGGCGGCAGCGTGACGCGAACGATCGTGCCTTCACCGTCCGGCCGCGTCTCGACCGCCACGCGGCCCTGGAGCGTCCGCGCGCGCTCCTCGATCTCGTCGAAGCTCCGCCGCCGGCGCTCGCCGGGGCTGTCGTCGACGATCACCGCCTCGACGCCGCCGCCGTTGAGCGAAGCGACGCGCACCTCCATCCGCGTCGGCGGCCCCCGCCTGACCGCCTGGTCGATCGCCTCACGGATGATCTGGTACAGCGCAGCCTGGGCGCGCTCAGCGAGCGCCTCGCCACCCTCGACGTCCAGCTCGACCTGGATCCGGTGGGAGAGGCCGACCTGGTCTGCCAGTGCCTGGACGGCCGGCCCGAAGCCCTGGTCCCGGAGCACGACCGGCTCGAGCGCGAACGAGAGGTCGCGGAGCTCGCGGATCGTCTCCCGCTGGAGGTCGAGCGCCGACCGGAGCACACGCTCGGCGTCCTCGTTGGCGCCTCGCTGGATCGCGTCGAGCACGCCGTCGAGCATCAGTGCGATGCCGGACATGGCCTGGACCGGGACGTCGTGGAGGAACAGCGCCAGGCGCCGGCGCTCGTCTTGCTCCGCGGTGATCAGCTGATCCGAAAGTCTCGCCCGCTCCGCCTCGACCGTCTCGTGGCGCTCGCGCTCGCTGTGCAGCAGGTGGTACGCGAGGGTCGCCGCCAGCAGGATCCCGACCGCCAGGCCGGCCAGCGCGAGCCAGCCGACCCCGGTGCCGAC
>DATDKA010000128.1:0-26461 GCA_036520235.1 Gaiellaceae bacterium
CGCCATGGAGGGCGTTGACCTGCTGCTGACGCCGACGCTCCCGATCGTCCCGCCGCCGGCCGACGTCGAGGAGCTCGAGGTGCGCGAGACGCTGATCCGGTTCACGTTCCCCTTCAACGCGCTCGGCTGGCCTGCGCTGGCTGTGCCGGCCGGGCCGGCGGAGGAAGGCCTGCCCGCGTCGCTACAGCTCGTCGGCCGGCCCGGTGACGACGCACTGCTCCTCGCGGTGGGGTCGTCCCTCGAACGACGGACGCCGTGATCAAGCGCCGGCCGAGAGCACGAGGTCGGGAAAGTGGCCCGCTCGGGCGGCGGCTCAGCCCAGCAGGGCCGTGACGCCCTCGGCGAGCGTCCGCTCGATCCGCAGCACGCGGTCGAGCCCCGTGATCTCGAGCGTCCGCAGCACGCGCCGGTCGGCGGCTACGACGATCAGGCCACCGCCGAGCGCGGCGAAGCGCGACTGGGCGCGCAGGAGGATGCCGAGCGTCGTCGAGTCGATGAAGCTCACGTCTGCGAGGTCGACGACGGCGGCCGTGCCGCCGAGGCCGATCACGCCGTCGACCGCGCGCTCCAGCTCCGGAGCCGTGTGGAGATCAGCCTCGCCTGTGAGGCTGACGACAAACGAATTGCCGTCGAGCTCGGCTGTCCGAACGGTGAAGTCGACCACGGACACAGTTCGACAGACCGTAGCCCGCGAACCCTGAGTTTTGCCCTACAGATTCGTCGGGGTTTCGCTCACACAGCGGCGAGCTTGTACCCGATACCCCTGACGGTCACGATCCGCTCCGGATTCGACGGGTCCCATTCCAGCTTCTGCCGCAGATTCGAGATGTGGATGTCGCAGGCGCGCTGGTCGCCGACGTAGTCGCTGTCCCAGAGGTGCTGCATGATCTCCCGCCGACTGAAGACCCGTTCCGGCTCCTCGGCGAGGAGCAGCAGGAGCTTGAACTCCGAGGGCGTGAGTCGCTTCGGCTCACCGTCGATCCGAGCCTCGTGGCGCCGCGGGTCGAGCTCGAGCGACCCGATGCGCAGTGTGTCGCCGCGGCCGCTCCGGTCGAGCTCCCGGCGTCGGAGGATCGCGCGGATCCGGCCGATCAGCTCCGCCATCGAGAACGGCTTCGTGATGTAGTCGTCCGCGCCGATCTCGAGGCCGAGCACGCGGTCGAGCTCGGCGCCGCGCGCGGTCAGCATCACGATCGGCACCGCGCTCTCGGCCCGCACGCGTCGGCACACCTCCGAGCCGGACATGCCGGGCAGCATCAAGTCGAGCACGACCACGTCGTGGTCGTTCGTCAGCGCGGCCTCGAGCGCCGCCTCGCCGTCGGAGACGGCCTCGACCTCGAAGCCCTCGTTCCGCAACGCGTATTCGATCGCATCCCGGATCGCCAGTTCGTCGTCGACGACCAGCACCCGGTTCACGGAGCCACCAACCTCGCCGCGCCGGGTATGCGGAGCGTGACGGTCGTGCCGCCGCCGACAGCCGAGTCCAGCTCGAGCTCCCCCTCCAGCGCCTCGGCCACGGCGATGACGATGGCGAGACCGAGGCCGAATCCTTCGATCCTGTCGGTGCTCGAACGGTAGAAGCGTTGAAAGACCTTCGCCCGTTCGGCGGGCGGTATCCCGGGCCCCGTGTCCGTCACGGCCAGCTCGACCGAGCGGTCGGCGGCCAGGCGGGCGCTCAGGACGATCTTTCCCTCCCTCGTCTGCTTCGCCGCATTCTCCGCCAGGTTGATGAGCGCCTGTTCCACGAGCTCGCGATTCGTAAGCACGGCCAGCTCCTCGTCGCCCTCGATCTCGATCAGCACACCGCTCGCCGGCTTCAGCCCGTCGGCAATCGACTCGAGGAGCGCCCGGAGCGCGATCAGCTCGTCTCGTGGCGCCTCGACGCCGGTCTGCGTCCGGGCGAGGATCAGAAGCGCCCTCGCGAGCCGGGCCAAGCGGTCGGCTGCGCGCTCGATGTGGCCGAGGAAGACGTCGCGCTCCGGGCCGTCCTTGGCGCCGGCCTGAAGCACCTCGACCGCGCTGACGATCGCGGCCAGCGGGCTCTGCAGCTCATGTGCCGCGTTCGTGACGAAGTCGCGCTCGGCGCGCTCGGCGCGCTCTCGCGTCGTGACGTCGCGGAGAACGACCAGCGCACCGATGCGGTCACCCGAGACCGAGACGACGGGCGCGCTGCTGACCTCGAAGAGGGCGTGACGATCGTCGCGGACGACTTCGTAGGTCTGGGCGGTGACGACCTCACCTTGGTCGAGCGCCCTGGTGACCGGCCGCTCATCTTCAGCGACGGGGGTCCCATCCAGGCGGAAAAGCCTCGTCCGTAACCAGGCCTCGAGGGCCTCATCCTTGTCCTCCGGGGCGAGCCCAAGCAGCCGCAACGCCTCGTGGTTGGCGTGAATCGGATGGAGGTCGGTGTCCACCACGAAGACGCCGTCGGGAATGTTCTCGACGACGGCGGCCAGAAGCGCCCGTTGCGCCTCGAGCTCGGCGGCTCGTTCTCGCGTTCGGGTCCCCGGTCCCGCTTCGTCCATCCTCGGCCTCACCCCTCTCGACGCGGTCGCGGCACACACACTAGTCGCGAGAGCGCGATACTCCCCCCATGGACGATCGGGGTCGACGGATCGGAGAGAACGAGGTTCTCTTCCGCGAGGTCAACGAGCGCCTTCGCGAGGTGGGGGAGGGGTTCAGCCTCGTCGCCGAGCAGGCGGAGTTCGTCTGCGAGTGTGGGTCGAGCACGTGTACCGAGCATGTGCAGATGACGCTCGTCGAGTACGAGGAGATCCGAGCCAATTCGAAGCGGTTCTTCGTCCTACCCGGCCATGAGCTGCCGGAGTACGAGAAGATCATCGACGAGAGGGAGCGCTACCTGGTGGTCGAGAAGCTGCCAGGCGGGCCGGCGGGGCTCGCGATCAGAGACGACCCGCGGTCCTGACGGCCTCCTCGTAGACCGGATCTCGCGCGTAGACGTCGAGCTCCTCGGAGAGGAGGTCGCTCGGAGCGCGCCCGTCGCCTGCCGGGAGCTCGTCCGCGCGCTCGACCGAGACCTCCACGCCGCCGCGCGAGGCAAGCCAGCCGGCCACGAGGGCGGTTTCGGCCGGTGGCCCCGTCAGCCGGTCGGGGACCTCCGGCCAGGCCTGCGCCAGCGTGCGCCTCCAGGGGAACGTGCGGCGCCAGGCAATGTCGGAGACGGTCACCTGCTCGAAGATCTCCGCGAGCGCCGAGTAGGCCGCCGGGACGTCCGTCCACTCGGCCGAGTCGACCACCAGCCGGTCGACGACCTCGACGAGCTGCGCGAAGACGGCTGAGTCGAAGCTCGGGCGGCCGCGCCAGCGGAGGAAGACAGGCAGGTCCGGCAGGAGCAGCGGGAGCACGATGCTCGCAGGCGCCTCCGCGCGCGCACCCCGGAGGCGGAGCTCGGCGACCTCGTTGCAGAGGTGGCGGTCGGTGCCCGGGGCCTCGTAGCACTCGAGGAAGGCGCGCGCCGAGAGGCCGTCCTCGCCCTCCGGCTCCGGGAAGAGCAGTAGCGTCCGCGACGGGTGCCGCTCCGCGAGACCGGCGAGAGTCTCCGTGGCCGCCTGCTGCCACTCCTGCGGCACCCACGCCAGGTGCGTGAGCACGCTCGTCCGCAGGTTTCGCTTTCCCTCGAAGCCCCGCCTGAGCCGCAGGCCGATCAGGGCCTGTTCAACCTCCGGGACGGTGGCGCACTCGTCTTGCCACTCGTCGAGGTGGATCAGCGGTGCCACTCGACCAGCTCCTGCGCCGCCTGCGAACCCCAGGTTCCGGCGCCGTAGTTCGGGAAGTTCGGGCGCTGCCGCGCCCAGGCCGCGGTGATCACGTCGACGAGCGCCCACTGCTCCTCGATCTCGTCCGCGCGGGTGAAGAGGGTCGCGTCCCCCAGCATCGCGTCGAGCAGGAGGCGCTCGTACGCCTCGGGAAGCCCGGTCCGGAATGCGCCCCCGTAGAGAAAATCCATGTGCACGGTCCGCACCCGCATTCCTTCGCCGGGCACCTTGGCGCCGATCGCGAGCGAGACGCCCTCGTTCGGCTGGATATGGGCGACGAGCACGTTCGGCCGGAGCTCCTCAGCCTGCTCGAACAGCGAGTGGGGCACCCGCTTGAACTGGATCGCGATCGTCGTCTCGCGGCGCGGGAGCCGCTTGCCGGTGCGGACGAAGAACGGCGTGTCGGCCCAGCGCCAGTTGTCCACGAAGAGGCGGGCTGCGACAAAGGTCTCGGTGTTGGAGTCGGGGGCGACGCCCTCCTCCTCCCGGTACCCCGGGACGGGCTCACCGCCGATGTATCCCGGGCCGTACTGGCCCCGGACGACGACCCGTGGGTCCGGCGTGGCCAGGGCTTTCAGCACCTTCAGCTTCTCGTTGCGGACCGAGTCGGCGGAGAAGTCGATCGGCGGCTCCATCGCCGTTAGCGCGACGAGCTGGAGCAGGTGGTTCTGGAAGACGTCGCGGACCGCGCCCGCCTTCTCGTAGTAGGACGCGCGGGCTTCGATCCCAATTGACTCGGCGACCGTGATCTGGACGTGGTCGATGAACTGACGGTTCCAGATCGGCTCGAAGATCCCGTTCGCGAAGCGGAGCGCAAGCAAGTTCTGGACCGTGTCCTTGCCGAGGTAGTGGTCGATGCGGAAGACCTCGTCCTCGGTGAAGTGATGCCCGAGCCGCTCGTTCAGCTCGCGCGCGGAGGCGAGGTCGTAGCCAAAGGGCTTCTCGATGATCAGGCGCACCCACCCCTCGGAGCTACGGCGACGCCGCTCCCCGAGCTCCTCGACGAGCGTCGGCATCGCCTGCGGCGGGACCGCGAAGTAGTAGATGCGGTTGCCTCGGGTGCCGACGTCATGGTCGAGGTCCGTCAGCGTCCGCGCAACGCGGTCCTCGCCGTCGTCGTCGGCAAAGTCGGTCGCGACGTAGCGAGTGACCTTGGCCAAGCGCTGCCAGACGTCGTCGCGGAACTCGTCCCGGCCGAACTCGCGCACCGCGGCCTCCATCATGCGGACGAACTCGTCAGTCGTCTGCTCGCTCCGAGCGACGCCCAGGATCGCAAACTGCTCGGGAAGGAGCTCGCGGAAGGCAAGCGAGTAGAGGGACGGGAAGATCTTGCGGCGGGTCAGGTCGCCCGAGGCGCCGAAGATCGTCAGGACGCAGGGCTCGGGCCGTCGCCGGACCATGAGGCCCTCGACGAGCGGGTTCTCGACCGTCTCAGGCGCGCTTGACCTGGTGGCCACCGAACTGGTTCCTGAGTGCTGCATTGACCTTGGCGGAGAACGACTCGTCCTCGCGGGAGGCGAAGCGAGCGTAGAGCGCGGCTGTGATCACGGGCAGCGGGACGGCGTGCTCGACCGCCTCCTCGACCGTCCAGCGACCCTCGCCCGAGTCCTCGACGTAGCCGCGGATGCTCTCGAGCTCCGGGTCCTCGGCGAGCGCCCGCGCCAGCAGATCGAGCAGCCAGCTGCGGACGACGGAGCCGTGGCGCCAGAGCTCGGCGACCGCTGCGAGGTCGAGGTCGAACTCGGAGGCCTCCATCAGGTCGAACCCCTCGGCATACGCCTGCATCAGGCCGTACTCGACGCCGTTGTGGACCATCTTCACGAAGTGCCCGGCGCCGGCGGGGCCGACGTGGAGGTAGCCGCCCTCGGGGGCGAGTGCCCGGAACACGGGCTCGAGGCGCTCGACCGGCTCCTCCTCGCCGCCGGCCATGATCGCGAAGCCCTCGCGTAGTCCCCAGATCCCACCGGAAACACCGACGTCGAGGAAGAAGAGGCGCCTCTCCCTCGCCTCCGCCGCCCGGCGCTGCGATTGGCGAAAGTTGGAGTTGCCGCCGTCGACGATCGCGTCGCCCGGCTCCAGGATCCCGAGCAGCTGCTGGAAGGTCTGCTCTGTGATCTCGCCGGCCGGCACCATCATCCAGGCGTGGCGCGGGGGCTCGAGCTGCTGCGCAAGCTCCTCGAGCGAGCCGGCGGTGGACTCGACGTTCGGGTCGTAGGTCATCACCTCGTGGCCCGCCTGCTCGAGCCGCTCGGTCATGCCCGAGCCCATCCGGCCGAGCCCGATCATCCCGAGCTTCACAGCGTCGCCCTCACGATCCGCCGGCCCCGTTCCTTCAGCGCCTCGAAGTCGCCGGCGGCCTGAGCGCCGATCAGCGCCCTGAAGCCGTAGGTGCGACCGGGGATCTTGAGCTCCTCACCGAGGTCGTCCACGACCTGGATGAAGAGGCCGTTGTCGGGCCCGCCCTTGTGAAGCTGTCCGGTCGAGTGCAAGTAGCGCGGCCCCAGGCCCTTCATCACTGGACACCCCGTGGACGAAGCGTCGTCCAGAATCGGCTGAAGCTCGTCCTCCCGGGCCGGGTCGATGAACGCCAGGACGGCGACATAGTCGCCCTCCTGTGTCTGCGCGAGCAGCTCCTCCACCGTCCCCTCGGGATCCAGCCGTGGCACCGACCCGCGTCCCTGGAGCAGGGCGCTCGTTCGGTCCTTGGCCTCCTGGACGTTCGGCTGGTCGAACGGGTTGATTCCGAGCACCGAGCCGGCGACGGCCGTCGCGAACTCCCAGCGGAAGAACTCCTGCCCGAGCTCGTACGGATCCGGCAGGCGGACATCGAGCTCGTCGCCGCCGACCCAGACCGGGACGATTCCCTTCCCCTGCTTCCCGGTCGACTCCGCGACGAGCTGCTCGACCCAGAGCCCGAAGTCACCGGAGACGTGCAGGAACTGCGTCCGCGCCAGCTCGAGGCCGAGCTCGAGGCCCGGGTTCCCCTCCTCCAGACGGCAGGCCTCGCGCATCTCCTCGGCCCGGTCGAGCAGCCGCTCGACGTCGATCCCCATGAAGATCGCGGGCAGGATCCCGAACACCGACAGCGCCGAGTACCGCCCGCCGATCGTCGGCTCGCCGTAGAAGACGTCGTCGGCGAGGTCCGCCAGGGGCGACCCCGGATCGGTGATCACCGCCCAGCGGCCGCCCTTGTCGCGGAAGTAGTCGGCGTGGCTCCGGGTCTCGAGGGTCGTTCCCGACTTCGACGCGGCGATGAAGAGGGTCCGGTCGACGTTCAGCGAGTCCTCGAGCCGCCGGATCGCTGCCGGATGGGTCGTGTCGAGGACGTGGAAGTGCTGCGCCTGGAACAACCGGCGCATGACCTCGGAGGCAAGGCTCGAGCCGCCCATTCCAAGCAGGACGACGTCCTCGACCTCGACGCCCGCCGCGTACTCCATCAGCTCGTGGACGCGCTCGCGCATCCGCGCCGGCTCGTCGAGCCAGCCGAGCCACTGCGCCTCGCCCGAGCCGGTCCAGACCGACGGGTCGCGCTCCCAGATCCGCTCGACCAGCTCAGCTGGAGCGAGCGTGCTCAAGCCGAGACGAGCTGGCCGCGCTTCGCCCGGATGCCGTCGATCAGCTCCTCGAACGAGTCGATGAACTTCTGGACGCCCTCGTCCTCCAGCACTCGGGTGACGTCGTCGTAGTCGACCCCGACGTTCCGGAGCTCGACCATCAGGCGCTCGGCCTCGTCGACCCCTTCGTCGAGCGTGACCCCGCGCACCTCGCCGTGGTCCTGGAACGCCTCGGTCGTCTCCTTCGGCATCGTGTTCACCGTCTCCGGCCCGATCAGCTCCTCGATGTACATCACGTCCCTGTAGGCCGGGTTCTTCGTCGACGTGGAGGCCCAGAGGCAGCGCTGGGTCGACGCGCCGTCCGCGAGGACCGCGTTCCAGCGCTCGCCGCTGAAGAGCTGCTTGTAGCGCTGGTAGGCGAGCTTCGCGTTCGCGATCCCGAGCTTCCCCTTCAGCTCGTCGGGAGCCCCGAGCTCCTCCAGCCGCCTGTCGGCCTCAGTGTCGACGCGCGAGACGAAGAAGCTCGCGACCGAGTGCACCATCCTCAGGTCGCCGCCCGCGTCCCGCAACCGTTCCAGCCCGCTGACGTAGGCGTTTGCGACCTCGGCGTAACGGTCGAGGCCGAAGATCAAGGTGACGTTGATGCTCTTGCCGCGGGCGATCATCTCCTCGATCGCAGGCAGGCCGGCCGCCGTGGCCGGGATCTTCACGTAGAGGTTCTGCCGATCGATCTCGTCATGGAAGCGCTGCGCCTGCTCGATCGTCGCCTCGGTGTCGTGGGCGAGGTTCGGGTCGACCTCCATCGACACGTAGCCGTCCTGCCCCTCCGTGACGTCCCAGGCCTCGCGCAACAGGTCGCAGGCTTCGCGGACGTCGTCGAACGCGAGCCGGAAGAAGATCTCCTTCGGATCGTCGACTTCTCCGAGGAGCTCGCGGAGCTGGTCGTCGTACCAGTCCCCCTCCGACAGCGCCTTCTGAAAGATCGTCGGGTTCGAGGTGACCCCGACCACGGCGTCCTCGTCCATCATCCGCTTCAACTCGCCGGTCCGGAGCCATTCGCGGGACAGCGAGTCGATCCAGACGCTCTGGCCGAGCTCGCTCAGCTGGTGGAGCCTCGATTTAGACACTTGACGCCTCTCTTTCCATCGCTTCGACCTTCTCAAGCCTTCTGACGTACCGTTCCCCGCCGTCGAACTCGGCGGCCAGGAAGGTCGCGACCAGCTCGGCGGCGAGATCCGCGCCCACGACGCCCGACCCGATGCACAGCACGTTCATGTCGTCGTGCTCGACCCCCTGGTGAGCGGAATAGGTGTCGTGACAGATCGCGGCGCGAATCCCGGGCAGCTTGCAGGCGGCGATCGACGCGCCCACACCCGAGCCGCACACGAAGATGCCCCGCTCGGCTTCGCCGCTCCGGATCGCCTCGCCGACCTCACGGGCCTTGTCCGGATAGTCGATCCGTGGCTCCTCCCGGTCGGTTCCCAGGTCTACCGGGTCGTGGCCAAGCCGCTGCAACTCTTCGAGGACGCGCGTCCTCAGCTTCACGCCCCGGTGGTCGAACGCCACCGCAACCTTCATCGCTCGTCTACGTTACCCCTAGATGGAAGGCCCAGACCTCTGGCGCGAGCTCGGCCAGCAGCTGCGCGTGGACGCCGTCCGCGCGAGCGAAAAGGCTGGCTCAGGACATCCGACTTCGTCGATGTCCGCTGCCGATCTGGCCGCAGTCCTGCTCGCGGCGCACTTCCGGTACGACTACGACGACCCCAAGAATCCGGCGAACGACCGGCTGATCTTCTCCAAGGGCCATGCCTCGCCGCTCGTGTACGGGCTCTTCCGCGCCGCCGGAGTCCTCTCGGAGCAAGAGTTCGGCACCTACCGGCAGTTCGGCAGCCGCCTCGAGGGCCATCCCACTCCGGCGCTGCCCTGGGTCGACGTCGCCACCGGTTCCCTGGGACAGGGGCTTCCGATCGGAGTCGGAATGGGGATCGCCGGCAAGCGCCTCGACCGCCTGCCCTTCCGCGTCTGGGTGATCTGCGGTGACAGCGAGATGGCCGAGGGCTCGATGTGGGAGGCGGCGGAGCACGCGGCCTTCTACGAGCTCGACAACCTGACCGCGATCATCGACGTGAACCGGCTGGGACAGCGCGGCGAGACGATGCACGGCTGGGACCTCGACTCGTACGCGGACCGCCTCGGTGCCTTCGGCTGGCACACGATCGAGATCGACGGCCACGACGTCGAGCAGATCGACGCCGCGTACAAGGAGGCGGAGTCCACCACGGGCAAGCCGACCGCCGTCGTGGCGAGGACGATCAAGGGGAAGGGGTACTCGAAGGTCGAGGACCAGAACGGCTGGCACGGGAAGGCGATCGCCGCGGAGGCGATCGAGGAGCTCGGCGGGATCCGCAGCATCGTGGTCCAGGTCCCGAAGCCGGACCACGGCGAGCCGCACCGGTTCGAGCCGGGCTCGGCCGACTGGCCGGCGTACGAGCTCGGCTCCGAGGTCTCGACGCGAAAGGCCTACGGCGAGGCTTTGGCCGCCCTCGGCGCCGCCGATCCGCGGGTGGTCGCGCTCGACGGGGAGGTCTCGAACTCGACCTACTCCGAGATCTTCCGCGACGCGCACCCCGACCGGTTCTTCGAGATGTACATCGCCGAGCAGCAGATGATCGCCGCCGCCGTGGGGCTGCAGGTGCTGGCGTGGAAGCCCTTCGCCTCGACGTTCGCCGCCTTCATGAGCCGCGCCTACGACTTCGTCCGCATGGCTGCGATCTCGCGCGCGGACCTGAAGCTGTGCGGCTCGCACGCCGGCGTCTCGATCGGCGAGGACGGCCCGTCGCAGATGGCGCTCGAGGACCTGGCCGAGTTCCGCGCCGTGCTCGGCTCGACCGTGCTCTACCCGTGCGACGGGAACCAGACGACGAAGCTCGTCCAGGCCATGGCCGGGCTCGACGGGATCTCGTTCCTGCGGACGACCCGCGCCGACACGCCGGTGATCTACGAGCCTGAGGGCGAGTTCCCGGTCGGCGGCAGCCGGACGATCCGATCGTCGGACGACGACGAGGTGACGATCATCGCGGCCGGGATCACCGTCCACGAGGCGCTGAAGGCGGCGGAGACACTGGCCGGCGAGGGCACGGCCGTCCGAGTGATCGACTGCTACTCGGTGAAGCCGATCGACGAGGAGACGATTCGCGGAATCACGACGCCGATCGTGACGGTCGAGGACCACGGCGCCCAAGGCGGTCTCGGTGAGGCCGTGCTCGCGGCGCTCGCCGACGCGGACGAACGACCGCAGGTCTCGGTGCTCGCGGTGCGCGAGCTGCCGCACTCCGGCAAGCCGGCCGAGCTGATGGCGGCGGCCGGGATCGACGCCGACGCGATCGCCGAGCGGGCGCGCTCGCTCGTCGGCGCGACCGTCTAGCTAGGCCGCGCGGCGGAGCTGCTCGTCGAGCGGGACGAGCGGCAGCTTGAAGGTCTCGACCGCGTCCGCGTTCGTCGTCACGTTGTCGCCCGTCTCCAGCATCGTCAGAAGGTCGCGCGTCAGCGGAATGTTCCCGGGGAGCCGCTCGGTCACCGCCGCCGGGATCCGCATCAACGACGTCGGCAGATGTACGGTCGGCCGCCGGCGGACGCCCAGCACGGAGCGGATCCGCTGCCAGAGCTCGTTCCACGTGACGACCTCCGGGCCGCCGAGCTCAAACGTCCGGTTTGCAGCTTCCGGAAGATCGACCGACTTCGCGAAGCACGCGCCGACGTCGTCGATCCAGATCGGCTGGATCCGCTGCTCCCCGCTGCCGACGATCCCCGTGAACGGCGCCAGCCTCGCCAGCTTCATGAACGTCGGCAGGATGCCGCCGCTCCGGCCGAAGACGAAGCTCGGGCGGAAGATGACGTGCTCGAGACCCGAGTCCTTCAGGTCCTGCTCCTCCTGCCACTTGGCGTTGTAGTAGGGGACGAGGTCTTTCGTGCGCTCATCCGTTCCGAGCGCGCTCATCAGCACGAACCGCTTGATCCCGGCCTCGCACGCTGCAAGGAGGTTCCGGGTGCCTTCGATCATCACGCGCTGGAACTGCTCCGGCCTGCCCTGGCGGATCGCGACGAGGTGGACGACGGCCTCGGCGCCCCGCACGGCCCGGCGGAGGCTGTCCGGGTCCGTCATGTCGCCCTGGGCCGCCTCCTGACAGCGAATGCCAGCCTTCTGCCACGAGCCCGACTTCCGTTCGAGCACGCGCACCTCGTGCCCTGCGTCCACGATCGCGTTCGCGACCCGCGGCCCGACGAAACCCGTCGCGCCGGTGACGAGGACCTTCATACGCGCTCGCGCTCGAAGTTCTGCCAGTAGCGCGACGGGGTCGGGCCCTGCTGTCCCTGATACTTCGAGCCGAGCTCGCCCGAGCCGTACGGCGTCTCGGCGGGCTCGGAGAGCTGCACGAACGACAGCTGCCCGATCTTCATCGCGTGGTAGATCGTGATCGGGAGATTCGCGACGTTCGAGAGCTCGAGCGTGACGTGACCGTCCCAGCCCGGGTCGATGAACCCTGCCGTCGAGTGGATCAGGAGCCCGAGCCGACCGAGACTCGACTTTCCTTCCAGGCGCGCCACGAGGTCGTCAGGGAGCCGGATCCGCTCGAGCGTGGACGCGAGGACGAACTCTCCGGGATGGAGGATGAACGGTCGGTCGTCGTCGATCTCGACGAGCTCCGTGAGCTCCTCCTGCGGCTCCTTGACGTCGATGTACGGGTAGCGCGCGTTGTGGAAGACGCGGAAGTAGCGGTCGACCCGCACGTCGACGCTCGAGGGCTGGAGGAGCTCCGCGTCGTACGGGTCGATCTCGATCCGACCCTGGTCGATCAGCCGGCGGATCGTACGGTCTGAGAGGACCATCAGAGCGCTGCGCTTCCCGAGCGGCTGAGGTCGGCGAAGTCGGCGTCCGAAAGCTCCAGCTGGGCGGCCGCCACGTTCTCCTCCAGATGCTCGGTCGAGGAGGTCCCCGGGATGTGCAGCACCGCGGGCGAACGGCGCAGGAGCCAGGCGAGAGCGACCTGCGCCGGGGTCGCGCCGTGAGAGGCTGCAACCTCTGCCAGTCGGCCGGTCGACGTCACCAACTCGCCCGCGCCGAGCGGGAACCACGGCAGGAAGGCCAGCCCGTCGCGCTCCGCCGCGTCGAGGACGCCCTCCGAGTGGCGGTCGCCGAGGTTGTAGCGATTCTGCACGGAGACGACGTCGACGATCCGGCGAGCCTGCGCCAGTTGGCGCACGTCGACGTTCGAAAGCCCGATGTGGCGGATCTTTCCTTCCCGCTGGAGCTCGCCCAGCGTGCCGACTTGCTCCTCCAGCGGCACGGTCGTGTCGACCGAGTGGAGCTGGTAGACGTCGATCCGCTCGAGCCGGAGCCGACGCAGGCTCCCCTCGAGCGCCTCGCGGAGAGCTTCCGGCCGGCCGTCGCGCCGCCACTCGCCGGGGCCGGGACGGGTGAGGCCGCCCTTCGTGGCGATCACCAGGTCGTCGGGGTACGGGTGGAGGGCCTCGGCGATCAGCTTCTCGGCCACCTCCGGCCCGTACGAGTTCGCTGTGTCGATGAAGTTGACCCCGAGCTCGATCGCGCGCCTGAGCACCTGCTTCGCGCGCTCTGGATCGTCGGGCTCCCCCCAGATCCCTCGGCCGGTGAGCCGCATCGCGCCGAAGCCCATGCGGTTGACGGTGAGATCGCCGAGCCCGACGGTCCCGGCAGCAGCTGCCGGTCGGGTTGTCGGCTCGGCTGCCATCGGCCGGAACCTAGCGTAGAGTCACGCGGTCAAGCGACGGAAGGAGCCTCCAGGATGGGTGCGCTGCGGACGATCTTCCGCTACTGGCTGTGGGTTTTGCTCGCGATGGTCGTCGTGCAGATCGGCTTCGCGGGCTACGGCGCCTTCGACGCGGCCTCCAAGACGGAGGACGGCGCATCGATCGACGAGGACGCCTTCAACGACAGCTTCGGCCTGCATTTGGGCTTCGGCTATCTCGTCGTCCTCGCCGGCCTGATCACCCTGCTGCTCGCCCTCGCGGCGCGGCCAGGGAAGGCGCGGGTGATCCACGCGCTCGTGATCTTCGTGCTCCTGATCGTCCAGGTGCTGCTCGCCTGGTTCGCCTACGGGCTGCCCGGCGTCTTCGGGGCGCTGCACCCGCTGAACGCGTTCCTGATCCTCGGGGCCGTGGGCGCGCTGACGATGCGCGAGTGGCGCGGCGAGGGGATGGGCCGCACCACGGCGGAGCCCGTCACGCCGCCCCCGGCGACGACGACCTGATCCTCGACGTCATTCCGGGTGGTTGTGGGCGCGCCCACCCACCCGGAACGGCGTCGTGAGGCCGTCGTAGGTCAGGTGCATCACGAGGCCGCCCGATGCGTGCGGCAGGTTGTGGCAGTGGAGCATCCAGATCCCCGAGTTCGTGGCCCGGAACCCGACCTCGTACGAATCCCCTGCGCCGACGTCGAGGATGTCCACCCACCACGGCGTGCGGACCGGCTTGCCGTTCCGACTCAGGACGAGCACGTGGTGGCCGTGCAGGTGCATCGGGTGGACCGAGCCAGAGTGGTTTACGAACGTGATCTTCACGAGCTCGCCCTTCCGCACGACGGGCATCGGGACGTCCGGGTAGAGCTTCCCGTTGATCGACCAGTGCCTGCCCGGCTTGCCGTTCAGGAAGCCGATCTTCTTCCCGAGCTCGATCCTGAACTCGCGGTCGAAGTGGCTCGCGAGCGTGAACGGCGTCGCGGGCGGCTTCCCGTATGAGCCAGGATCGAACTCGTTCTCCGGCTCCGCGGGCGGTGACTCGGCGGCCGAGGGAACGCCGAACACGATGCCGGCCTTCGAGCCGAGGTCGCCGAGCGTGACGGCGCTCGCCGGCATGGTGAAGCCGAGGTCGTAGCGCCCGCCGGCGCCGAGCGTCAGCTTCGCCGCCTCGATCGGCTCCGGGTCGGTGAGGTCGACGCCGTCGACGGCGAGGACCCGGAACGGGGTGCCGCGGAGGAAGAGCTCGCGCGCCGTGTTGTCGGTGTTGATCAGCCGGAGCCGGACGGCGCGGCCTTCCTCGACCGGGCGGCGGGCCAGACCGTCGCTCGTCCCGAAGACCCGCCGTCCGCCGAACGTGTGCACCGGGACGGTGAGGTCGAGCGCTCCTTCGGGCTTCCCCGTACGGGGCTCGATCACGAACGGGCCGTAGAGGCCGCGCGCAACCTCGTTCGCCGAGAACTGGTGCGAGTGGTACCAGAACGTTCCGAGCTGGTCTGCGCGGAAGCGGTAGGTGTAGCTCTCGCCCGGGCGGAGGGCGTCCTGCGTCACGCCGGCGACGCCGTCCTCGCGGTTCGGGACGTCGACTCCGTGCCAGTGCACGGCGACCCCGTCGTCGAGGTCTTCGTTCAGGAGCGTCACCGCAACGAGGTCGCCCTGATGGACGCGGAGCTCGGGGCCGGGAACCTGACCGTTGAAGGTGAGGGCGTTGATCTCCTTGCCGGAGTCGAGTCGAATCCGGGCCTTCTTGGCGGTGAGCGTGAAGCGGACGTCGGGCCGTCCGGGCGCTGCGACGAGGTCGGCGACGCTCGTGCGGCCGCTGTGGTGATGGGCCGTCGCGGCCCCGGCGCCGCCGCCGTAATCGGGGGCGCCGTAGTCCATCACGGCGTACGTCCCGGGCAGCCGGCTGTCGTACCAGGCCTTGGCGACGAAGCCGAGAACCGCTACGAGCGCGAGCAGGGCTATAGCGCTGAGGGCGCGGGCGAGCTGATTCATTGCGCGACTAGCTCGAGCTGGCGGTAGGCCTCGAAGCCGGAGACCCCGATTCCGACCAGCCGGAGCGGCCCGGGCCGGTCGGCGAGCGCCCGGTCGAGCAGGCCGCACGCGAGCTCCCAGATGCGGTCGGCGTCGTCGGTTCCGACCGCGAGGCTGGTCGAACGGCTGCGGATCGCGAAGTCGGGGTAGCGCACCTTGGTCGTGACGGTTCTGGCCGTCTCCCCGGAGTCGTGCAGGTGCTTCGCGAGGGAGTCGGCCATCGGGCGGAGCTCGGCACGGAGCTGTTGCACGTCGCCGATGTCGCGCGCGAAGGTCTCCTCCTGGCTGATCGAGACGCGCTGGGTGTCGGTCTCGAGGCCGCGTGGGTCGATCCCGCGGGCGCGGTCGCGCAACAGCTTTCCGACCTTGCCGGGGAGGAGGGCGCCGAGGCGGTCGTCGGAGAGCGCGGCGAGGCCGCCGATCGTCTCGATACGGGCGGCGAGCAGCCGGGCCTCCGCGCGCGGCCCGACCCCGGGAAGCCGGCGGACGTCGAAGGGCGCCAGGAAGTCGGCCTCTCGGCCGGGGCGGACGACGACGAGCCCGCCGGGCTTCCGCTGGTCGCTCGCGATCTTGGAGACGACCTTGCAGGTCGAGACGCCGAGGGAGCAGGTGAGGTTCGTCGCGCCGCGGACGGCGGTCTGGACGGCCTCTGCGACACCGCGCGCCTCTCCGAAGCTCGGCGCGACTTCGGCGAGGTCGAGGTAGCCCTCGTCGATGCCGGTCTTCTCCACGGTGGGGACGACCTGGCGGATCGTGTCCCACACCGCCCGCGAGTACGTGGAGTAGACGCCCTTGCGCGGGCGGACGAACACGGCGTGCGGGCACCTCCGCAGCGCCTCGGCGCAACTCATCGCAGAGTGGATCCCGAAGTGGCGTGCGACGTAGTTCGCAGTCGCGACGACGCCGCGCCCGTGCGGGTCCCCGCCGACGATCAGCGGCTTCGTCCGGAGCGAGGGATCCTCGAGCTCTTCCACAGCGGCGAAGAAGGCGTCGAGATCGAGGTGAGCGATTATCACCAGCCCACTGTACGAACCCGGCATGACCGGACGCCTAGCCGAGCCGCGTTACGGGACCAGGTCCCTGGGCATGGCTCCCGGGGCCGTCGGCTTCAAGGGGCTAGTCGGTCGATCGCCCACCCGTCGCCCTCGCGGCGGTAGCGGAAGCGATCGTGGAGGCGGCTGTCGCGGTGCTGCCAGAACTCCCAGCGCTCCGGCACGAGGCGGTAGCCGCCCCAGTGCGAGGGGAGCGGAACCTCGCGGCCCTCGAACTCGCGCTCGTACCGGTCGACCTGCGCGTCCAGCTCGTCGCGGGATCCGATCACCTGGCTCTGCGCCGACGCCCACGCCGCAATCTGCCCGCCGCGCGGCCGTGTCCGGAAATACTGCTCGGACTCCTCGTCCGAAGCCCGCTCCACCGGCCCTTCGACCCGCACCTGACGCCCGAGCGGGTGCCAGTAGAAGAGGAGCGCGCCGCGGCCCGTCTCCGCGAGCTCGCCGGCTTTCCGGCTCCCGAGCCCGGTGTGGAACTTGAACCCGCGCGCGTCGAAACCCTTCGCGAGCACCATGCGCACCGACGGCTGTCCGTCGGCCGTCGCCGTCGCCAGGGCCACTGCCTCCGGGAACTCGACGACCTGCCCAGCCTCCTCGAACCAGCGGCGGAATTGCTCGAGCGGATCGGGGTCGAGGTCGGCCCGTCGCAGCGGCTGCGCGCGGTCGCTCATGAATACGAAGTATTCAGTATCCACTCCGCCGGTCGCTGCGCTATCGTCGTCCCCATGGCGACGACGAAGACGATCGACATTCGCACGGACATCCCGGGCCCGCGCTCGCTCGAGATCGTCGAGCGCAAGCAGCGGGTGATCGCCGAGCCGCTCTCACTGACATTCCCGATCGTGATCGAGCGCGGCGAGGGCGCACGCCTGACGGACGTCGACGGCAACACTTTCATCGATTTCACCGGCGGCGTCGGCTGTCTGAACGTGGGCCACTCGCATCCACGGGTCGTCGAGGCGGCGCAGGAGCAGCTCGAGCGCTTCAGCCACACCGACTTCACGATCGTCCCGTACGAGGTCTACGTCCGCCTTGCCGAGCGCCTCTCGGAGCTCGCGCCGATCCCGAACGCGAAGGCCGCGTTCTTCAATGCCGGCACGGAGGCCGTGGAGAACGCGATCAAGTTCGCGCGCGCCTACACCGGCCGCCCGGCCGTGATCGCCTTCGAGGGCGGCTTCCACGGCCGCACGCTGCTCGCCCTCTCGCTGACCTCCAAGACGCATCCGTACAAGGCGGGCCTCGGGCCGTTCGCGCCGGAGGTCTACCGGTTGCCGTTCCCGAACGACTACCGCGGACCGAGCAGCGAGGAGGCGCTCGCGGCGCTCGAGCGCGCGCTGATCACGCATGTCGCGGCCGAGACGGTGGCGGCGATCGTGATCGAGCCCGTCCAGGGCGAAGGTGGGTTCATCGTCGCGCCGCAGGAGTTCATGCAAGGGGTGCGCCGGATCTGCGACGAGCACGGGATCGTGATGGTGGTCGACGAGGTGCAGACCGGATTCGGGCGCACCGGCAGGCTCTTCGCGATCGAGCACTACGGCGTCGAGCCCGACCTGATCACCGTCGCGAAGTCGATTGCAATGGGGATCCCGCTCTCGGGCGTGCTGGGGAAGCCGGAGATCATGGACGCGCCCGGCGACTCCGCCGTCGGCGGCACCTACGTCGGCAACCCGGTCGCTCAGGCAGCCGCCCTCGCGGTGCTGGACGTGATCGGCGAGGAGGATCTCTGCGCCCGCGCCTCGGTGATCGGCGACCAGCTACGCGAGCGAATGGAGCGCTGGCAGCAGCGATTCCCGCAGGTCGGCGACGTCCGCGGCCTGGGCGCGATGCTCGCGATCGAGCTCGTCGAGGACCCGGAGTCGAGGACACCGGCCGCGGAGCTCGCCACCAACGTCACCGCGGAGGCGGCGAAGCGCGGGCTGCTGCTGATCAAGTCCGGGATCTACTCGAACTGCATCCGCGTGCTGGCGCCGCTCACGCTCTCCGACGCCGAGCTGGACGAGGCGCTCGGGGTCTGGGAAGACGCGCTCGAAGCCGTCCTGAGCTGACCTCCGACTAGCCTTCTCCGACGGATGTCGGACGAGGTGATCGCAGGCCGCTACGAGCTGCTCGAGCTCGTGGGACGCGGCGGGATGTCGAGCGTCTGGAAGGCGCACGACCGGCTGCTCGACCGGTCCGTCGCGATCAAGGTCCTCCACGAGCACTACACGCAGGACGAGGAGTACGTCGAGCGGTTCCGCCGCGAAGCCCGTTCGGTGGCACAGGTCAGCCATCCGAACATCGTCACGGTGATCGACCGGGGCGAGGACGCCGGCCGCCAGTACATCGTGTTCGAATTCGTCGACGGCGAGAACCTGAAGCAGCTGATCGAACGCGAAGGGCCGCTGTCCGTCCGTGACGCGCTCTTACTCGCGCTGCAGATGGCGAGGGCGCTCGGCTTCGCCCACGACCGCGGCCTGATCCATCGCGACGTGAAGCCTCAGAACGTTCTGCTGAACGACGAGAGCCAGGCGAAGATGACGGACTTCGGGATCGCACGCTCGGTCGACGTCGACGGCGTAACGGTTACGGGGACTGTGCTCGGGACGAGCGAGTACATCGCGCCGGAGCAGGCGCGGGGCCAGCGGGTCGACGCGCACACTGACGTCTACTCGCTCGGCGTCGTCCTCTACGAGCTGCTGACGGGCGCGGTCCCGTTCTCGGGCGAGAGCTTCGTCACCGTCGCCCTGCAGCACGTGAACGAGCCGCCGCCCGACGTGCTCGATCACCGGCCCGATTGCCCGCCCCGCGTCGCCCTCCTGCTCGAGCGGGCGATGGAGAAGAACCCTGACGACCGCCCGACGATGGACGAGCTTGTGGACGAGCTCGAGGCCTGCCTCGCCGACCTCGACCCGGTGTCGGAGCAGGCGACGATGATCGCGCGGCCCACGGCGACCCAACGGACGATGCAGGCGTCTCCCCGCCGACGTCGGCGCCGCCGCGTAGGTCTGCTGTGGCCGATCGTCGCCGTCCTGCTCGTCCTCGCCGTGGCGGCGCTCGCCGCCCTCGGCGCGATGGCGCTGCGGAACGATGGCGACGGCTCGCCGGCCGACGCATCGAGCACCCCGGTCCGCCTGTCAGCGGTCGCCGCCTACGACCCGGATGGGGACGGCGCGGAGCACGACGCCGAGGTCGGCCGAGCCACCGACGGCGACCCGGCGACCTACTGGACGACCGAGACCTACCAGGACTTTTCGGGATCGAAGCCCGGCGTCGGTCTCGTCCTCGACGCCGGTCAAGAGGCCGCACCAAGCCGGATCACCGTCACAACCGACACGCCCGGCTACCAGGCCGAAATCCGAGCCGGCGACTCCCCGAGTGGCCCCTTCGACGCCGTCTCCGACAACCAGACGGTCAACGAGACGACCACGTTCCAGCTCAACGATGCGAAGGCACGCTACTTCGTGGTCTGGATCACCGACCTCGACGGGTCGGCGCACGTCAACGAGGTCAAAGCCTCCTAGAACTGCAGGCGCGAGCGCCGTTCGTGCCGCTCGAGCGCGAGCTCGATCAGCCGGTCCAAGAGCTCCGGGTAGGGGATCCCCGAGGCCTCGAAGAGCTTGGCGTAGACACTCGTGGCGGTGAAGCCCGGGATCGTGTTGAGCTCGTTCACCAGGACGGCGCCGTCCGGCAAGACGAAGCAGTCTGCGCGGGCCATCCCCTCGCAGTCGGCGGCGATGAACGCCTCGACGCTCACCTGTTGAACCCGCTCGATCGCCTCCTGCGGGATCCGCGGCGGGATCTCGAGGTCCATGCCGCCCTCGTCGTACTTGGCCGAGTAGTCGTACCAATCGACGCCTGCGAACCCGTGCGAGACGATCTCCCCGGGGATCGACGCGATCGGCGAGCGGTTCCCGAGCACGCCGACCTCGACCTCGACGCCGTCCACGAACTCCTCCACGAGCACCTTGTCGTCGTGGCGCCGGGCGAGCGCGACCGCGCCCGCCAGCTCCTCCTCCGACCTGACCTTCGTGATCCCGATCGAGGACCCCAGCCTCGCCGGCTTGACGAACACCGGGTAGCCGAACGGGTTCGACGGCTCGTCCCCCTCCCGCAGCGTGAGCGACCGCGTCACCGGGATGCCCTTGTCACGGCAGACGGACTTGAAGAGGTCCTTGTCCATGCAGAGCGCGGAGGCGGTGACGCCGGCGCCAACGTACGGCACCCCCGCCAGCTCGAGCAGCCCCTGGACCGTCCCGTCCTCGCCAAACGGCCCGTGAAGGATCGGGAGCACGACGTCGACCTGCCCCAGGGTCTCCGGCGGAGACTCGGTCGGCACCGGCAACGTCTCCGCCACGGGCCGCTCCAGCTCGCGCAGGGCCTCGCCGGAGTCGAGCTGCCAGCGGCCGTCGCGGTCGATCTCGATCGTCTGGACGTCGTAGCGGTCCGGGTCGAGGCCGCCGAGCACGGACCGCGCCGAGGCAACGGAGATCTCGTGCTCGCTCGACCGCCCGCCCGCGATCACCGCGACACGGACCCGCTTGGAGCTCAAGGCGTTGTCGGCGTGGTCGTCGTCGTCGGCGTGGTCGTCGTCTGCGTGGTGTCCGTCTGCTGACGAAGCCGTCCCACGTACAGGGTCACCCGTGAGCCCGGCGCACGCTGCTCGCCGGCCGTCGGCGTCTGGCTGAGGACGACCCCGTCGTCGTCCGGGTTGTCGGTCGGTGTGTCGCGGATCACGACGACCCAGCCGTCGTTCTCCAGGTTCGCCTGCGCAGTCGACGCGTCCAGGCCACGGACGTCCGGGACGGACGTCGTCGACTGGCCGTTCGAGACGTTCAGCGTGACCTTCGTCCCCGGCGGCTGGAGCGTCCCCGGCCCCGGCGTCATGTCGATCACGGTTCCCTCGGGCTCCGTCGAGTCGACGTCGCGTCGTAGCGCCGTGAAGCCGGCACGCCGGAGCTGCTCGGCCGCGCTGTCGAACGAGACCCCGATCACGTTCGGCAGGCCGGTCGTCTCGCGGCCTTTCGAGATGTTTACGCGGACCGTGCTCTCCTTGACGATGCTGGTGCCGCCCTTCGGGTCCTGCGCGATCACGATGCCCGCCGGCTCATCCGAGAAGATGTCGTGCGGGTCGGGCACCAGCCCGGCGGCGCGCAGGGTGGCGATCGCGTCGGCCTCCCGGGCCCCGACCACGTCGGGCACGTCGACCCTCGGTTTCCCGGTCGAGACGAAGAGCCGGACGATGTTCCCTTTCTGTATCCGCTCCCCGGCCGACGGCTCCTGCCGGAAGACGATGCCCCGGGCGACGGTCTCGTTCGCCTCGGCCACCACCCTGGGCCGCAGCCCGGCGTCCCTGATCCGCTTGACCGCGAGCGGCTGGCGCATTCCCTCGACGATCGGCACCGCGACCGGCTTCGTCGCGTTCAGCTCGTCCTGGATCGTGTCCCAGACGTAGTAGCCCGCGAAGAGCGCCGCCAGCGCGAGCAGGATCCCGAAGACCCACGGCCAGACCGGGCGCCGCCGTCGCCGCGGCTCTTCGTACTCGTAATAGTCGGTCTTGTAGGTCTGCGACGGCCGCGGCGCGACCACTGGCCGCCGCGAGATCATCGTGGGCGCCGTGTCGGCGATGCCGGCGCCGGTGAGGACGGCGGTCGCGGCCTCGGCGGTCTCCGCCGCCACGCCTGCGCCCTGCGCCACCCGCGCCAGGTCGCGGTCCATCTCCTCGGCGTCCTCGTACCGGTCGGACGGATCCTTCGCGAGCGCCCGCAGCACGACCATGTCCAGGTCGGCGGAGATCTCCGGCCGCAGCTCGGACGGCGGCCGCGGGATCTCGGACAGGTGCTTCATCGCGATCTCGAGCGGCGTCTCGCCGTTGAAGGGCAGCGCGCCGGTGAGCAGCTCGTAGAGGACGACGCCGACCGAGTAGATGTCGGACCGCTGGTCGACCGGCGCGCCCCGCGCCTGCTCCGGCGAGAGGTACTGCGCCGTGCCGACGATCGAGCCGGCCTCGGTCATCTGGCTCGTCGTCGTCCGCGAGATGCCGAAGTCCGTGACCTTGAAGCGCCCGTCGCCATCGGTGGACTCGTCGGCGAGCAGCACGTTGTGCGGCTTGATGTCGCGGTGGACGATCCCGCGCCGGTGCGCGAAGCCCAGGGCGCGCAGGATCTGGCGCGTGATCTCGATCGCGCTGCCGATCGGGAGCGGCCCGTCGGCGACGATCTGCTCCTTGAGGCTGCGCCCCTCGAGGAACTCCATTGCGATGTAGTAGGTGCCTTCAGCCTCGCCCCGGTCGTAGACCGAGACGATGTGCGGGTGCGAGAGCCCGGCGGCGTTCTTGGCCTCGCGCCGGAAGCGCTCGACGAACTGGTCGTCGCTCGCGTGCCGGTCGTTCAGGATCTTGATCGCGACGCGGCGGCCGAGCTCCTCGTCCTCGGCGAGGTAGACGTTCGCCATCCCGCCCGACCCGAGCTTCCGCAGGATGCGGTAACGCCCGTCGAAGAGCGTGTTGATCAGGGTGTCGCTGACCGCCATCCGCTAACCCTTGGAGTTCGACGGAGACCGCAGCAGGGCCTCCATGATCTCTTTGACGAGCGGCGCCGAGTTACTGCCGCCCGTCCCGGTCTGGTTCTGGAGCACGAGCGCGATCGCGACCTTCGGGTTGTCGACCGGAGCGAAGGAGACGAACCACGTGGTGTTCCGGCCGGCCACGCCGGTTTCGGCCGTGCCGGTTTTGCCGGCGACGCGTACGCCGGGAATGGCGCCCGCGGTGCCCGTCCCGCCGCTGACGACGCTCTCCATCATCGAGGCGATCTGGTCGGCGGTCTGCGGCTTCACCGCGCGGCCGAACTCCTCGGGCTTGAACTTGACGAGGATCGACTTGTCCGGCTTGCGCACCCGGTCGGTCAGGTACGGCTTCATCACGACGCCCTTGTTCGCGATCGCACCCGCCACCATCGCCATCTGGAGCGGTGTCACGAGCATCCGCTCCTGGCCGAAGGCGAGCCGGCCCGGGTCGGCTCTCGACTCGTCCCCGCGCGGCAGGAGCCGGCCGTTCGAGTAGAGACCGCTCGGCGCGCGCTCGCCGTCCGGAAGGTCGACCGGCGGGCGCTGGTAGAAGCCGAAGCGCCGCGCGTAGTCGAGGATCTTCCGCGGCCCCAGCTTCTTGCCCATCTCGCAGAACGCCGAGTTGACCGAGTGCTGGAAGGCCTGGCCGAAGTTGATCGTGCCGAAGGGGGTCGAGGTGTCGTAGTTGTTGACCCGCTTGCCGTACTCGACGCAGTAGCCGGGGTCGGTGAAGGTCGAATCCGGCGTGTACGTGCCGGAGTCGAGCGCTGCCGCGGCGGTAACGATCTTGAAGGTCGACCCGGGAATGAAGAGGCCCCCCGAGGCGCGGTTCACGAGCGGCGCCACGGGGCAGGGCCCGTGCGCGCGTTGCGCGGCCTTGAAGTTCTTCTCGATCAGGTTCGGGTCGTAGCTCGGGCTCGACGCCATCACGAGCACCTTCCCGGTCTTCGGGTCCAGCGCGACCGCCGCGCCGCACTGCCCCGCCAGTGCCTCCATCGCGACTTTCTGGGCGCGCGGCCGGAGCGTCAGGATCAGGTCGTTGCCCTTGATCGTCGCGCCGCGGATCCGGTTGAGCGTCGTGTCGAGCAGGGTGGCGAGATTCGTGTTCGCGCCGGTCAGGTAGTCGTTGCGCGACTCCTCGAGACCCGCGCGCGACCGAGCCTGCGTCGAGTACCCGACCGGGTGAGCGAAGCGCCCGCGGCCGGGGTAGCGGCGGAAGTAGAACGTCTGGCCGTTCACCTTCCGCGGCCGGTTGCGCGCCAGCACCGACCCGTCGGCGGCGAAGATCGCCCCGCGCTTGATCGTGAACTGCGCGACGACCTTGATCGCGTTGTCGCGGCGGTCGGCGAGGCCCGGCGCCGCCCACGCCTGCCAGTACGTCGTGCCCACGATCAGGGCGATCACGAGCACGAGCGAGGCCACGGCGAGTCTCGAGATCTGGGTGTTCACCGGTCGAGCCCCCGGTTGGCGCGGTCCGAGACGAGCAGCAGCCCCGCCAGCAGGACGAAGTTGGCGACGATGCTCGAGCCGCCATAGCTGACGAAGGGGAGCGTGATCCCGGTCAGCGGGATCAGGCGGAGAATGCCGCCGATGATGATGAAGGCCTGCAGCGTGAAGGCGAAGGTGAGGCCGACCGCGAGCAACTTCGAGAACCCGTCCTGCGCGAGCAGCGCGATCCGGAACCCTCGCGCCGCGAAGAGCATGTAGAGGAGCAGGAAGCCGCAGATCCCGACGAGCCCGAGCTCCTGCGCGAGCGCCGAGTAGATGAAGTCGGTGTTCAGGTACGGGATCAGCTGGTGACCCGAGGCATCGGTGTACATCCCCTTGCCGAGGCCGGTGCCGCCGAAGCCCCCGTTCGCGATCGAGTAGAGCGACTGCGCGGCCTGGTAGCCGCGGCCGTAGACGTCGCTCCACGGGTCGAGCCAGATCTGCACGCGCTCCTCGACCCGCGGGAACATCGAGTAGACCGCAGCTGCGCCCCCGACGAAGAGCGCCAGGCCGGCGACGACGAACGAGAAGCGCGCGGTGGCCACGTAGAGCATCGCCAGGAAGACGCCGAAGTAGAGGAGGCCGCCGCCCAGGTCGTTCGTGATCACGAGCACGCCCATCGCGGCGCCCCAGATCAGCAGCAGCGGGCCGAGGTCCTTGAGCCGGAACTGCGCGAGCACCTCACGCTTCTCGCGCAGGTAGCCGGCGAGGAAGACGATCAGGAGGATCTTCGCGAGCTCGCCGGGCTGGAAGTGCAGCGGGCCGACATGCACCCAGAGCCGCGCGCCGTTGACCGTCTCGCCGATCCCGGGCAGCGCCGGCAGGGCAAGCAGCGCGACGGCCGCGAGACCGCAGAGGTACTTGTAGCTCTCGAGCTTCCTGAAATCCTCGTGGAGCAGGAAGAGCGTCGCCGCGAAGGCGGCAAGCCCGATCACGATCCAGAGCCCCTGCCTGAACGCGTCGGTCTCGTCCAGGCGGTAGATCTCCGTCAGGCCGATCCCGGTCATCAGGCCGGCCATCGGCAGCAGGTATGGATCGGCGTCCGGGACCGTGATCCGCGCGATCACGTGCGCGAGCAGGTAGAGCCCGAGGAAGAACAGGCCGTAGGAGAGCGAGGCGGAGTTCACCACCTCCTGGCGGGCGATGTAGACGCTCGCGAACCCAAAGCCGACGAGCGTCCCGACGACGACCAGGCTCATGAGCTCTCTGTTCCGGAGGGACATGGCCTACAGGTTGTCCAGGAGCCACAGCAGTGCCGCGGCGATGATCAGGAGGATGGCGAGGGCCGCGAGGATCGGCAGGAAGCGCCCGCGGCGTCTCGGCTCGACCTGCGACTCCGCTACGGCCACCGGCGGGACTGCGTGGCTCTCGTCCATCGTTTCCTCGTCGTCGGGCAGAACGGGCGCCGCGACGGTCTCTTCGGTCTCCTCGGAGGGCTCCTCGGCTCCGGTGTCGACCTCGAAGAAGATCACCGTGATGTTGTCTTCGCCGCCGCCGCGGTTGGCAGCGTTCACGAGCGCCTTCGCGGCCTGACGAAGGTCCGACCGGTGCTGCTCGACGGCGTCGAGGATCGTCTGGTCGTCGACCATCGTCGTGAGTCCGTCGGAGCACAGCATGAACACGTCACCCGGCTCTGGCTGCACGGAGAAGGTGTCGACGTCGATGTCGGGCTCCGTGCCGAGGGCGCGGGTGATCACCGAGCGCTGCGGGTGGGACTCGGCCTCCTCCGGCGTGAGCTTTCCGCCGCGGACGAGCTCGGCCACGAGCGAGTGGTCGTCCGTGAGCTGGTCCAGCTGCCCGTCGCGGATCAGATAGGCGCGGGAATCGCCGACGTGACCGAATGCGACCGCGTTGTCCTCGACCAGGGCGACCGTCATCGTCGTCCCCATCCCATGGACGTCCCGATCCTCGGTCGCGCGGCTGTAGACGCGCCGGTTCGCCTCTTCGATCAGCGCCGTGACGCGCTGCTCGCCGCTCGCACCGTCACCCTGCTCCGCCTCCACGGCGGAGACGGCGAGGCCAGACGCGACCTCCCCGGCCTTCGCGCCGCCCATCCCGTCCGCGATCACGAACAGCGGGGGCTCGATCACGTACGAGTCCTCGTTGTGCCGCCGCTTCCGCCCCGGGTGCGAGAGCGCTGCGCTGGCGCCGACTCTCACAGGTCGTACCTCAGGTCCGTCTCGCCGACGCGGATTACATCGCCAGGCGAGAGCTTTCGCGGGCGGGTCACCTTGACGCCGTTCACGAAC
>DATDKA010000129.1:0-8577 GCA_036520235.1 Gaiellaceae bacterium
TACTACCAGTCGTACGGGGTCGTCCTCGCGGTCCTGATCGCCGGCGTGGGGCTCGTCGCGGTGGCGTTCGGCGCCGCAAGGCTCATCGCACCCCGGCGGCCGGTCGGCGACAAGCTGCTCACGTACGAGTGCGGGATCGACCCGGTGGGCGAGGGTTGGTCGCAGAGCCAGGTCCGCTACTACGTCTACGGCTTCCTGTTCGTGATCTTCGACGTCGAGTCCGTCTTCCTGTTCCCGTGGGCAAGGATCTTCGAGAGCCTCGGGTACCAGGCGGTCGTCGAGATGGCGATCTTCATCGGGATCTTGGCCGTGGGCCTGCTGTACGCGTGGCGCAAGGGGGTGCTGAGGTGGGCCTGATCACCGAGAAGACGCCGCTCGCCCGGATCCAACCGGTGAAGTTCCTCCTCAACTGGGGCCGGCGGTACTCGCTGTGGGTGTTCAACTTCGGCCTCGCGTGCTGTTCGATCGAGTTCATCGCGGCCTCGACGTCCAAGCACGACTTCATCCGGTTCGGCGTGATCCCGTTCGCACACGGGCCGAGGCAGGCCGACCTGATCGTGATCGCCGGGACGCCGACCGACAAGATGACGCCGGTGATCAAGCGCCTGTACGACCAGATGCCGGAGCCGAAGTACGTGATCTCGATGGGCTCGTGCGCCAACTGCGGCGGTCCGTACTGGGACTCGTACTCGGTCACGAAGGGGATCGACCAGGTCCTGCCGGTCGACGTCTACATCCCGGGCTGCCCCCCCAGGCCGGAAGCGCTGCTGCAGGGGATCATCCGGCTCCAAGAGAAGATCGCCGCCGAGGACATCAGGGAGAAGTGGAGTGGCAAGCTCACGACACCCGCTTCCGCCTCCTGAGGTCGGATCGCGCTTGCGGGCGCAGTTCGGCGAGGACGTGCTGTCCTTCGAGGACCAGCACGGGCACAGCGTGGTCGCCATGACCCCGTCCCGGTACCGCGAGCTGGTGACGTTCCTGCGCAACGAGCCCGAGTTCGCCTGCGACTACTGCGACTTCGTCTCCGCCGTGGACTTCGGCGACGAGGGCATGGAGGTCGTCACCCACCTGTTCTCGACCACGCACGATCACTCCGTGCGGGTGAAGGTCCGGCTCCCGGCCGACGAGACGGTGCTCCCGACGATCTCGGACATCTATCCGACGGCGAACTGGCACGAACGCGAGACCACCGAGATGTTCGGCGTCACGTTCGAGGGGCACCCGCTGCCCGTGACGCTCCTCCTCCCCGAACCGTTCGAGGGCCACCCGCTCCGCAAGGACTTCCCGCTCATGTCGCGAGAGGCCAAGCCGTGGCCGGGCGCGGCCGAAGGGGAAGAGGAGGACGAGGAGTGATCGCCCAGGCCGGCGAGAGCTTCGTGAACCAGTGGTTCGGCGAGTACTGGCTGGTCCTGGTGACGAAGGCGGCGATCGTGCTGATCTTCTTCCTCGTGGCCCCGCTCGGCGTCGGCTACGCCGAGCACAAGGTGATGGCCCACATGCAGGGCCGGCTCGGGCCGATGTACGCGGGCAGGTTCCACGGATGGGCGCAGCTCATGGCCGACGGGGTCAAGTTCGTCCAGAAGGAGGACGTGATCCCGGCGGCGGCGGATGCCTGGGTCTTCTCCCTCGCGCCGGCGGTCGCGCTCGTCCCGTACATCCTCCTGTTCGTCATGATCCCGTTCTCGGACGAGATCTTCATCCTGAACCTCGACGTCGGCATCTTCTTCGTGCTGGCGCTCTCGTCGGTCTCCGTGATCGGCGTGCTCATGGCCGGCTGGGCGTCGGCGAACAAGTTCTCCCTGATCGGCGCCCTCCGGGCGGCCGCTCAGCTCATCTCCTACGAGCTGCCGCTGGTGCTCGGGGCCGCCGCGATCGTGATGCAGGCCGGCACACTGTCGATGGTCGGGATCGTCCAGGCGCAGGAGAAGTACTGGTTCGTCTTCTCGCAGCCGATCGGGTTCCTCATCTTCCTCACGGCCTCGCTCGCGGAGCTCACGCGGCCGCCGTTCGACATGCCGGTGGCGGACTCCGAGATCATCTTCGGTGCGTACACGGAGTACACGGGTTTGAAGTTCGCCTTCTTCCTGCTCGCCGAGTACGGAGGGATCGTCGCCCTGTCCGCCATCGCGAGCGTCCTGTTCCTCGGGGGCTACCTGCCGCTGCCGGCGATGGAGTTCATCCCCGAACCGCTCTGGATGCTCGCGAAGATCGGGGCGCTCTCGTTCCTCATCATCTGGCTCCGCGTCACCTATCCGCGACTGCGCGAGGACCAGCTGCAGCGGGTCTCGTGGCTCGTGCTGATCCCGCTGGCGCTGCTGCAGATCGTGGTGGTCGGCGTCTTCAAGGTCGCGTTCTAGGAGGGTCATGGCGGTCGACGAACGAGGCGTCCGGAAGGCTCCCGAGGCGGAGCCCAGGTCCACCGGCCTCGGCCTGATGAAGGGGCTCGGGGTCACGCTCAAGCACGCGCTCCGGCCCTCGATCACACAGCAGTACCCGCAGGAGAAGCCCGACCTCCCGCCGCGCACCCGCGGGGTGATCGCGCTCAAGGAGGCGAACTGCACCGTCTGCTACAAGTGCTCGAGGGAGTGCCCGGACTGGTGCATCTACATCGACGCACACAAGGAGACCCACGAGCCGGCCTCCGGCGGCAAGGGCCGCTCGATGAAGGTCCTCGACCGGTTCGCGATCGACTACGCGCTCTGCATGTACTGCGGGATCTGCGTGGAGGTCTGTCCGTTCGATGCGCTCTTCTGGAGCCCGGAGTTCGAGTACGCGGAGTACGACATCGTCGAGCTCACACACGAGAAGGAGAAGCTCGAGGAGTGGACCTACACGGTCCTGCCGCCTCCGTTCATCGAGGACGGCGCGGAGGTGCCGGCCGAGGTCACAACGGAGGCTCCGGACACGGCCGGACGCGCCGCGGCGGACGCCGCGGCTCCCTCGGCAGGTCCGGAGCCGGCCGCGGCGCCGCCCGCCGGGGCGCCGGTCGCGGTGGGAGCTCCGGCCGTAGCCGCTGCCGCTCCCGCTGAGGCTGCAGCTGCCGCTGGATCGGCCGCCCCGCCGGTGGCGGCTCCCGCTCCGGCGGAGCATGCCGAGGTGGCGCTGGATCAGGAGACGTTCGAGCGGGTGTTGGCGGAGCTGTTGGAGCAGGGGATCGATCGACGGGTGGCCGAGGGGCGGGCGCGACGTGCGGCGATGGTGGCCGCGCGGACGAAGGCCGAGGGCGGCTCGTGACCGGAGCCGAGATCGCGTTCGTCGTCATCGGGGTGGCCGCCGTGGTCGGCGCCATCCGCGTGGTGACCGCTCGGAACGTCGTGCGGGCCGCCCTGTACCTGGTGGTCACGCTTTCGGCCGTCGCCGGCGTCTATCTCCTGCTTGCCGCCGAGTTCGTCGCGTGGGTGCAGATCCTCATCTACGTCGGCGCGATCGTGATCTTGTTCCTGTTCGGGCTGATGCTCACGAAGGCGCCGATCGGGCGCGAGGCGCTCGACAACCAGCGGCGCGGCGTGGCGTTCCTGGTCGGGGTCGCGATCCTCGCCGGGCTGGTCTACCTGATCCAGGGAGCGTTCGACTGGGACGCCGCCCGCATCGACCCGCTCGAGGGGTCGGTGGCCGCGGTCGGGTCGTCGATCTTCAGCCGGTTCGTCCTCCCGTTCGAGGTGATCTCCTTCCTGCTCCTGGCGGCGCTGATCGGAGCGATCGTGCTGTCGAGGAAGGAAGATCGCCCGTGATCAGGCTCCCGCTGGTGCTCTTCCTGTCGGCGGCGCTGTTCTCGACCGGCGTCTACGGGGTGCTCGCGCGGCGGAACGGGGTCCTGGTGCTGATGTCGATCGAGCTGATGCTGAACGCGGTCAACATCAACCTCGTCGCGTTCGGCGCGGCGCTCCACGACCTCACCGGGCAGGTGTTCGCGCTGTTCGTGATCACGGTGGCGGCCGCCGAGGTGGGGATCGGCCTGGCGATCGTGATCCTGATCTACCGCAACCGCGAGACGATCAACGTGGACGAGGTGAACCTCCTCAAGTGGTAGCCGCCGAGTCTGCCGAATCCATCGTCAAGGCGATCCACGACCCGAGCTGGTTCCTGCGGTACTCCTGGCTGATCGCGCTTCTGCCGGCGATCGCCGCGGCGTTCACGTTGTTCATCGGCAAGCGCACGCCGGGTAAGGGCTCCGTCTACGGCATCACCGCGCTGGCCGCGGCCCTCGTCATGTCGCTGGGCGTCCTGTGGACCTTCGTGGGCGGCGAGCGCGGCTTCTACGAAGCCTCGATCCCGTGGTTCCAGATCGGGCAGCTCCACATGGAGGCGGGGGTCTACGTCGACGGCCTGACCGCGGTGATGCTCGTCGTCGTCACGTCGATCTCGCTCTGCGTCCACATCTACTCGCTCGGCTACATGAAGGGCGACGTCCGCTACACGTGGTTCTACGTGGTGCTCTCGCTGTTCACGAGCGCGATGCTCGTGGTCGTCCTCGCGAACAACCTGTTCATGCTGCTGGTCGGCTGGGAGATCATGGGCGTCTGCTCCTACCTCCTGATCGGGCACTGGTGGGAGGACCACGTCAACTCCAGCTCGGCGATCAAGGCCTTCATCACCACGCGGGTGGGCGACGTGCCGTTCATGTTCGGGATCTTCGTGCTGGTCTTCATCACCGGGTTCACGACCTCGAACATCCCGAAGATCTCCGAGATCGTGTCGAGCGGCGGCGCTTCCGTCGGGCTGGTGTCGGCTGCGGCGCTGCTGCTCTTCGGCGGCACGATCGGCAAATCGGCACAGTTCCCCCTGCACGTGTGGCTCCCCGACGCGATGGCCGGCCCGACGCCGGTCTCGGCGCTGATCCATGCGGCCACGATGGTCGCCGCGGGTGTTTACCTCGTGGGACGGCTGTTCATCGTGTTCCTGGACGCGGACCCGGTGGTCTTGCAGATCGTCGCGATCGTAGCCGGCATCACGATGCTGGGCGCCGCGCTGATGGCGTTCACGCAGGACGACATCAAGCGCGTGCTCGCGTACTCGACGATCAGCCAGCTCGCCTACATGATCGCCGGCATGTCGATGGGTCCCGCCGGCCGAACGGGAGCCTTCTTCCACCTGTTCACCCACGCGTTCTTCAAGGCGCTGCTGTTCCTCGGGTCGGGCGCAGTGATCCACGCCGTGCATTCGAACAACATGAGCGAGATGGGCGGGCTGCGAAGACGCCTTCCGATCACGTTCTGGACGTTCCTGATCGGCTCCCTCGCGCTCTCGGGCGTACCACCACTCGCCGGATTCTGGTCGAAGGACGAGCTGCTCGTTGTCGCCGAGCACGAGGGCCACCCGGTCCTGTTCGTCGTGCTCCTGGTGACGGCGCTCCTTACCGCCTTCTACATGACCAGGGCCGTGCTGTTGACCTTCTACGGCGACTTCCGCGGCCACGGCGAGCCGCACGAGGCGCCCCGGAGCATGACCGGCGTCCTCGTGGCCCTCGCCTCCGTGACGGTGGTTGCGGGTTTCGTCGGGTCGCCACAGCTCGGGGCGGTGTTTGGGAAGTGGGTGTACTTCCAAGAGCTCGAGGAGGCCCTGTTCGTGCCGTGGGTCGCCGTCCTGTCCACGCTCGCCGCCCTCGGGGGCATCCTCATCGGCTACGCCGTGTACCGCGACTACCAGGCGCGCGATCCGCTCCGGTCGCTCGGCGGCGCGTACACGCTCGTCTCGAACAAGTTCTACATCGACGACGTCTACTGGAAAGGGATCGTCCGCCCGATACGAGACGATGTCTCGAGCGGGGTCTACTGGAACGACCGGCACGTCATCGACGGAGTGGTCAACGGCGCCGCCGCCTTCACCAAGGTGGTGGCGAGTGGCGTGAACTGGTTCGACCTGAAGGTCATCGACGGGGCGGTGAACGGCCTGGCGAACATCGCCGGCTTCACCGGCGGGTTGTTGCGATACATCCAATCGGGCAACGTCCAGCGGTACGCCGTGTTCCTGTTCACGGGTGTCGTGGTGCTGGCCGTCATCTTCACCAAGATCTGAGAGGGGAAGGCGCATGACCTGGGAGAACTCGGCGATCACGATCGCGACGCTTCTGCCGCTCGCCGGAGCCCTGGTGATCGCGCTCGTGCCGCGCCAGTACGAGAAGGGCGTACGGGCGCTCGGCATCGTGTTCACGGGCGCGGCCCTCGTCTTCGCGATCGCGATCACGTTCACGTTCGACTACGGCGCCTCGGGCCTGCAGTTCCAGCTGAACACGAGCTGGATCCCCGCGATCGACGCGCGCTACCACGTCGGGATCGACGGCATCAGCCTGCCCCTGTTCGTGCTGACGTTCGTGCTGTCGTTCCTGTGCGCCATCTACACGTGGCGGGTCGTCCCGAAGCCGGGCAAGACGAAGGCGTTCATCGGGCTCACGCTCCTGCTCGAGACCGGGATGGCCGGCACCTTCATCGCGTTCGACCTGATCCTGTTCTTCGTGTTCTGGGAGCTTGTCCTCGTCCCGATGTATTTCCTGATCGGCATCTGGGGGAGCTCGAACCGTGAGTACGCGGCGATCAAGTTCTTCCTGTACACGCTCCTCGGGTCGGTGTTCATGCTGCTGGGGTTCCTGGCGATGTTCTTCAACTCGGACATCGGCGGCGGCGTCCACACGTTCGACATCGTGCAGCTGCAGCAGTACGCGGCCTCGGGCGGCTTCTCGCACGCGTTCCAGCTGATCGTGTTCGCCGCTGTGGGCCTGGGCTTCGCGGTGAAGGTGCCGATGTGGCCGTTCCACACGTGGTTGCCCGACGCGCATACCGAGGCGCCCACGATCGGCTCGGTGCTCCTCGCCGGCGTCATGCTGAAGATGGGCGCGTACGGGTTCATCCGGATCGCGCTGCCGATCCTTCCGTACGGCGCGCAGAAGTACGCACCGTGGATCGGACTGCTCGCCGCGATCGCGATCGTCTATGCCGCGCTCGCGTGCCTGGCGCAGAAGGATCTCAAGCGGCTCATCGCGTTCAGCTCGGTGGGCCACATGGGGTTCGTGATGCTGGGGATCGCCACGCTCACGTCGATCGGGATCAACGCGGCGATCTTCGGGATGGTCGCGCACGGCCTCATCACCGGGATGCTCTTCTTCTGCGTGGGGTCGCTCTACGACCGCTATCACACGCGCGAGATCGCCGAGATCGGCGGCGGCGTGATGCAGAAGCTCCCGTACCTGGGAGGCGTCTTCGCGTTCGTCGCGATCGCCTCGCTCGGCCTGCCCGGGCTGGCCGGGTTCTGGGGCGAGGTGATGGCGCTGCTGTCGAGCTACAGCCCGGCCCAGTCGCTTTCGACGCCGCTGTTCCGAGCCTTCATGATCGCCGGCGGCGTCGGGACGATCCTGACCGCGGGCTACTTCCTGTGGATGCTGCAGCGCGTGAACATGGGGACGCTCCCGGAGAAGTGGAAGGCCGAGGCGTTCGGGGACGTCGCCGCGGTCGAATGGGTCTCCTGGGTGCCGCTCCTGGTCGGGATCGTGGTCCTGGGGCTGTTCCCCAGCCTGCTCACCGACGTGACGCAGGCGCCGGTCAACTCCCTGCTCGGCTTGTTCGGTGCATAGAGGGCGAGGGCCGGCGCGGCGATGAACCAGGCGATCGACTACACCGCGATCCTCCCGGAGCTGATCCTGGCCGGGACGATCGTCCTCGTGCTGGTGGTCGACGCCTTCCTCGCGCCCGCCCGCAAGTGGATGGCGATGCCCATCGCCTTCGCCGGGGTGGTGGCGTCGCTGATCGCCACGCTCACGCTGATCGGCGAGGATCGCTCGACCTTCGGCGGCGCGTTCGTCGTCGACGAGTTCGCGCTGCTGTTCAAGGTGTTCTTCCTCTCGGTCGCCCTGCTCGTCCTGATGGTGTCCTTCCGCTACTTCCGCGATGGGCACTTCTATCAGGGCGAGTTCTACTTCCTGGTGCTCACCTCGTTCCTCGGCTGCCTGCTGATGCCCTCCTCGCGGGACCTGTTGATGCTGTTCATCTCGCTCGAGCTCGTCTCGGCGCCGGGGTTCGTGATCGCCGCCTTCCGGAAGTCGGATCCCCGATCCAACGAGGCCGGCATCAAGTTCTTCCTGTTCGGCGTGCTCTCGACCGCGGTGATGCTCTACGGGATGAGCCTGATCTACGGGCTCACCGGCAGCCTCAACCTGACCGAGATCGGCCGCGTCCTCGCGACGCCGCTGCCGCCGGGACGGGAGACGATGGCGCAGGCGGCGATCCTGTTCATCGTCGCCGGGTTCGCGTTCAAGGTGAGCGCGGTCCCGTTCCAGTTCTGGGCGCCCGACACCTACGAGGGCTCGCCGGTGCCGGTCGCGGCCTTCCTGGCCGTGGCCTCGAGCGCTGCGGGGTTCGCGGGACTTCTTCAGCTCATGTTCGTCGCGTTCATCGGCCAGCACCAGTTCTGGGTTCCGATTTTCGCCTTCCTGTCGATCGCGACGATGACGATCGGAAACCTCGTCGCGCTGCAGCAGCGACAGGTCGTGCGGCTGCTCGCGTACTCGGGGATCGCTCAGTCCGGCTACATCTTGCTGCCGTTTGCTCTGGTGACGTCGAACCCGGTCACGAACCAGAAGGCGTTCGC
>DATDKA010000130.1:0-19189 GCA_036520235.1 Gaiellaceae bacterium
CCGCATCCAGCGTCATCAGGCGGGAGGCGTGGATCTCGGCCGCGGAGTCGGCGATCCAGTTCTGCACCGTCTGCTTGTCCGCGAGGCGCGATCCGAACGCCTCCCGCTCGAGCGCGTAGCGGCAGAGCAGCTTGAACGCCCGCTGCATCTGCCCGAGCCAACGCATCACGTGGTGGATCCGCCCCGGCCCGAGCCGCTTTTGCGCGATCCGGAAGCCGTCGCCCGGCTCACCGAGCGTGCTCTCGACGGGAACCCGGACGCCGCGGTACCAGACCTCGCAGTGCGTCGACCACCCACGGCCGGCGTGCCCGAGCACCGGGATCGGCCTCACCACCTCGACCCCGCGGGTGCCGGCCGGGACGATGATCTGCGACGCGCGCCGGTGCGGCTCCGCCTGCGGGTCCGTCACGGCCATCACGATCCCGAAGGCCGCGCCGTCCGCCCCGGAGGAGAACCACTTGTGGCCGTCGATCACCCAGTCGTCGCCGTCGCGGACGGCGAGCGTCCGCAGCGTCGTCGGATCCGAGCCGGGCACCTCCGGCTCAGTCATCGAGAAGAACGACCGGATCTCCCCGGCGACGAGCGGCGCCAGCCAGCGTTCCTTCTGCTCGTCCGTTCCGAATAGGTGCAGGATCTCCGCGTTGCCGGCGTCCGGCGCCTGGCAGCCGAAAACGAGCTGCGCGTAGGACGACCGCCCGATCTCCTCGTTCAGGAACGCGTAGGCGAGGAAGCCTTGCCCCGTCCCGCCGGCCTCCGGGGGCACGTGGGGCGCCCACAAGCCCTCCTCCTTCGCCTTCGCCTGTAGCGAGCGGATCAGCTCGAGGTCGTCGGCCTGCAACCCGCGCTCGTTCGGATAGACGTGCTCCTCCATGAATGCGCGGTAGCGCCCTCGGAGCTCCTCGACCTCGGCAGTCGGGGCGAGTTCGGTCACCGCCACCCGTTTAGCATCGCAGGTCGTGCGACTCGGGTTCTACATGGGGTATGCGCCGCCCGGGACGAACCCGACGGAGCTGATCGAGCTCGCTCAGGAAGCGGAGCGCCTCGGCTACGACTCGGCCTGGGCGGCCGAGGCCTGGGGCGTGGACGCTGCGACCGTGCTCGCCTGGCTCGCCGCCACCACGAGCACGCTCAACGTCGGCTCGGCGATCTTCCAGATCCCGGCGCGGACGCCGGCCGCGACCGCGATGACCGCGGCGACGCTCGATCTGATGTCCGGCGGGCGGTTCCTGCTCGGCCTCGGCCTCTCGGGCCCGCAGGTCGTCGAGGGGTGGCACGGCGAGCCCTGGGGGAAGCCGCTGACGAAGATCCGCGAGTACGTCGAGATCGTCCGGACCGTGCTCCGGCGGCAGACGCTGGAGTACGACGGCGAGCAGTTCCAGGTGCCGTACACCGGGAACGGCGCGACCGGCCTCGGCAAGCCGCTAAAGCTGATGGCGCGTCCGTTCCGGCCCGACATCCCGATCTACCTCGCCGTCTTCAAGCCGAAGTCGGTCGAGCTCGCGGCGGAGATCGCCGACGGCTGGTTGCCGATCTTCTTCTCGCCCGAGCGGGCCCGCGACACCTTCCCTGCGCCGTTCGCGCGCGACGACCTCGACATCGCGCCCTCGGTGCCGGCGCTCGCGGCCGACGACGTCGAGACGGCCCGCGACGCGCTGCGCCCGTACTACGCGCTCTACGTCGGCGGCATGGGCGCGCGCGGCAAGAACTTCTACAACGACCTCGTCGCGAGCTACGGCTTCGAGGCCGAGGCAAAGACGATCCAGGACCTCTTCCTGGACGGCAAGCAGCGCGACGCCGCGGCCGCCGTTCCGGACGCGCTGATCGACGAGATGACGCTCATCGGGCCGGCCGACCGGATCAGGGACCGGCTCGCCGCCTGGGAGGATTCCGGCGCGACCACGCTCTTGATCTCGACCCGCGACCCGGCGACGCTGCGCGTCGTCTCGGAGGCTGCCTCATGAAGCTGTTCGATCTCTCAGAGAAGACCGCGATCGTCACCGGTGGCGGCAAGGGCATTGGGCGGCAGATGTCCGACGGACTGGCCGAGGCCGGCGCGAACATCGTCGTCTGCGCCCGGCAGGCCGAGCGCTGCGAGGAGGCCGCTGCCGAGCTCGCGCAGCACGGCGTCAAGACGCTCGGGCTCGGCTGCGACGTGCGCGACCCGGACCAGGTCCAGGCGGTCGTCGGGCGCACAGTCGCCGACTTCGGCGGCGTCGACGTCCTCGTCAACAACGCGGGCACGGTCTGGGGCGCGACGCCGGAGGAGATGCCGCTCGAGGGCTGGCAGAAGGTGGTCGACGTCAACCTGACCGGCGTCTTCCTCTTCTCCCAGGCCGCCGGGCGGGCGATGATCTCGAACGGCGGCGGCTCGATCGTCAACATCGCCTCGGTCGCCGGGCTCCACGGCTCGTCGAGCGAGATCACGAACTCCGTCGTCTACCACGCCACGAAGGGCGGGGTGATCGCGTTCACGCGCGACCTCGCCTGCAAGTGGGCGCAGCACGGGATCCGGGTCAACGCGATCGCGCCCGGCTGGTTCCCGTCGGACATGGCCAATTTCGTGCTCGACCGGCACGGCGAACGGCTGGTCGAGAACGTCCCGCTGCGCCGCTTCGGCGGCCCGGAGGACCTGAAGGGGCCGGTCGTCTTCCTCGCCTCGGACGCGTCGGCCTACGTCACGGGCCACACGCTCGTCGTCGACGGAGGCCAATCGGCTTGAGCGAGACCGCCCCCTGGGCGGGCGAGCTGGAGGAGGCGCTCGGTCGCCGCGTCGAGTCCATGCACCTCCTCCCCGGCGGCGCGTCCAAGGAGGCCTGGGCGGTGCAGACAGACGAGGGGCGAGTGCTCGTCCGGCGCGCCGGTGTCGGGGTGATCCACGAGGCGACGCTGCCGCTCGAGCAGGAGTTCCAGGTGATCGAGGCTGCCGAGGAGGCCGGCGTGAAGGTGCCGCATCCCGTCGCGTACCTCGGCGAGCTCGGCGGCCACGAGGCGTTCGCGATGGAGCTGATCGAGGGCGAGACGATCGGGCGGCGGATCGTGCGGCAACCGCCGCCGGGCCTCGACCTCCAGCTCGCCGAGGAGCTCGCGAAGATCCACGCGATCCCCGCGGAGCGGCTGCCGTTCCTGCGAGGCGGCGACGTGCTCGAGCGCTTCGTCCACGAGCTCGACTCGGTCGGCGAGCCGCATCCGGCGATCGAGTACGGCCTCTGGTGGTTGCGCGAGCATCGCCCGGAGCCGCTGCCCATGGTCGTCAGCCACGGAGACTTCCGGCTCGGGAACATCGCCGTCTCCGAGCGCGGGCTCGAGTACGTCCTCGACTGGGAGTTCGCGCACCTGTCCGACCCGCACGAGGACATCGCCTGGCCAATCGTCCGCGCCTGGCGGTTCGGGGCCGACGACCGGCGGCTCGGCGGGATCGGCGAGGTCGGGCCGTACCTCGAGCGCTACGTCGAGCTCACCGGGCGCTCGATCGGCGAGGACGAGCTCCTCTGGTGGGAGGTGCTCGGGAACGTCAAGTGGGCAACGGGCTGCCTGACGCAGTGCCGCCGGCACCTGAAGGGGCAGGACCGCAGCGTCGAGTACGCGGTGCTCGGGCGGATGGCCGCGGAGATGGAGTACGAGCTCCTGGACCTGATCGAGCATGTCTGACCGGCCCACCGCGGCCGAGCTGGTCGAGGCGGTGGCGGAGTTCCTCGCCGAGGAGGTGCTCCCGACCGCGAGCGACCATCGCCTCAAGTTCCGGACGCTCGTCGCGCTGAACGCCCTCGGGATCGCCGCCCGCGAGCTCGCGGCAAGTAACAACTTGTTACTAAGTCACGAAGACGTGACAGCGCTCGCCCGCCGCATTCGGGCCGGCGACGTCGACGAGCAGACCCTGCCGCTGCTCAAGGAGCACGTGGCGGCAAAGCTGCGGATCTCGAATCCCGCCTACCTGGAGCGCTACGAGTGAGCCGTCGCCGGATCTACCTGATGCGCCACGGGCACGTCACGTACTTCCAGGACGGGCGGCCGCTGCATCCGGCCGACGTGCCGCTGACCGAGGTCGGCCGCGAGCAGGCGCGTGCGGCGGCCGCGGTGCTGGACGGGGTCAGCTTCGACCGCGTGATCACGAGCGGGCTGCCGCGCACGGTGGAGACGGCGCAGATCGTCGCGCCGGACGCCGAGCCGGAGCGCTGGCCCGAGCTCCGCGAGATCGAGTCCGGCAACCTGCGCGACATCCCCGAGGACGAGCTCGAGCGCACCTTCGTCGAGGCCTGGCACGACGTCGTCCCGGAGGACGCGACCTTCCTGGGCGGCGAGTCGATCCGGTCGCTGCTCGACCGGGTCCTTCCGGCCGTCGACCGGCTGCTCGCCGACCCCGAGTGGGACGTCGTGCTCGCCGTCTTGCACGGCGGCGTCAACCGCGCGATCCTCTCCTACGCGCTGACCGGAGGCCGCGCGATGCTCGGCAACTTCGAGCAGGCGCCGGCTTGCATCAACGTGCTCGACGTGGGGGACGACTGGGTCGTGCGGGCCGTGAATACCGCGCCGACCGACCTAGCGCATCTCGACGGACGCCTCCGGACGATGGAGGAGCTGTGGGCCGAGTTCAGGCCGGCCTGAGCGACTCGAGCCGCTCGCGGATCGCCCGGCGGGCGTTGTCGTAGACGGCGGGATCGCCGAACACGCGGTACTGCCAGTTCGCCGCCATCCCGAACGAGTCGAGCTCGAAGGTGATCTCGCGCGCGCTGAGCGTGTCGACGAGCTCGCCGGCCTCCTGCGCCTGCTCGACCGCGTGCTCGAGGTACGAGAGCCACGAGCGGAGCATCTCCTCGATCCGGTCCCGCACCGGCCCCGGCCTGTGGCTGAACTCGACCGACGTCGCAGCGAAGAAGCAGCCACCGGGAAAGACCTGCCGCTCGAGGTAGCCGATCTTATGGTCGCAGAGCGCCCAGACCCGAGGCAGGCCCTTCGGTGCCGAGCGAGCCGGGGCGATCACGGCGTCGACGAAGAGGGAGGCGGCATGCTCGACGGTCGCGATCTGCAGCTCCTCCTTGGAGCCGAAGTGCGCGAACAGCCCACTCTTGCTCAGGCCCGTCGCCTCGGCGAGCCGGCCGATCGAAAGCGGGTCGAGGCCCTCCTCGGTTGCGAGGTCGGCCGCGGTCGTGAGGATCGCGTGACGGGTGCGCTCGCCCTTCGTTTTCAGAACGTCTGTTTGCTTTTCCTGAACGGCCACAGGCGGAGTATAGACCATTCACTTGACAAAAAAGCACGGTCGTTCTATTCTCGCGCCATGGAACTCGATCACATCAGCGTCTTCGTCCGCGACTACGACGCGAGCAGGCCGTTCTATGAAGACGTGCTGGCGCCGCTCGGACTCGTGAAGCTCCTCGACTGGCCCGACAAGCGTCGCGCGTACTTCGGCCGCCCCGGCGAGCCAAGCTCGGTCTGGCTCGTCGAGTCGGAGCTCGCGGGCCGGCTCGAGCTCGCGCTGCCCGCCGCGGACGAGGGCTCCGTCCACGCCTTTTACAACACGGCGCTCGCGTCAGGCGCGCGCGCCGAGTGGGAGCCGGGGATCCGGCCCGAGTACAGCCGCAGCTACTTCGCCGCCCGCGTCCTCGACTTCGACGGCAACACGCTCGAGGCCGTCTACCGCGGGGCCGCCGAGCAAGCAGCCGCGTAAGCTCCCCCGCCGTGGACAACCTGGCGGAGATCGCGCCGCTCGCCGGGACGCTCGGCATCGAGGTCGATCACGCCGCCCCTGATGAGGTCAGCGGCGGGATGGACTGGGCGCCCGAGCGCTGCACCGCTGCCGGCGTGCTCCACGGTGGGGCGATCATGTCGTTCGCGGACACGCTCGGCGGCGTTTGCGCCTTCCTGAACCTCCCCGACGGCGCGACCGGCACGGCAACGGTCGAGTCGAAGACGAACTTCTTCCGCGCCGTGCGCGGAGGGCGCGTCCACGGAATCACTCGCCCCCTTCACGTCGGTCGTAGCTTCATCGTCGTCCAGACGGACGTGACGGACGACGAGGACCGCCGCGTCGCGCAGGTGACGCAGACGCAGGCCGTGCTCAGCTGACGGCGCCGCGGAGGAACTCGTGCTGCGTGTCGTTTGCCGCGCGCGCCATGGCGGTCGGGAACAGGTTGAATCCGTGGACCGCCTCCGGGTAGACCCGGATTTCCGCCTCGTTCCCGGCGGCCTGCCACCGCGCGGACATGAACAGCGAGTCGTCGAGCAGCGGATCGAGCGTGCCGACGGTGAAGAGCGCCGGGGGCAGGTCGTGCAGCTCCGCGTAGAGCGGCGATAGGTCCGGATCGGTCAGCTCCTCCAGCGTGCGCTCGCCCGTGAAGCACGTCCCGAACCAATACATCGAGGGACTGGAAAGGATCAGGAAGTTGTCGCCCCAGTTTCGCGAGCTCGGGGTCATCGAGAGGTCGTAGACGCCGTAGACGAGGTTTGCACCCTGGAAGGCCCCCGTCACGCCGTGGCGGTCGCGGAGCCGGAGCAGCGTCGTCGCGGAGAGGTGGGCTCCGGCCGACTCGCCGCCGATCGTCGCCACCTCGGGCACGTCGAGCTCCGCGAAGCCCCGCTCGAGGAGCCAGACGGCGGCGTCTTCGCAGTCGTCCGGCGCCGCCGGATAGGCGCACTCCGGCGAGAGGCGGTAGTCGACGCTGACGGCGCACAGCCCCGTCGCCTCGGCGAGACCGAGCAGGCGCACGTCCTGCTCGTCAGCCCGCCCCAGCACCCAGCCGCCGCCGTGGATGTGGAAGTAAACGCCGGTAACGTCGCCCCCCGGGCGCAGCACGCGAAGCCTGATCTCGCCGCCCCGCGCGGGGATGAAAAGATCCTGCGCCTCCGGCAGGAACTCGGGCTGCGGCCAGAAGCTGCGGCCCTCGCGACGCGCCGACCGCGTCTCCGCGGGCGGAACCTCGTTGACCGGGCGCTGCTCCGCGAGCTCCTCGGCGAGCCATCGATTGAGCTCCCTCGTCTCCTCGAGGACCGCGTCGTCGACGGTGACCGCGCTCAGCGGAGGCGCTCCACGATCATCGCCATCCCCTGGCCTCCGCCGACGCACATCGTCTCGAGCCCGATCGTCTTGTCGAGGGTCTCGAGGTCGTTCAGCAGCGTGCACATGATCCGGGCGCCGGTCATCCCGTAAGGGTGGCCGAGCGCGATCGCCCCGCCGTGCGGGTTGAGCTGCTCGCCGAACGGGTCGATCCCGAGCTCGCGCGAAACCGGCAGCACCTGCGCCGCGAAGGCCTCGTTCAGCTCGACGACGTCCACGTCGTCGATCGTCATCCCCGTCTGATCGAGCACCCTGCGGACGGCACCGATCGGACCGACACCCATGATCTCCGGCTCCACGCCCGAGACAGCAGAGGCGATGATCCGCGCCCGCGGCTCGAGCCCGAGCTCCGCGGCCTTCTCCGCGCTCGTCACGACAACGGCTGCGGCGCCGTCGTTCAGGGGACAGGAGTTCCCGGCGGTGACCTTCCCACCGGGCTTGAAGGCCGGCTCGAGCTCGGCGAGCTTCTCGAGCGTCGAGCTCCGGCGCGGCCCGTCGTCGGCGGCGACGCCGTCCCACGCCGTGATCTCCCGCCCGAAGAAGCCGCTGTCCTGCGCCGCCACCGCGCGCTCCTGTGAACGCTGCGCGTAGCGATCCATGTCGTCGCGCGACACGTCCCACCGCTCGGCGACGTTCTCGGCGGTGAGCCCCATCGGGATGTAGACGTTCGCGATCGGAGCGTCGTCGCCGAACAGCTTCGGATGCAGCTCGTCCGCGTCCTTCGGATAGCCGTCGACCTGGGTGATCGACTCCACCCCGCCCGCGACGAAGACATCACCCTCGCCGGCGCGGATCGCGTGGAACGCCATCCGGATCGTCTGGAGCGACGAGGCGCAGAAGCGGTTGACGGTCGTGCCGGGAACGCTCGCCGGCAGACCGGCCAGGAGCGCGACGCGCCGCGCCAGGTTCATGCCCTGCCGCTCCTGCGGAAACCCGCAGCCGATCATCACGTCCACGACGTCGGCGCGGTCGAGCTCGGGCACCTGTCGGAGCGCCGCGTCAACCGCGAAGGCCGCGAGGTCGTCGGGCCGCGCGTCGACGAGCGACCCCTTCTGCGCGCGCCCGATCGGGGTGCGGGCGGCGGCGACGATGACTGCGTCAGACAAAGGCGTTCTCCCCTGTGAGCTGGCGACCGATGATCAGCTTCTGGATCTGGCTGGTGCCTTCGTACAAGGTAGTGACCCGGGCATCTCTGAGGTATTTCCCGACCGGGTACTCGTCGACGTAGCCGTAGCCGCCGTGGATCTGGACGGCGGCATTCGCCGACCGAACCGCGGCCTCGCTGCAGTAGTACTTCGCGAAGGACGACTCGAGCGTGTGGCGCTCGCCGGAGTCCATGGCGAGCCCGGCCTTCCAGGCGAGCAGGCGCGAAGCCTCGGTCTCGACCGCGATCTCGGCGAGCAGCTCCTGCACAAGCTGGAACGACGCGATCGGCCGCCCGAACTGCTCCCTCTCCTTCGTGTACCGGAGGCAGGCCTCGAGGCAGCCCTGGCCGATCCCGACGCAACCCGCGGCCAGCGAGACGCGGCCGTTGTCCAGCGCCGACAGCGCCACCTTGAGCCCGCCGCCCTCCTCCCCGAGCACGGCGTCGGCCGGCACCCGGACGCCGTCAAGCGTGAGCTCGCCGGTGTCCTGTGCGCGCAGCCCGAGCTTGCCCTTGATCTGGTGCGACGAGAAGCCGGGCGACTCGGTCGGAACGAGGAAGCACGTTACGCCCGCCTCGGCCTTCGCGAAGACGAGCGCGAGCCCGGCCCAGGTCCCGAGCGTGATGAAGATCTTCGAGCCTGTGAGCACCCAGTCGCCGCCGTCGCGCTCGGCCCTCGTCGCGAGGCTCCCCGGATCCGAGCCTGCACCCGGCTCCGTGAGCGCGTAGCAGCCGAGCGCCTCGCCGGACGTCAGCCGTGGGAGCCACTCCTCCCGCTGCGCGTCGGTCCCCCAGCGCTTGATCGTCTTCCCGACGAGGCCCGCATTGACCGAAACGATCCCGCGGACGGACGAGTCGCCACGGCCGAGCTCCTCCATCACGAGGCAGTAGGAGATCCCGTCCAGCTCCCAGCCCGGGAGGAATCCGATCTCGGCGAGCTTCGCGACGATGCCCCGATCCATCGTCTCCTCGCGGTCCCAGTCACGCGCGTACGGGATCACCTCCCGGTCGACGAACTCGCGCGCCGTCGAGCGGATCAACTCCTGCTCGGGTGTCAGCGTGAGATCCATGAAACGTGACGGGGCCGCAATCGGCGGCCCCGTCATCAGTCGTCTTGCGGTGATCTAGCGACCCTTGTAGAGCGCGCTGATCTCCGCGAAGCTGCCGTTGTTGTAGCGGGTGATCTTCCCCTGGTCGAGCGGGAAGGCATCGTTCTTGCCGGTCTTGGTCCGCGCGCCCGCGAGGGTGTACGGATTGACCCAGTTCCGGTTTCGCGCCGCAGCCATCAGCGACGCCCGCGTCGGGTTCTTGCCGGCCTTGTAGAGCAGCCTCACGAACTCGGAGGCGCTGGCGACCCCGTAGTAGTAGAACGAGTTCCGGATGTCCACGCCGCCCTCGGGGCCGTATTTGGACATGATCCGGCGGAACGAGCGGATCGCCGGATCGTTCTTGTACTTCGGGTTCGTGTTGTTCTTCAGGTAGGCCGAGCTGACAACGCCGTTGACGTAGTCCTGGCCGACCGTCCGAGCTGCCGCCGCCATGACCTGATCCGTCGCCGCGACGGAGTTGATGATGATCTGCTGAGGTCGGAAGTTGAGCTGCCGGCCCGTGGCGAGCGCGCGGACCGTCGGCGTCCCGGCGGTCGTGAGCAGGATCCACGTGTCGGCCCCCGACGCCCTCTGCTGCGCGATCTGCGCCGCGTAGCTCGTGTCGGTGACCTCGTAGCTCCGCTCGTTGATGATCATGTTCGCCTTCTTGCCGAGACCGGACTTGATCCCGCGGAGGTAGTCCTTCCCGTAGTCGTCGTTCTGGTAGAAGACCGCGATCTTCGCGTTGGGCCGGTTGGCCAGGATCCACTTGGCGTAGTTCCGCCCCTCGGCGACGTAGTCGGTCTGCCAGCCCATCGTCCACGGGAACGCCTTCTGCTGTGAGCCCCAGTAGCTCGCGCCGGTCGCGATCTGGAGCTGCGGGATCTTGCGCTGGTTGAGATACGGCCGGATCGCGAGATTCGGCTCCGTGCCCAGCGATCCCATGATCGCGAAGACCTTGTCCTGCAGGACGAGCTGCTGTGTCAGCTGGACGGTCCTCGCCGGGTTGTACCCGTCGTCGTACGTCTTGAAGATGATCTGACGGCCGTAGACCCCACGCTTGCCGTCAGGGCCCTTCCGAGCGTTCACGTAGCGGTAGTACGTCTCCATTCCCCGTGCGATCGGCGCGTACGACGACACCGGACCGCTGAACGGGAACGTCCCGCCGATCGTGATCGACTTACTCGTGACCCCTGGTGTTGCGTTGGTGGCGGTGCCGCTGTCGACCCGGGCGTAGGCGGCTGACAAGCCCACGCTAAGGGCGACCGCGACCAGGGTCACCGCCAAGAGCATTCTCCTCATGTAACTCCTCCTCGAAACCACCACGACGTGGACAAGCCTATTACATGGCGTTACGCCGGGTAACCCCTAGCTGAAGACGGTTCAGCCCCCGGACGCCGACCGGCGGAGCGACCCGTAGCCGTCCCACAAAATCGTCGTCAAGTATTGGACGAGCAACTCGCGGGAAAGTGAGCGACGAGCGAGCCAGGAGGTGCCCGCCGCCCGCACCATCCCGTTGACGCACTGCGCCCACGGCTCGGCGAACCCCGTGTCGAGACCAGCTGCGCGCAGGTTCTCGACCGAGGTGAACGCGCACTCGGCGATGTGTCGGCGGCGAAACTCCTCGAGCAGGGGAGCCGTCCGCGGCTGCTCCCCGGCGTGGAGCAGGAACCGGTAGCGAGCAGGCTCGCGCTCGACGTAGGAAAGGTAGGCGTCGATCGTCGCCGCCAGTCGCGCTCGTGGCTCGGGCGAGACGACGGCCGGCTTCAGGGCCTCGACGAGCTCGGCGATGTAGCGCTCGGTGAGCGCCTCGTAGAGCCCGTCCTTGTCCCCGAAGTGCCGGTAGAGGACGGGCTTCGTGATCCCGGCCTCGGCGGCGATCTCGTCCATCGATACTCCCGGGCCACGGCTCTGGACCACCTGGTCGGCGACGTTCAGGAGCTCTTCGCGCCGAAGCTCACGCTTGCGCGCCCGCTCCGAGTTACGCCTTCGAGTCGCGATCGTTTCGGTCGCCATCGCCGTTGACGTTAATGGTTCAGGCGCCAGGTTGCGACGTGCGGCGGGCCGCCCAGCCACCGCGGACGAGCACGGCGACCCGTTTGAAGAGGCCGGCGATCCCGCCGGGCAGCAGCAGCATGATCACGATCAGGATCACCCCGAAGACGACGGAGGGCGCCTGATCGGCGAAGTCGAACGAGAAGATCGGCGGCTTCTGCGAGTAGATCGGCAGGAACACGTAGAGGAGAGCGCCGAAGAGCGCACCCACGAGCGAGCCGAGCCCGCCGATCACCGCGCTCGCCAGCAGCAGGATCGAGAGGCTGACCGGGAAGGTGTCCGGGTTCACGTAGGCGACCTCGATGGCGAGGAGTGCGCCGGCGGCGCCGGCGAAGGCCGACGAGACGCCGAAGGCCAACGTCTTGTAGAGCGCCGGGTTCACGCCTGACGAGATCGCCGCGACCTCGCCGTCGCGAAGCGCTCGCCACGCCCGTCCGACCCGGCCGCGCGTCAGCAGCCAGCCGACCAGGAGGAGCACCCCGGCCGTCACCCACGCCTCGTAGTAGAGCCAATGCCGCGACGAGATATCCCACCCGAAGGGCGTCTCGGGGAGGTTCAGGTTGACCCCGCCACCGCCGCCCGTCACCGTCTCGAACCGCTTCATGATGATCGGGAACGAGACCGCGACCGCAAGCGTGGCGAGCGCCAGGGAGACGCCGCCGAGGCGAAGCGCCGGAAAGCCGAACAGGAGCCCGATCACGCCGGTGACGAGCGCGGCGAGCGGGATCGTGAACACCGGCCGCATGCCATCGCCGATCGGGAGCCAGTCCGGCGGGTCGAGCATGTAGAGCTCGAGGCCCGGCCGGCCGAGCGAGAGGATCGCCGCGACGTAAGCGCCGAGCCCGACGAACGCGCCGTGGCCAAGCGAGATCTGCCCGCTATAGCCGGTGAGGATGTTCAGGCCGAGCAGCGCGGCGAACCAGATCGCGACGAGCGTGAACTGCCCGGTCCGGAACTCGGCCGACTCCGGGCCAAGGCGGGCGTCGAAGATCCGCGGTAGGAGCGCGACGAACACGGCGAAGGCGGCAACGCCGAGCACCTTGGCCGCGGTCCAGCCGTATCTCGACATCAGACCCTCCTCACCACCCGGTGCCCGAACAGGCCCTGGGGCCGGATGAGCAGGACGATCAGCAGGACGGCGAGCGCGCTCGGCAGCCGGAGCTCGCCGCCGATGAAGCCGACGTACGTCCCGAGCAGGTTGATGATCACTCCGAGCAGGAGCCCGCCCACAACCGCGCCCAGGGGGCTGTCGATCCCGCCCAGCACGGCGGCGGCGAAGGAGTAGATCAGGACGACCAGCATCAGGTTCGGGTCGAGGAACAGACTTGGCGCGGCCATCATTCCGGCGACCGCGCCGAGCACGGCGGCGAGGCCCCAGCCGAGCGCCAGCATCCACCCGACCCGGACGCCCATGAGGCGGCTCGCATCCTGGCTGTTCGCCACGGCCCGCATGGTCAGGCCGAGCGTCGTGAACCGGAAGAACGCCCAGAGAAGCGCCACCGTGACGAGGCAGACGCCGAAGACGCCGATGTCCTGAACAGTCACCGTGACGCCGCCGATGTCGATCGGGCGCAACGAGAAGGGGCTGTCGAACGGCTTCACCTCGGCCCCCCAGAGCCAGCCGCTGAGGCCGTTGAGCGCGATGAGGAGGCCGATCGTCACGATCACGATGACGATCTCCGGCCGGTGCTCGACCGGCCTGATGATCGTCCGCTCGACGGCGGCGCCGAAGACGAAGGCGATCACGAGCGTGAGCGCGAAGGCGGGCCAGTACGGCATGTGGTTCATGAGCGACCAGGCGATGTAGGTCGTGAACGTGGCCATCTCGCCCTGGGCGAAGTTGAGGATGTCGGTGGCGCGGTAGATCAGCACCAGGGCGAGGGCGAGACTCGCGAAGATCGCGCCCTGCGAGAGTCCGCTGGCGATCTGCTGGCCATACGTGTCCCACGTGAACTGGTCCTCGGTCTGCGTCAGCAGCAGTCCGATCAGCAGGACGGCGAGGATCGCCGCGAGGATTCCGCCGACGCCGAGCACGAGGGCGCGCACGAGAGGGCTGTCGCCGAAGTCCATCGTAGGAAGTCGGTCTCGAAGCTCCATCAGTGCCCCTAGTAACCGAGGTACGACTTGCGGACGCCTTCGTGACGGCGGAGCTCGTCGCTCGTCCCCTCCACCGCCACCTTGCCGACCTCGAGCACGTAGGCCCGCGCCGCGACATCGAGCGCGATCGTCGCGTTCTGCTCGACGACGAGCACGGTCAGTCCGTCCTCCTCGTTCAAGCGGCGCACGATCCCGAACAGCTCGCGGACGACGGTCGGCGCCAGACCGAGGGAGGGCTCGTCGAGCATGAGGAGCCGCGGGCGCGCGGCGAGGGCACGTCCGAGCGCCAGCATCTGCTGCTCCCCGCCGCTCAGCGTCGCTGCCGACTGGTCGCGCCGGCGCTCGATCCACGGGAAGTAGCCGACTACGCGCTTGGCGTCCTCCGCGCGGAGCTTCCCGCGCGCGCCCATCCGGAGGTTCTCCCAGACCGTCAGCTCCGGGAAGAGCCCGCGCCCCTCGGGCACGTGGGCGATTCCGAGCCGCGCGACGTACTCCGGGCTGCGGCGGGCGATCTTCCTGCCGTCGAAGAGGATGTCGCCGGAGGTGCGTGTCATGCTCGAGATGCTCCGGAGCGTCGTCGTCTTCCCGGCCCCGTTCGCCCCAAGCAGCGCGACGACCTCGCCCTTCTCGACCCCGATCGAGATGCCGTGCAGCGCGCGGATCGGCCCGTAGCGGGCGTGCACGTTGTTCAGCTCAAGCAGCGGCATCCTCGCCTCCGAGGTAGGCCTCGATCACGGCCGGGTTCTGCTGGACCTCCTGCGGCGTCCCCTCCGCGATCTTCTCGCCGAAGTTCAGGACGTGGACGCTGTCGCAAATGCTCATCACGAGCGCCATGTGGTGCTCGACGATCAGGATCGTCAGGTCGAAGTCCTTTCGGAGGCGGCGGATCAGCGAGGCGAGCTCTTCGACCTCCTCGTGGTTGAGGCCGCCCGCCGGCTCGTCGAGGAGCAGCAAGCGAGGCCGCGAGACGAGGGCCCGGGCGAGCTCGATCCGCTTCAGCGTTCCGAAGGGAAGCCCGGCGGCGGGCCGCTCGGCGAGATGGCCGAGGCTGAGGTAGTCGAGTGTCTCGCGCGCACGGCGCCGCCCCTGCCGCTCGGCGAAGGGGCGCAGGGTCGAGTGCGCCCCGACGAGCACGTTCTCCGCGACGGTCATCGTCGGGAACAGGACGACGTTCTGGAAGGTGCGGGCGACGCCCTGGCGGATCACGCGGTCCGGCCGCACCCGCAGGAGATCCTTCCCGTCGAAGACGACACGCCCCGAGTTCGCCTTGTAGAGCCGCGTGACGACGTTGAAGAGGGTGGTCTTGCCCGCCCCGTTCGGGCCGATCAGCCCGCCCACCGCTCCCTCGTCGAGCGCGAGCGATACGTCGTCGAGGGCGACGATGCCGCCGAAGCGCCGCGTGACGTTCTCCACGTTGAGCAAGGCCACGGGCCGACGATCATAAGCGGTTGAATGCCGCCAATGGTCGAGCTGGAGGGCGGGATCCGCCGTGTCACCTTCGCGATGCCGCTCGGGCTCGACCATGTCCACAGCTACCTGCTGCCGGCCTCCGAGGGAGGCTGGACGGCGGTCGACACGGGCCTCGGTCTGCCCGACGCCGAGGAGCGGTGGAGCGAGGCGCTCGCGCCGCTCGACGCGCCGGTTACTCGGATCCTGATCACGCATTTCCACCCCGATCACGTCGGGGCAGCTGCCGATCTGGCTGGTCTGACGGGCGCTCCGGTCTTCCAGGGCGCCCACGATTACGAGCAGTGTCTGCGGACGTGGGGCGACCTCCGGATCGAGAGCCGGATGCCCGAGTACCTCGAGCAGCACGGGACACCGCCGGAGCAGATCGAGTCGTTCCGCGAGGAGAGCCGGGCGTTCGTCGAGCTCGTCCGCTTCGCGCGTGATCCGTCGCCGCTCGTCGCCGGCGACGCGGTCGACGGCTGGGAGGTGCTCGAGCTGCCCGGCCATGCGGACGGCCACATCGTGTTCCTCCGCGATGGGGTCCTCGTCGCGGGCGACACGCTGCTCGGGACGATCTCCCCGAACGTCGGGCTCTATCCCGACTCGCGGCCCGACCCGCTCGGCGACTACCTGCAGTCGCTGGAGCGGATCATCGCGTTGGCTCCCCGGCTCGCGCTTCCCGGCCACGGCGATCCGATCGAGGATCCGGCGGGGCGGGCGCGCGAGCTGATCTCCCATCACAGTGTGCGGATCGACGAGACGGCGGCGGCGCTGGACGGCGAGGCCCGGTCCGCGTACGACGTGTCTCTCACTCTCTTCCCCGACCCGCTGCCGGCGACCTTGCGCCGGTTCGCGCTCGCGGAGACGCGTGCGCACCTCGAGTACCTCGTCCAGCGCGGCGGGGCGACGCGACTGGACGGCGAGCGCGTTTCGTACGTCGCCGCCCGGTAAACGGGAGGGGCATGACCGAGTTCGGCTACGCCTTGTCCTCGGAGGAGCACGGGCCGAAGGAGCTCGTCGGCCTCGCGCGTCAGGCGGAGGAGACGGGCTTCGAGTTCGCGATGATCTCCGACCACTTCCACCCCTGGACGGACGCGCAGGGCCAGAGCCCGTTCGTCTGGAGCGTGATCGGCGGGATTGCGGGCGAGACCTCGCGGTTGCGGCTCGGCACGGGCGTGACGTGCCCGACGATCCGAACGCACCCGGCGATCGTCGCGCAGGCGGCGGCCACCTCAGCGGCCTTGACGGACGGGCGGTTCTTCCTCGGCGTCGGTTCGGGCGAGAACCTCAACGAGCATGTCGTCGGGGAGGGCTGGCCGGCGCCCGACGAGCGGCTGGGGATGCTCGAGGAGGCGATCGAGGTGATGCGGCTGCTCTGGCAGGGCGGCCAGCAAACGTTCCGTGGCGACTACTACGACCTCGAGCAGGCGCGGCTCTACACGCTGCCGGAGGAGCCGGTGCAGCTCGCGATCGCCGCGGCGAAGGAGCAGGCGGCGAGGGTTGCCGGAGAGCTCGGCGATGCCTTCATCAACGTCGCGCCGGACGAGGAGGCGATCCAGACGTTCGAGGCGGCGGGCGGCCGCGGGAAGCCGAAGTACGGGCAGATCACGATGTGCTGGGCCAAGACCGAGGAGGAGGGAGCGAAGACGGCGTGCGAGATCTGGCCGAACGCCGCCCTCGGCGGGGATCTCAGCTACGAGCTGCCGCTGCCGGAGCACTTCGAGCAGTCGACGGAGGACTTCACGCCGGAGCAGCTGGCGGAGGCGATCCCGTGCGGCCCTGACGTCGAGCGTTACGTCGAAGCGATCCGCGAGTACGAACAGGCCGGCTACACGCACATCTACTTCCATCAGGTCGGCCACGACCAGGATGGCTTCTTCCGCTTCTGGCGCGACGAGCTTTCCCCAAAGCTCTAGCCGGACCGACCACGGCTTGTAACAACTTGTTACTAGGGTTCGGCCGCCCGGCCCGCCGCTTCGTCAGCGGGGGCCCGACCACCTAGTGACAAGTTGTTACTTGCCGTCGACGGGCTGCCGGTGGCCTTCTAGGGCAGGCCGCTTTTCGGCACGTCTACCGTCGTGGTGAGGAGGACGGCTTCGCGCTCGGCTCTGCGGCGGCGCTCGGAGAAATCGGGCGCGGCGCACAGGAGCATCGTCCGGCCGTCGTCGCCTCCCAGCATGCAGGCGAAGAACTGGAGCCCCGCCGGCGCGCGGATCTCGTCCACGATCGCTCCGCCCGGGGCGAGCCGGCAGCAGCGGCCGTGGCGTGCATCCGCCGTCCAGATGTGCCCCTCCGCGTCGAGCGTGCAGCCGTCGGGCGCGATCCCGGGCACCTCCGCCCAAACGCGCCGCTCGCCGAACGCCCCGTCGTCGCCGATCGCGAAGGCCGTGTACCGGCGGCCGAACGTCTCGCCGACGATCAGCGTTCCACCGTCCTCGGTGATGACCATCCCGTTCGGGAACAGGAGGTCGTCCGCGACCTGCGCCACCGAGCCGTCCGGATCGACGCGGACGAGGCCGGTGGGCTCGGGCTCGGCGCGCGCCATCAGGTCGAAGCCGAAGTTGCCCGCATACGCACGACCGTTCGCGTCGACGACCAGGTCGTTCAGCAAGCCGCCGCAGAAGTGGCCGACCTCGGCGTGGACGGAGACCTCCCCGGCCGGCGAGCGGCAGAGCAGCGAACGGTCTTTCATCGAGACGACGAGTAGGGATCCGTCCGGCAGCCAGCCGAGCCCGGACGGCTGCCCTTCGACCCTCAGCATCTCCTCCTCAGCTCCGTCGGGGGCGACGGCGAAGACGGCCTGGCGGTAGAAGTCCGAGACCCACCAGCGCCCGTCGTGCCAGCGCGGGCCCTCGAAGAAGGCGCCGCCCGCGCAGAGGGTCGCCAGTGCGTAGGTCAACGAGCGAGCGGGACGAGACGGGCGCCGGTCGCCTTGAAGGACGCGACGACGGAGACTCCGGGCGCGAGCTCGAGCTCCTTCGCCGCGGCCGCGGTGACCTCGGCCGTGAGCAGACCGACGCGCACCCGCACCCGGTCGCCGTCGGGCACGAGCGAGGACACAGAGCCGCGGAGATGGTTTCGCGCCGAGTCCGCCGAGACGGTCCGCGCGAGCGTGATCTCCCACGGGTGGACGACCACGCCGACGCGTCCGACGCCGCGCTCCACCGAATAGACGAGCGTCCCGTCGTCCAGCTCGACCTCCGTGAGGCCGTCCGGCCCGCGCCGCGCACGGCCGGGCAGCAGTACCCCGCCGGTCAAGCTGGCCACGAACGGGTCGACGGGGCCGCGGACGAGATCCGTCGGCGTCCCGGACTGCAGCAGTCGCCCGTCCAGGATCACGCCCACGCGGTCCGCCAGCGCAGCGGCATCTTCGAAGTCGTGCGTCACGACGAGCGTCGGCAGGCGCAGCTCACGCAGCAGCTCGTGCAGCTCCACCCGAACAGCGTTCCGCGTGTGCGCGTCGAGCGCGGACAGCGGCTCGTCCAGCAGGAGCGCGTGGGGGTCGCGCGCCAGCGCCCGGGCGAGGGCGACCCGCTGCCGTTCGCCGCCCGAGATCTCTGCCGGCCTCGCCTCGGCCAGGTGCCGAATCGAAAACCGCTCGAGCAGCTCGTCGGCGCGCGTCACGCCGCCGAAAGCCACGTTGCGCCGGACCGACAGGTGAGGGAAGAGCGCGTAGTCCTGGAAGACGTAGCCTACGGCGCGCGCCTCGGGCGGCCGGTCGACGCGGCCGTCCGTGTCCAGCCAGACCTCGTCGCCGAGCGCGATCCAACCGCGCTCGGGGCGCACGAGCCCGGCGACGGCCCGGAGCACGGTCGTCTTGCCCGCGCCTGACGGCCCGACGAGCGCAACCGTCTCGCGGCCGACCTCGAGCGCTAGGTCGACGCGGAGCGCGCGAAGAGCGAGGGAGATGTCGAGCGCGAGCCGGTCCACAACGGGAGAACCTTGACGGCGAGGAGCAAGGCGCCGCTGGCGACGACGAGGACGGCGCTGATCGCGAGCGCCGTGTCGAGGTTGACGTCGAACTCCTGGTAGATCGCGAGGGAGACGGTCTGCGTCACGCCCTGGAGGCTGCCGGCGAACATGATCGTGGCGCCGAACTCACCGAGCCCGCGGGCGAACGCGAGCACGGCGCCGGCGCCCAAGCCCCCGCCCGCGAGCGGAAGGGCTACGCGCCAGAAGGTTTTCGCCGGGCCGGCGCCGAGCGTCCGTGAGGCGTCCAGCATCGTCGCGTCGACCGCCTCGAACGAGGCGATCGCCTGGCGGACGTAGAACGGGCTGGCGACGAACGTGATCGCCATCACCACCGCC
>DATDKA010000131.1:0-5637 GCA_036520235.1 Gaiellaceae bacterium
GGTCGAATGCCGGCGGAAGCGAGGGTGGCGGGAGCTGCTCCGGGCGGCTCACCGTGAAGGCCGCGATCAGAAGCGGGATGGCGACGAGCAGCGCCGTGCCGCGATACGTTCGGCCGCTGACCGGGCGTTCGAGCGACCCGCGACGCGGCCGCCGCTGCACTGCTGGGGGCCGGTTGGCGGCCATGGTGCCGGGGCTATAGTAGGGAGGGCCCGACGGCTACGCCGATCCCGGCGCTGGAACGCCCGTGCCTGACTCCTCGACCATCCTTCTCGTCGACGACGAGGACGCCGTACAGAAGGTTCTCTCGTACCCGCTCGAACGGGACGGTTTCCGCGTGGTGGCCGCCCGTGACGGCGAGGAGGCGCTCGCGAAGTTCGCCTCGGAGCCGATCGACCTCGTCGTCCTCGACCTGATGCTGCCGAAGCTCGACGGCCTCGAGGTCTGCAAGCGGCTGCGCGCGCAAAGCACCGTGCCGATCATCATGCTCACCGCGCGGGACGACGAGCTCGACAAGGTGCTCGGGCTCGAGCTCGGCGCCGACGACTACATCACGAAGCCCTTCTCGATCCGCGAGTTCCGGAGCCGGGTCAGAGCGCTGCTCCGCCGTGCATCGCTGCCGTCGCAGCTCGACCAGCGACGGACGGAGACGATCGAAACCGACGGTCTGCGCATCGACCCCAGCCGCCGGTCGGTCGAGGTCGGGGGCTCGGCGATCCAGCTCACGTACGTGGAGTTCGAGCTCCTCAGGACGCTTGCCGCGAATCCGGGTCAGGTCTTCAGCCGGAGACGGTTGCTGGAGGCGCTCTGGGGCGATTCCGCCTACCGCGAGCCGCGCACGATCGACGTCCACGTCCGGCACCTCCGCGAGAAGCTCGAGCGCAATCCCAGCGAGCCCGAGTTCATCCTCACCGTGCGCGGCGCCGGTTACCGCTTCCGCGACTGATGAACCGCCTTCGCACAGTCGGGCTCAAGCTCACCCTCGCGCTCGTGGGCCTCGTGCTCGGGGCCTTGGTGATCGTGTACATCGCGATCGTCCCGTCGTTGAAGGGCCGACTGGTCGAGGGGCGACTCGATCAGCTCGAACGGACCGCGACCTTCGTCGTCCGCGACATCGAGGGGAGCGAGACCGAGTTCGAGCTCCAAACGATCCTCCAGACGGAGAGCCAGCAGCGGGGCGTTCGGGTGATCATCTGGCGTTACCTGCAGGAGAACAGCCCTGTCTACATCCAGACGGAGGCGGATTCTCGCGGGCTCGGTCCTTCGCTCGATCGCGACCCGGTTGCCCAGCGCGCAGCCGAACATGCGCGGGTCGAACGTGGCGTCGTCACGCGGAACGGCACCAGGTTCGCGGAAGTCGCGGTCCCCTTCGGCGGGATCCGAGTTGCGCTTGTCATTACGCCAATCGAAGACACTTTCGAGACCGTCGCGCTCGTCGAGCGGCGGTTGATCCTGGCCGGACTAGTTGCGTTGATCGCTGCAGCGGCCGTGGGCTTCGGTCTGGCGCGCGTGTTCGCACGGCGGATCCGGCGCCTGGAGCGTGCGGTCGACCGCATCGCGGGAGGGCAGTTCGAAGAGCCCGTCGTGGATCACGGCCGTGACGAGGTCGGCGAGCTCGCCGACGCCTTCGACGACATGCGCAAACGCCTGGCGGCCCTGGAACGGGCGCGCCGCGAGTTCATCGCGAACGCCTCGCACGAGCTGCGGACGCCGATCTTCGCTCTCGGAGGCCACCTGGAGCTGCTGACAGACGACGAGGTCGACGAGGCCGATCGACGTGACTTCCTCGAGGAGATGCGCCTCCAGGTCGAACGTCTGACGAAGCTTGCGACAGACCTCCTCGATCTTTCCCGACTCGACGCCGGGCGGCTGCGGGTCGAGCTCGCGCCCGTCGACCTCGCAGAGATCGCGTCTTCGCTCGTTGGCGAATTCGGCGGCGTGGGCCGTGGCAGCGAGCACGTCCTCCTCGCTGAGGGCGATGCCGGCGCTGTCGCTCTCGCCGACGAGGAGCGCGTGCGCCAGATCGGCCGGATCTTGCTCGAGAACGCGATCGTCCATACGGCCGCGGGCACCGAGGTGCGCGTCGCCACGCGAGGGAACGGCGAGACCGTCGAGCTTCGCGTAGAGGATGACGGCGGCGGGATCGCGGTCGACCACCAGAGCCACGTCTTCGAGCGTTTCTACCGGGGCGACGGCGGCGTCACGACGGGCAGCGGGCTCGGCCTTGCGATCGCGCACGAGCTCGCCGGCGTCATGGGCGGCGAGGTCAAGCTGCAATCGCGCCCCGGCCGCACCGTTTTCACGTTGCGGCTTCCGCGCGCCCATGTCGCCGCGGATCCGCGCGAGCCCGCGCTGGCCCGCTGAGCCGGTCTTTTCCCGTGAAAACGTCCGCGGGCCAGCCGAGACCCCCGGCTACAGTGCGATGCGGATGCGCCCGGGTGCTATCGCCGTGCTTGCCCTCGTCGCCGCCGTTCTCGGCGGCGGCTTCGCGTTGGTGCTGAGCGACCGCACCGGGCTCTCCGGCGGCTCGACCGAGACCGTGTTCGTCCAGGGCCGCGGCACCGCAATCCCTGTCGAGCGGCGCCTTCCGGAGGTCAGCTCGAAGCCGCTCGCCGGCAACGCCTTCGATCCGGCGGCGATCTACCGGTCCCGCCGGTCCGGCGTCGTCACGATCTACGCCTTGTTTGATCAGGAGCCTCCGGCCGAGCATGCCGCGCAGGGCTCGGGCTTCGTGATCTCGCGAGCTGGCGACATCCTGACGAGCTCCCACGTCGTGACGACCGCAGGCGAGAACGCCCGCGACGCCAAGCCCGCGAGCCGGGTCTTCGTCGCGTTCGACGACAACGACCGGGTCGCCGCGACGCTCGTCGGCTGGGACCTCTACGACGACGTCGCAGTACTACGTGTCGATCCGAAGGCGCACCGGCTCGACCCCGTGCCGCTCGGCGACTCCGCCCGCGTCGTCGTCGGCGAGCCCGTGGCGGCGATGGGGAGCCCGTTCGGAAACGAGAACTCGCTCGCGGTCGGGATCGTCTCCGCCACGCGTCGCTCGATCGACTCGCTCACCTCCGAGTACACCGTGCCCGACGCGATCCAGACCGACGCGCCGATCACGCACGGCAACTCGGGCGGGCCGCTGTTCGACGCCCGCGGCCGGGTGATCGGCATCAACGCCCAGATCCGCAGCGACTCGGGCCAGGCCGAGGGCGTCGGTTTCGCGATCCCGATCAACGCGGCGCGACGGACGTTCGAGCAGGTGACCCAGAACGGGCGCGTGTCGTACGCCTACGTCGGCGTGAACGCGGAGGATTTGACGCCGAGCATCGCGCGCCGCTTCGACTACCCCGTGGATCGCGGCGCTGTGGTCGCCTGCGTCGTCGACGGCGGCCCCGGAGCGAAGGCAGGGCTCCGCGGCGGAACCCAGCGCAAAGAGCTTAACGGTCTCCAGGTCCGGCTGGGCGGCGATGTCGTTGTCAAGATCGGCAACAACCCCGTCGCACGTGCAGATGATCTCGTCCGGGTGGTCAGCGAGACACTCGCCCCCGGTCAGGTCGTGCAGTTCACGGTGCTCCGCGGCGGGAAGCGGATGGTGGTTCCCGTCCGGCTGGGCGAGCGTCCGGCGCGGCCCGCGCAGGGTTGCTGAGGGCGTTTAGGCCCGTCGCGGAGGGGAGAGGACCCGATCCGGAGCGATTCGGGGACGACGGATCCGTCGGATCTTGGTAGAACCTGCCGAAAGCGAGCACCGATGACGACGAGTTCCTCCACAGCAAGATCGAACGGCCATGCTCGCGCCGTCCGGCTGACGATCCCCGCGAAGGCGGAATACATCACGCTCGTCCGTCTCGCCCTGAGCGGGCTCTCGCAGTTGCGCCCCCTCTCGGAGGAGACGCTCGGCGATCTCAAGCTCGCTGTGACCGAGGCGTGCTCGAACTCGGTCCGCCACGCCTACCAGGACGGGCGAGAGGGCGCCGTGGAGGTCCTCTATGAGCTTCACTCGGACCGGCTCGTCGTCGAGGTCTCCGACGACGGAGAGGGGTTCACGGTCGCCGACCAGGCCGCGGCAGGCGCCGGCGCGCTCACCGAGGGAGGCCTGGGTATCGCGATCATCCGCGAGCTCGCCGATGAGCTCGAGCTCGGGCCAGGCGCAAGCGGGAAGGGTTCCCGCCTCCGGTTCGTAAAGTTCATCCAGGATTAGCCCGATCCCTCCCAGAGCCCGTTACCTGAGCCGGTCAGGAGACGCCTGAATGCTCCCTCCCGTCAACGTCGGAACGAAGGCGCTCGCGGACTACGCGACGATTCTGGGGCGCGGCCTCATGGCCGAGATCCAGCGCTTGGCGGCCCCGATGGAGGGCAAGCGCGTGCTGCATCTCTCGGCGACGGCATTCGGCGGCGGCGTGGCCGAGATCAACTACACGCTTGTGCCGCTGATGCGAAGTGCGGGCCTCGACGCCGAGTGGCGGATCATCCACGGCGAGGACGAGTTCTTCAACGTCACGAAGAAGATTCACAACGCCCTGCAGGGAAGCCCGGTCGGCCTCACGCCCGAGGAAGAGGAGATCTTCCACCGCTACAACGCGGCGAACGCCGAGGAGCTCGACGAGTCGGAGTACGACTTCATCATCATCCACGACCCGCAGCCCGCGGCCATGATCGACCACTTTCCCGGGCGGAACGCGCGCTGGATCTGGCGCTGTCACATCGACCTGTCCGAGCCGAACCGAGAGGTGCTCGAGTTCCTGCTGCCGTCGATCGGCCGCTACGACGCCGCGATCTTCCACCGCCCGGAGTACGCCCCGACGACCGACAGGCTCCCGGACGCCTTCATCTGGCCCCCGGCGATCGACCCGCTCGCGCCGAAGAACATGGCGCTCTCGGCCGAGGACGCCGCCTACATCGTGGATCAGTTCGGGATCGATGTGAACCGGCCGGTGATCACGCAGGTCTCGCGGTTCGATCCCTGGAAGGACCCGCTCGGAGTGATCGACGCGTACCGGCAGACGCGAGAGGAGCATCCCGGCCTCCAGCTCGCGCTCGTCGGCTCGATGGCGCACGACGATCCCGAGGGGTGGGAGTACTACAACCAGACCGTCGAGTACGCGGCAGGCGACCCCGACATCTTCATCCTCTCGAACCTGAACAACATCGGCGCGATCGAGGTCAACGCTTTCCAGGTGCACTCGGCGGCGGTGCTGCAGAAGTCGATCCGGGAGGGCTTCGGCCTGACCGTTACCGAGGCTCTGTGGAAGGGGCGTCCCACGGTCGGCGGCCGGGCGGGTGGCATCCCGTCACAGATCCAGGACGGGGAGACGGGGTGGCTGGTCGACTCGGTCGAGGAGTGCGCCGCAGCCTGCAAGGAAATCCTCGCCGACCCGGCGGCGGCGGGCGTTCGGGGCCGAAGAGGCAAGGAGTACGTGCGCGTCAACTTCCTGATGCCGCGGCTCCTGCGGGACTGGCTCGCGCTTTTCAACCGCCTGAGCGGGAACGACACGGGCGAAACAGAGCTCGTGACGGCCTCGAGCGGCGCCGTCTGAGCCGCGCGCTCGGCCGGAAAAAGGCCCTGGGGTAGGGTCCGGCGCGTGGGAGCACGGCGAAAGCTGATCGTCGTTTCGAACCGCCCGCCGGTGGCGTTCGGGCAGGAC
>DATDKA010000132.1:0-32723 GCA_036520235.1 Gaiellaceae bacterium
TTCCACCGCCGAGTACTCGGACGACACCAAGACTCTCCATCGTCTCGGGTACGCGCAGGAGCTTTTCCGCTCGATGGGCGGGTTCCAGAACTTCGCAATCTCCTTCACGATCATCTCGATCCTCGCCGGCTGCCTGACCTCGTACTACATCGCGTACAACCAGGGCGGCCCCGTGGCGATCACGTGGGGCTGGCTGCTTGTCGGCGCGTTCAGCACGATCGTCGCGATGGCGATGGGAGAGATCGCCTCGGTCTACCCCACAGCCGGAGGCCTCTACTACTGGTCGTCCAAGCTCGGAAGCCCCGGCTGGGGCTGGTTCACGGGCTGGTTCAACCTCGTCGGCCAGATCGCGGTCACGGCCGCGATCGGCTACGGGTGCGCCGTCTTCACCACCGCGCTGCTGAACCTGCTCTGGGACTACCCGAACACGACCCGGTGGATCCTCTTTACCTACGGGCTGATCCTGCTCGGGGCCGGGCTCGTGAACATGTTCAAGGTGACTGTCACTGCGATGCTGAACGCGTTCTCCGCCTGGTGGCACATGATCGGGGTGCTTCTGATCGTCGGAATCCTGATCGCGATTCCCGACCAGCACAAGTCGGTGGGTTACGTCTTCGGGGAGACGATCAACAACACCGGCTTCTCGGGTCACTCGTGGAGCAACTTCATGTTCGTCTACGTGTTCATCACCGGGTTGGCGATGGCCCAGTACACGATCACCGGGTTCGACGCCTCCGCCCACATGAGCGAGGAGACGCGTAAGGCGTCACTTGCCGCCGCCTGGGGCATGGTCATGGCAGTCGTCGTCTCGGTCATCTTCGGCTTCATCCTGCTCGTCGCCGTCACGTTCGCGATCCCGGACGTGACCAACGAGGACCTGCTCGGCGCGGGCCAGGGGATCGTGACGCTGATCTGGACGGAATCGACGAGCACGCGCTGGGCCGAGTTCATGCTCTTCATCGTCGTGATCGCGCAGATGTTCTGCACAATCGCGTCGGTCACCTCGGCGTCGCGGATGATGTTCGCCTTCTCGCGTGACCGCGCGGTCCCGGGGCACCAGCTCTGGCGGCGGGTCTCGAAGGGCGATCGCGTCCCGATCTACACCGTCTGGGCAATCTGCGTCCTGTCGTTCTCCCTGATGATCCCGACGGTCTGGAACGCATTCGTCGGCTACGCCGTCGGAACGCAGATCTCGGTGATCGGGCTCTACATCGCGTTCATCCTGCCCGTGATCCTGCGCCTGAAGGCCGGGGACGCGTTCGAGCAGGGTGCGTGGAACCTGGGCCGCTGGTACAAGCTGGTCGACTGGGCGGCGATCATCTGGGTCGCATTCATCGCGATCGCGTTCATCCTGCCGTTCGCGTCCACGGGCATCCCGGGCAACGAGGGGTTCACCTGGGACTTCTTCAACTACACGGGCGTGCTCGTGGGCATCGCGTTCATTCTTTTCGGCGGCTGGTACGTCCTCTCGGCCCGCAAGTGGTTCAAGGGCCCGATCGTGCAGGGCACCGAGGAAGAGCTCGAAGAGATCGAACGGGGGTACGAGAGGCCGGGCGAAACCACCGGCGCGACCTCACCCGCGAGGTAGCTCAACTGCCTGGGGATGAGCGGGGCCTTCGGGCTCCGCTCATCTCTGCCTTGGCCTTATCCAGGACGTGATCTGCAAGGGAAAGACTGGGCTGCACGGTGCAAAGTCGCGGTTCTTGTGCCACTGCCGGCCAAATCACGCGGCCGGTCTTTCGCCGTCAAGCAGCTGGCGAACGCGCGAGAGCGCCTTCTGGACGTTCGGCGGCTCTTGCTCGAGGTCCGCCTGAACAGTACGCAGGAGCTCGGAGAGCGAAGCCGCATAGAACCGCTGTATCCCATACGCCTGTTCGTGTGCTTCAGCCTCCGTCCTCTGGAGCGTCGCTTCGAGCTCACGCACGCGTCTTTCCAAGGCTTCTGTCGTGTCTCTAAGCACCCGCTCGAGAAGGCGGAGGCGCCTACGGAGATCGACGATGACCTCGCCACGGGTCTCTGCGAGGGCCATCGCCTCATCTCGAGCCGCGTGCGCCTCCGATCGATGCACGAAGTAGAGATAGGCGAAGAGGGTTCCGACGGTGGCAGCAGCGGAGGCTGCCGCGATCGCGATCGCGGTTGCCGCGGTGGCGGTAGAAACCAGAGACATGGCGCATGTTGCGGCGTTGGCGCCCCGGGCTTCGTGCGCCGAGAAGCAGTACGGACTCCAGTTAAACGAGAAGGAGCTCCGGCTGCCGAAGATCGGCGCCTGGAAGACGTGTGCGCTCTGCGGCCGGCCGACCCTCCTTCGTCGGGCTACCCCCTGCCCGCAGGAGCGGCCGCTGCCCGGTTGCACAGGGCTTTTTGACTCTGGTCAGCCTAGCTGAAAGTCCCTGCTACTTGATGAGGTTTTGCTCGCGACCCCGACTAGGTCGTCGCCCCGCCTAAGCGGGGCTTCTCGCTACCCGAAGCCGAGGATGAATTTCGCGTCGTCGGACATCTTCTCCGGCGACCAGGGCGGGTCCCACGTGAGCTCGGTCTCGACGTGCTCCACGCCTGGGAGCGCCGACGTGACTTCGTTGATCTGCTGTTCGATCATCGGCCCGACGGGGCAGCCCATCGAGGTAAGCGTAAAGAGCACGTGCACCTTCGGGCCCTCGACGGTGACGTCGTACATCAACCCCAGGTCGACGATGTCCATCCCGAGCTCGGGATCCTCGACTTGCCGCAGGGCCTCGACGACGTCGTCACGAGTGGTGGTCTCGCTCATACCCGAAGGGTAGCGAGCTAGTTCTCCGCGGCGAGAAGGTCACTGCGAGTAGCGCCTTTTCTCCAACCGTGGCCCTCGACCCCAAAACGGTGTCGGACACCGATTCTTGTCAAGACCGCGAGTGCGCCGAAAGAGTGTCGGATTGTCCCCAGGCGAGCCTAGAAGCCCGGGAGGCGGACCTCTTCCCGGCGCTCGCGCTGGAAGAAGTGGATGCCCTCCACGAACCGCACCCAGTTGCAGCGGGTGCACATCACGAGCGTGTGCGTCCACGCGCTGTCCGCGCGGAAGCGCACGCCGCGGAGCAGGTCGCTGTTCGAGACCCCGGTCGCCGCGACGATCGCCTGCTTCGGGGCGAGATCCTCGGTCGTGAAGACCTGCTCCACGTCCTCGACGCCGTACTCGCGCGCCTGATCGATCTCCCGGCGGGAGATCGGCCAGAGCTGCGCCTGGAGATCGCCGCCAAGGCAGCGCAGGGCTGCGGCCGCCAGCACGGCCTGGCGGGTGCCGCCGATCCCGATCGCGAGGTGGTCGTTCGTGCCGCGGATCGCAGCCGAGACCGAGGCGGTGACGTCGCCGTCCTGGATCAGCTTGATGCGGGCGCCGGCGGCGCGGATCTCCTCGATGAGGTCATGGTGCCGAGGGCGGTCGAGGACGATCGTGGTGATGTCGCCGACCCGCCGCCCGAAGGCGTCCGCGATCGCCTGGACGTTCTCCGCCACCGGCCGACGCAGATCGATTTTCCCGCGTGCGACCGGCCCCACCGCCATCTTGCGCATGTACATGTCCGGAAGCGTCTGGAGCGAGCCCGGCTCGCCGACGGCGATCATCGACATCGCGCCGCTGCCGCCGCGCGCGACGATGCCGCTCCCCTCGAGCGGATCCACGGCAAGGTCGACCGTCTCTCCGCCGCTCCCGATCCGGTCGCCTGACTGGAGCAGGTCGGTCTCCCCCGCGCCACCGATCACGATCTTGCCGTCGATCGGCAGCGCCTCGAGCTCGCCGCGCATCCCCGACGCCGCGGCCTCCAGCGCCGCCAGCTCGTCGGCCCGCCCGAGCCAGCGGGCGCCGGCGAGCGCAGCGCGCTCCGTTGTTCGCGCGTAGCTCTCGCAGAGGCAGCGGTGGCCGGCGCCGCCGTAGGGGTCGGTGCGACGCTCCTCGGCGGCGACATCGGTCACGCGCTCACCTGGTAGAGCTCGTCCGCGGCGGAGAGGACGAGCTCCATCACGGCGCCGATCGCCTTCTCGCGCTCAGCGTTCTCGATTACAGGCACCCGAGCCACCTCGGCCCGCTCGACGATGTAGTCCTGGAGGTACCGGATGTCGCCGATGTGCTCGATGTACTTGTCGAGCGGGCGCACGCCGTCGGACGACATGTCCCGGATCCAGAAGTGGCCGGCGTGGGTCTTCTCGTCCTCGATCACGAGCACGCACTCGACCACGAGCGCGCCCTCGATCTCGCGTGGGAGCATCCCCGGGACGAGGTGCACGCCCTCGAGCACCATCGACCAGCCCTCCTCGAGCGACCGGTCGATCGCCGCCTGGACGCCGACGAGCACGTGGCGCGTCTGCTCGAGGAAGCCGTGCAGGAGCGGATCGACCTCCTCCTCCTGCGCGCTGGGGAGCGCGGAGCCCGCGTCGAAGCTCGAGGTGTGGATCGCAGGCAGGAACTCCTGCGTGAAAAGCGCCCGCATCGTCTGGCGGACGAAATCGGTCGAGGTCACCCGCGTGATCCCGAGGCGGTACGCGATCTCGGTCGCGACGGTGGACTTGCCCGTCCCCGTCGCGCCGCCGATCAGGATGATCAGCGGGACGTCGAGCTCCTGCAGCGCGTGGTAGCGGCGCAGATGCCGCATCGCGCGGGTCCCGTCGCCCTCCCCGAGGACGACCAAAGCGAGCTCCTCGAGCCGGTTCAGATCGACGATGTGCTTGCCGCTCACCGCCAGGTCCTTCTCGAGCGCGCGGGCGAGCTCGACCGCTCGCTCGGCCGTCACGCCGGCCCGCATGAGCGCCCGTGCCATCAGGCCCTTCGAGTAGGGCTGCTCGTCGCTCCCGAGCGGAAGCGGATCGCTGTAGCGGCGCTCTGGCATCAGGCAACCGCCTCGGCCGCGGAGGAGACCGCGTCGGCCGCCAGCCCGCGCAGCAATTCGTCGAGGTCCGGCTGGCCCTCGCGCGGCACGACCTCGTTGTCCGCGAACACGAGCTCGATCTCGGCGGCCTGCGCCGCCTCGCAGACGACGTCGATCGCCGCGGCCTTGATCTCGACGAGGAAGACGTCGGCGTCGGCAGACGCGATGTCGGCGCGCAATGCGGTGCGGTCGGAGAGATTGGAGGAGACGGCGACCTCGGTGGCGCCGTGCTCGTCGCGCAGGTGCGCGGCGAGGCGGTCGGCGGCCGACGGAACGGCGGTGGTGAAGAAGGCGACCCGCTTGCCGGCGATCGACGAGACCGGACGGGGCCGGAGCACGGTCGCGACGACGGGGATGTCGCGCACCCCGTGGATCGCGCCGGCGGCTGCCTCCCACGGAGTGCCCTCTTCGGCCATCGTCAGCACGACCAGGTTCGAGATCAGGATCCGGTAGGCGTTCAGGTAGCCGGCCACGAGCTCCGGGTCCTGGTGCGCACCCGCGACGAGGATCCGAGCGTCGACGTCGACCGGCGGGACCGCCGCGCCGCTGCCGTCGAAGAGCACGAGCTCGGGCTCGCGCTCGAGGGCCTTCCGCATCCCGGCGGCGACGTTGCTCGTCCACGTCGCTCCGGCCAGTCCGCCGCCTGCGCGCCGGCAGCCGATCGTGGGCACGCCGGAGAGCGCGGCGGTCTCGAGGTAGTCGGAAGCGGCATGCGAGCCTTCCCGGGAGAGAGCGAGGAGGTCGTCGACCGTGGGCCTGACGTCGGCGACCTGAGGCTCCGCGGGGCCGCCGCGGCCCATCGAGACGACCACGAGGTCGTGCTCCTGCGCAAGCAGTCGTGCGGCGTAACCCGTGACCGCCGTCTTACCCATCCGCTTGCCGGTACCGATCACGGCGAGCGACGGACGGGGGAACGACTCGAACACGGGCGAGCGAAGGGAGAAGTCAGGCCCTTCGTACGCAATGCCGGCCGCGAGGACGCGGCTCGCGAGCCGGAACCGCTCGCGCGGCCCGAGCACCGGCTCGTCAGAGAGGTCGACGACCGCCTCCGGTTCGAACCGCGCCAGGGCTTCCTCCAGCTCGTGCACGACAGGCACTCCGTACTCGTCGCCGCCGCGGAGCTTCTCGGTGCCGCCCACGAGCAGCGCGCCGACGACCTCGTATGGCACCTCGGCCAGTGCGTCGCGCACGACCGGTGCGTAGTGCTCACCGTCGATCAGCGCCACGGCGCGCATCACCGCGTCGTCACCTCCCGCTCGATCCGGCCGGTGTACTTCTCGAAGGCTCGGGTCTCGAGCGAGAACTGGATGATTCGCTCCTGCCCGTGGAACGGGTACTTCCGCCACACGTCCACATGGTTGCCAGAGACCTCGACGACGTTGTAACAGGGTCTCGTGTTGCCACGGAGTCGGAGCGAGGAGACCGTTCCGGTGTTCACGACGAACATCTCCTCGAGCTTCCAGGCATAGGGAACGTGCTTGTGCCCGGAGAGGACGAGATCGACGCCCGCACGCTGGAGGCACTCGATCACGTCACCGGCGTCGTAGACCACGTTCCGCTCGCGACCGGTGCCAGGCACGGGGAGCAGATGGTGGTGCATGACGAAGATCCGGAAGTCGGCCGGCTCTGCGAACTGCTCCTCGATCCACAAGTACCGGCCGCGGCCGATCTGGCCGTGGTCGAGGTCGGGCTCGCTGGAATCGACGGCGACCACGCTGACGCCGTCGACGTGGATCACCGAGTGACGCTCGCCGAAGAGCTCCTCGAAATGGATGTACCCGACGTTCCGCGAGTCGTGGTTCCCGGGGATGACGACGAGCCGCTCGCAGTGGATCCGGTCGAGGTACTCGCGGGCGGACAGGTACTCCTGCTTGAACCCGAAGGTGGTCAAGTCACCTGAGCAGACCACCACGTGCGGCTCGAGCTCGTTGATCTCGGAGATCGCGCGTTCCATCAGGCTCGGCACGAAATTCGGGTCACCACAATGGATGTCCGAGAGGTGCGCGATGGTGAAGTTCCCGTTCCCACCCACCATTCACCGAAGTGTAGGCCGTCCGGGCTCACGGGTACTCTCTCGGTGGGTGGCGGAAAAAGTCCCGCATTTCCAGGCATATCAGGGCGACCGCGAACCGCGGTTCGCGAGCCCCGCCGAGCTCGAGTGCGCCAAGCTCTTCGACTACTACGGGATTCCGTGGGCCTACGAGCCCCGGACCTTCGTGCTCGAGGAGGACGAGGAGGGCCGCACGGTCGAGGCGTTCACGCCGGATTTCTTCCTGCCCGAGCAGAACCTCTATCTCGAGCTGACGGTGATGAAGCAGTCGCTCGTGACCCGGAAGAACCGCAAGCTCCGCAAGCTGCGGGCGCGCTACCCGGACGTCAATATCAAGCTCTTCTACCGGCGCGACCTCGAGCGCCTGGCCCAGCGATACAGACTCGACCTCGCCTCCTAGGCGATCCGCTCGACGAGCGGATCGGAGACGTCTACCTCTCCGCGGAGGAGATCGCGGCGAGGGTGCAGGAGCTCGGCGGGCAGATCGCCGCCGACTACGACGGGCTCGAGCCAGTCCTCGTCGCCTCGCTGAAGACGGCGGTGGTCTTCGTGGCCGACCTCTCGCGCGCCGTGCCGATCCACCACGCGATCGACTTCCTCGCGCTCGCGCCGTACGACGGGAACGGCGGCGGCGGGAAGCAGGTGCGGCTGCTGAAAGACCTGAACATGAGCATCAACGGCCGCCACGTCCTCCTCGTCGAGGACATCGTCGACACCGGGCTCACGCTCAACTACCTGGTGAAGACGCTGCTCCTCCGCGAGCCGGCCTCGCTGGCCGCGGTGACGCTCCTCGACCGCCCGTACCGGCGTCTCTGCGAGGACGTTCCGGTGCGGTACGTCGGCTTCACCGTGCCCGACGAGTTCTTCGTCGGCTACGGGTTCGACCTCGACGAGCGGTACCGCAACCTGCCCGACCTGCGGCTTGTAAACGGCGGCTGACAAACGACCGGCCGCCCCCGTAGGGACGGCCGGCGCCGTCGGGAGACGACATGCCGCAAGTAGAAGCGCGCGAAGCTTGCGGCCTCTGGATCATACGCGCATCCGTTGCAAATCGGGGCGCTGTTTGCTTAGAGGTAGCCGAGCGGGTCGACGGGCGAGCCGTTCACCCGGACCTCGAAGTGCACGTGGGGACCGAAGCAGTGGCCCGTGCACCCTACGTAGCCGATCACCTGACCCTGTGAGACGGCACCGCCACCGACCGCGAAGCTCGACTGGTGGCCGTAGGCGGTGGCGAGCCCGCCGCCGTGATCGATGATGATCAGGTTCCCGTAGCCGCCCATCCAGCCGGCGTAGATCACGGTTCCCGACGCGGCCGCGACGATCGGCGTCCCGTAGCCGGCGCCGATATCGATGCCCTCGTGCATCCGCCCCCAGCGCCAGCCGAACGGGCTCACCACGGGGCCGTTCACGGGCCAGATCAGCCCGCTCGCGGACGGAGTCGAGCCTGCGGTCGTCGAATAGGTCGGCGCCGCCGCCGTCGCCGACTGCGCGGAGCGGATCTGCGCCGCGAGGTTGGCGCTCTGGGCCTGCAGCGCGGCCGCCTCGCCGGCGAACTGCGCGGCGTCGGAGTGCGCTTCGGCCAGGCTTCCGCGCTTCTGTCGCCGCGCCGCCGACAGGCTCGTCTGGCGCGAGACGAGCTGGTCGCGCAGCGCTCGCGTCTGGTCGGTGCGGATCTGCACGACGCGCGTGACGGCTGCTACCCGCTGCTTCGTCTTCCCGGTGCGTGTTTTCAGCTCGCGCATGTGGTCCCGCGCACCGGTGACGTGCTTGACGATGCTCCGGTCCTCCGAAGCGATCGACTCGACGTAGTCGAGCTGGTCGAGCACCTCCGTGAAGCTGTGCGTGTCGATCAGGACGTCGAGCGTCGAGGGCTCGCCGCCCTCGTAGATCGCGACCATCCGGTCGCTCAGGCGCTGCACGGAGACGTCGTATTGCCGCCGGAGGAAGCTGAGGCGCTCGGACTGGATCTCGTAGAGCTCCGTGATCGCATCGAGCTTGCGCTTGTGCAGTGCCAGGTCGTCCTCGAGCACCGCCAGGCGGCTCGACACGTCGCCGACCTGCGATTCGAGCGACTGAATCTGCTGCGAGACCGATGCGATCTCGGCGCTCAATGCCGACTCCCGCTCCTGGGCCTGCGCCAGCTGCGCCTGCACGTCCGAGAGCCGCTCGTCGACGCTCTGCTTGCGGTCGGACAGCGCGCCGCCGGCGGGCGCAACCGCGACAAGCGCAAGGAGGACGAGGCAGCAGACGAGGCGTCTAGCCATAGGACCGGGTTCGCGGGCCTGGGAAAGCTCCCTCCCGCGGCGTGGAATCCTAGCGATCCGGTCGGCCGGCGCGAAGAGAACTGTCCGAAAATCGCTGCTCGGAGGGCGGTTCTGCCGTCCGATCAGGCAACGAACCTCCGTTCGCGAGCGATTCTGCGGCACGGCGCCGGAGCGGCTGGACGAGCGCGCGGTAATCGTCGTCGGTGATCTTCCCCGTGCGGTGGTCGAACTCGAGCTCCTTCAGCTCGGCGAGCGCACGGTCGCGCTCCTCGGCCGCCACGAGGTCCTGCGGGCGCGGTTCCGGCGGCGCAGGCGGATCGGACGCGCGCAGAAACGGCGCAGCGACGAAGACGACCGCCGCCGCCGCGAGCAGCGCGCCGAGCAGCAGTTCAGCGCTCATGCCCGGGCGACTGCCTCGGCCTCGCGCCCGCCGTAGCGGAGGGCGAGCCGTCGCTGCTCGCGCGCGTCGGGCCAGAGCGCGATCAGCGAGCCGGCGAGGAAGACGAAGCCCGCGATCCAGATCAGGTTCACGAGCGGCTTCACGAGTACCTTGAGGAAGACCGACCGCGGGCCGATCTGCTCGGCGATCAGGAACAGATCCTCGCCGTTCAAGCGGTCGGAGCGGATCGCCGCCTCGTTCGAGACCTGCTGCTCCGCCGGATAGCTGTTCTTGCCCGGTTGCATCGTCCCGAGGGCCTCGCCGTCGCGCTCCACGTCGACGAGCGCGCGGAGCTCCGTTGCGTTCGCGGCGCGCTCCGTGGTCGCGCCGCGGTAGGTGAGCGTGTAGTCGCCGATCGCCATCGAGTCGCCTGCGCGGAGACGCTGCTCCTTCGTCGTGTCGTATGCGCTCGAGCCGATCACGCCGATCGCAAGCAGGACGATCGCCGCGTGCACGACGTAGCCGCCGTAGCGCCGGCGGTTCCGGCCGACGAGCTGCGCGAACGCAGAAAGCCACGAGTCGCCTGAGATCGCGCGTCGCGCCCGGGTCCCGCGCGCGAACTCGAGCCCGATCGAGGCCAGGACGAACGCGCAGAACGTGTAGCCGACGAGGCCTGGAATCGACGAGCCGGCGCCCAGGACGACCAGGACGAGGCCGGTCGCGACGGCGATCGCCAGCGGCCAGGCGAAGACCCGGCCGAGCCCGCGGAGGGAGGCACGCCGCCAGGCGATCAGCGGCCCGATGCCCATCAGCAGGAGGAGCGGCAAGCCGAACGCCTTCAGGAAGAAGTTGTAGTAGGGCGGGCCCACCGTCACCGGCTCGCCGCGAAGCGCCTCCGTCAGGATCGGGTAGGCGACGCCCCAGAGAATCGTCAGGCAGAAGGCGACAAGGAGAAGGTTGTTGTAGAGGAACGTCGCCTCGCGTGAGACCGGCGACTCGAGCCGCGTCCTCGCGCGCAGGAGCGGCCGCCGGGAGACGATCAGCGCCGTCGAGCCCGCCACGACGAGCCCGATGAAGCCGAGGAACCAGGGCCCGATCGAGCTCTCGGTGAACGAGTGGATCGAGCTGAGGATCCCCGAACGGGTCAGGAACGTGCCGAAGAGCGCCAGCGCGAAGGCGCCGACGACGAGCAGGACGTTCCAGATCTTCAGCATCCCGCGCTTCTCCTGGATCATCACCGAGTGCAGGAACGCCGTCGCGGCGAGCCACGGCATCAGCGCCGCGTTCTCCACCGGATCCCAGGCGAAGTACCCGCCCCACCCCACCTCGACGTACGCCCAGTGGGCGCCGAGGAGCTGGCCGAAGCCGAGGAACGTCCAGGCAACGAGCGTCCAGCGCCGTGTGACGACGATCCAGAGCTCGTCGGAGCGCCGCGCTGCGAGCGCGCCCATCGCGAAGGCGAACGGGATTGTCAACCCGACGAACCCGAGGTAGAGCATCGGCGGGTGCGCGAGCATGTACGGGTTCTGGAGGCTCGGGTTCAGACCCTGGCCGTCGCCCGGGGCGACCTGCGTCGCGAAGGGCGTCGAGATCACCACGAGCATGAACGCGAAGAAGACCGTCACACCGCCGAGGATCGGCACCGTCCACGGGAGCAGCGTCGGCGCCGAGCGCCGGCCGAGCAGGACGGCGACGCTCGAGAACCCGGTCAGGATCAGGAGCCAGAGGAGGAGCGACCCCTCCTGGCCGCCCCAGAACGACGAGAACGTGTACGCCGTCGGCAGCTCGCGGCTCGTGTGCTGCCAGACGTAGGTGAAGCTGAAGTCCTTGCGAAGGAGCGCGGTCAGCAGCACGACCGAGGCGACTGCCGCGCCGAGGAACGCCGCGAGGATCGCGTTCTGGGCGGACTCCTGGAGGCGCCGGCGCCCGGTCCAGGACGCGTAGCCGCCGGCGGCGACGGCGTAGACCGCCGCGCCGAGGCAGACGATGAGCGCGGCCCGCCCGAGCTCAGGCATCTAGCTCTTCTTGGCGGGGGTGTACTTGGAGGGACACTTCGTGACCAGCGTCCCGGGGATCCCGACGAAGGTTGCGCCGCGAAGGCGGCCGCGGAGGGAGACATCGCGGCCGGTGCGGAACATCTCCGGCACCGACCCCTTGTATGCCACGAGCACTCCGGTCGCCGACCCCTTCACGTCGCGGAGCCGGAAGCGGAGCCCGGCCCCGCGGGCGTCGCCCCGGACGGCTCCGGTCACCTTGCCGACGACCGTGACCTCTCCCGTGTGGCCCTTCAGCTGGCTCGGCTTGACCTGCGGTGTCCCGCCGGCGATCGCGGTATAGACGAGGAAGATGGCGAGCATGGCCGCCACGCCGAGCGCGATGACGAGGCGGGCTGGACTGGCACGGCGCGCCACGCCGAAAAGTGTAGCCCTGAGGTGGCGGAGGGCTTAGGAGACTTCGGGCGCGGGCGCGGGGCGCCGGGCGGGGATGCGATAGCCGTGGTCGTGACAGAGCGCGCCCGGCTCGTCCTCCGTCAGCGCGTCGCAGTACCCCTTGCCGTACGCGGCGCGCATGAACGCGGCCACGATCTCCAGATTCCACTCTGAGACATCGGCCGCCTCACGCCAGAGGTCGGTCAGGCGGAGGTCGATGTCGAGCTCGAGCAGGTCGATGCGGGATGGGCGGTTGGACATGAGAAAAGCGTAGGTTTGGCGTCGGACGACGCTACGCGGACAGCACGACGTCGCGGGCGACGTGCTGGAGAAAACGCGCCTCTTCGGGGTCCAGACCTCCGGTGAACGCGTTCCCGGTGGGATCGCGGCCGGTCAGCACGGCGTAGAAGACGCAGGCGCCGAGGTAGGCGCCGCGCTTGCCGGGATGGCGGCCGTCGCGGTACCAAAGGTCGATCCCCGGTCGGTACTCGACGGCCGTCTCCCAGGCGACTCCCACGGGCGCGACCTCGGCGCCGAGCCTGTCGGCGAGCTCTTCGATGTTGTCGGCGATTCGCTCCTGCAGCTCGGTATACATCTCGCCGTCCCGGCCGTTCTTGCTGTCCCAGGGCATGAACAACACCATCCGCGCGCCGCCCGCGCGTGCCGCGATCGCAGTCGCGTAGCGGTCGGTCGTTTCGCGGCGGTGCTGCTGTGACCGAGCGAGCTCGTAGCCGTGCTCCTGCAGGACGACGACGTCCCAGGGCACCTGGCGAAGCAAGCGCTCCAGCCCGGTGTCCTGCGCAGCCTTGCTCAGCCGCCAGCTCGGGGCCGTGTACTGGACGGCGAAGATCTTCCTGGCGGAATTGTCGGCCGACGACAGCTCGTGAACCCGCTTTGGAATCGAGTTGTAGAAGGTGAAGCTGTTCCCGACGAAGAGGACGCGTAGCCCAGCTTTCTTGCTCTGCGCGAGGGCGAGGTCGCCCTCGGCCTTCGGCGCAAGTGGATTCGGGAGGACGCCCGCCTGAACGGCGCCGATGTAGAGGACGACGCCGACGACCAGTGCGAGCAGAACGCGGCAGAGCTTGATCAGGACTCGAGCGGCGAAAGCCATGCGCCGTTGATCGACCGGCTGCTCCGCGCCCGTTAGCGTTGGCGGCATGAGCGAGGTGCGATTCGGTCCCGCGCGGGTGCCGTCCCGCGAGTCGCCGGAGGCAGCGATCGAGCTTCTGCTCGAGAGCGGCTACACGGCCAACGAGATCGACTTCGAGGGCAAGTTCTGGATGGACTACCCGTGGGCCGAGCGCTTCGGCGAGCTGGCCCGCGAAAACGGGATCGTGTTGTCGGTGCACGCGCCGATCGCGGGGTTCGTCGGCCACGCGGAGCGCGGCAAGAAGCTGAACATGGCGATCGGCATGCTCGACCACTCCGCCGGGATCGCCGTGTCCGCAGGCGCCGAGCTCGTCGTCTTCCACCCGGGATTCCTGCTCGGCCGGGAGCGGGAGCAGGCGCTCGACGACGTCGTCGAGCAGGCCGGCGAGCTTCGCGAGCGGCTCGAGAAGAAAGGTAGGGACGTGCCGTTCGGGGTCGAGGTCATGGGCCGCGTGCGGGAGCTCGGAACGATCGACGACGTCCTGGAGATCGCGGAACGCGTGGACTGGATTCGCCCGGTGCTGGACTTCGCCCACATGCACGCGACCTCGGACGGCGAGTTCACGGAGGTAGAGCGGTTCGCGAACGTCCTCGAGCGGGCCGATCGGGTGATCGAGCCGGGCGCGCCGTTCCACATCCACTTCTCGGACATCGCCTATGCAAACAGGAACGAGACGAAGCACCTGCCCTACGGCGAGGGAACTCTGCGAGCCGAGCCGCTGGCCGACGCGTTGACGCGCTTCGACCGCCCGGCGACCGTCATCAGCGAGTCACCCGACGAGGACAGCCACCAGGCGATCCGGACTGCGCTTGCCTCGGCTGTCGGAGGGGCAGGTCGACGCCGCTAGGCGGCGCTCAAACCCCCGGTCAGGCGATGCCGGCGGCGGCCTCTTCCGGCATCGAGGCTGCGCGCAGCTCCGCCAGGCGCTTCTGGAACCGCACCGCCTCCCCGACACGCTGGCGTCCGATCAGGAACTCGATGATCGCCTCGAGGGGGTCGGCGAGGAACCGGGTGTACTCGCTCCGCTCGAGCGTCTCGATCGACTCGCGAAGGAGCGCCTCGGCCTCGTCGTCTCGGCCCTGATGCGCGCGGATCATGGCAAGCGACCTCTTCGTCGACGCCTGCGAGCTGACGTCCTGGGGCCCGACCGTCTCGATGGCACGGAGGGCGTACATCTCGGCCTCGTCGACCTTGCCCTGCTCGAGCAGCACGTCGGCCAGGAAGCGCTGCACCTCGCAGAGCGTCCCGCGGTCCTCGAGCGGCTTCAGGATGCGGATCGACTCCCGCCCCAGCTTCTCCGCCTCAGCGAGGTCGCCCTGCTGCTGCCGGATCGTCCCGATCCGCATCATCGTCCGCGCCACGTTCGTCGCCGAGCCGACTTCGGTGAACAGGTCCAGCGCACGCGTGTACTCGGCAAGCGCCTCGTCGTTCCGATCCCGCCAGGAATGGAGCTCGCCGGCCTGCTGAAACGCCTTCGCCTGTGTGTTCAGCGACCCGCTCTCTTCCGCCAAGGCGTGCGCCCGGGCGATCAGCGGCTCGGCGCGGTCGTCTTCCTGCCGCGACGTGTAGATCCCGGCCAAGGAGAGGAGCGCAGCGGCCTCGAGGTCGGGGCGCTCCAGTCGCCGCGAGAGCTCCAGCGCCTGCTCGGCGTACCCCTCCGACTCGGTCAGGCGGCCGCGCCACCACGAGACGGTCTCCAGCACCTGGAGTGCGTCGACGCGCGCCTCGTCCGTGTCGGCGACCTCGAGCGCCTTCTTCGCCAGCTGCTCGGCACGGCTCACATCGGCCTCGCGCAGGAGGGTCGCCTCCGCGAGCGCCGTCAGGGCGCGCGACTCGAGGTTGCGATCGCCGGTCTCGCGTGCGTCCTTCAGCACCTCTTCCATCTCGGGCGAGACGACCGGGAAGTCGTGCATGCGCCACGCCGCCCGTGCAGCCTGGAACCGCCGGTGGGTCGTGGGCTCGAGCTCGACCGAGCGCAGCAGCAGCTTCCGAGCGGTCTCGTTGGCCTCCCGCGCGAGCGCCCGCTTTCCCGCCCGCTCGAGCGCGTCGGCTGCTTCGGTCGCGAGCTCCTCGGGGGGCGCGCCGTCGAGCTCCGCGAGCAGAGCGCTCGCGTGGTCGAGGTGGTACGCGCGGACCTCGAGCAGCTCGTCGCCCGCACGCTCCTTGAGCCACTCGGCGAAGCGCCGGTGATGCGAGGCGCGGGCCGTCTTCGACAGCCCGCTGTAGGCGACCTCGCGGATCAGGACATGCTTGAAGCGGTAGGCGTCCTCGCCGCCGATCGTCGAGCGCGACTCCCTCAGGAGGAACTCCCGGAGCAGCAGGTCGTCGAGCAGCGGCTCGAGCTCCTCCTCGGGATCTGTGCTGAGGTGGGCAACGGCGCCCGACCAGAAGATCCGGCCGATCACCGCCGCGCGCTGGAGCAACGACTTCTCGCCCTGCGGGAGATGGTCGATTCGAGCCGCGATCAGCGCCTGCAGCGTGTCCGGGATCCGCTCGACGCCGCCGCCGTTCGCCTCGGCGAGCATGCGGATCGTCTCCTCGACGAAGAGCGGGTTCCCCTCGGTCTTCGCGAGGAGCGTGGAGCGAGTGGTGGCGGGGAGCCCGTCCTCGCCGTCCAGCAGCGCGTCGATCAGCGCCTCGCTGTCGGCCTGGCCGAGTGGCTCGAGCTCGATCGCCGTCGCGCGCACCCGGCCTCCACCCCAGCCCGGTCGGATGTCGAGCAGCTCGGGGCGGGCGAGGCAGAGGATCAGGAGGGGCACCTCACGCACCCACGTGCCGAGATGCTCGATCAGCTCGAGCAGCGGCTCCTCGGCCCAGTGAATGTCCTCGAAGGCGAGGACGAGCGGCTGCGGCTCGGCGAGCTTCTCGGCCCACGCGCGCGCCGCCCAGGAGATCTCCTGCTGGTTGTGCTCGGCCTGCACCGCCTCGAGCACGCCCGAGGCGAGACCGAGCAGGTCCGCGACCGCCTCGTCGGGGCAACAGTCGCGCAGCTTCTCCACCGCCTCGTCGAGCGGGTCGTCGTCGGCGATCCCGGCCGCGACCTTGACCATGTCCGAGAGCGCCGAATAGGTGACGCCCTCGCCGTAGGGGAGAGCCCGGCCGACCAGCACGGTGGCGTTCTCGAGCCCGTCGACGAACTCGCGCGCGAGGCGGCTCTTGCCCACGCCCGGGTCCCCGTAGATCGTGAACAGGTGCGCGCGGCGGTCCCGAACCGACCGGGCATAGGTGTTCTCCAGCAGCTCGAGCTCGGCGTCGCGGCCGACGAGCGGCGCGGCCACCCGACGGGCCGACGCTTCCGTTCGCGTGACGCAGATCACGCGCCAGGCCCAGACGGGGTCGGTCCGGCCCTTCACCTCGAGCGGCCCTTCGTCCTCGACCTGGAAGCACCCCAGCGTCAGGCGCTGCGCGCCCGGCCCGATCAGGATCGCGTTCGGCTCCGCGGCCTGCTGCAGGCGGGCGGCAATGTTGACGGCCTCGCCGGTGGCGAACGTCGACTCGGCGTCGTCGACGACGACTTCGCCGGACTCGATGCCGATCCGCGCCTCGAGCCCGAGCTCCCGGACGGAATCCATGATCCCGAGCGCGGCGCGGACGGCGCGCTCGGCGTCGTCCTCGTGGGACTGCGGAATCCCGAACGCGGCCATGACGGCGTCGCCGGCGAACTTCTCGACCAGGCCGCCGTGAGTGACCACGCAATGGGAGACGCGGTCGAAGTACTGCTGCACGCGGCGGCGCGCCACCTCCGGATCGGTGCCGGTGACGAGGGCCGTGGACCCGACCAGGTCCACGAACAAAACGGTCGCAAGCTTGCGCTCCACTCCCATAAGTGTAGAAACGAGCCGGGACGCTCGAAACGTCCCGGGCCGCAGCGTTGCTTCAGGCCGTTTCCGGCCTGCGAACGCGGGTTCTGCGCGCGAGCAGCGCGCCAACCGCGAGGACCAGCAGCACGAGGCCGCTCCCGAGCGCCCACGGCCGCCAATTCGTGCCGTCGGACGGAGCCGGGCTCACAGTCGCGGGCGGCTTGAAGATCGGATCGCCGATCGAGGTCGGCCAGGCGGGTGGAGCTGCGAACGGCTGGACATCGCGCGTCGCTTGCCGAACGGTGTCGAGCGCTTGCCCGTAGATCGGGAACCACGCCACTCCGCCGTTCTCGTCGCCGAAGCCCACGAGCCCCTTCGACGGAACGAACAGGTGCGAGAACGCATTGTGATCCGGCGTGCCGGCCTCCGCGAAGACGAAGTCGAGCCGGTAGTACTCGGCCGTCGGCGGCGGCTGGGAAACCGAGCCGCCCGAGTTCAGGATGAGCATCGTGCCGTCCTTGTCGAGGTCGCCGCACTGGTCGGGGCCGCAGGCCTGCGCGGTCTGGATCGCCTTCGCCGATGCCGTCGCCGCGAGGGCCATCGCGGCCGCCAGGACGAGCAGGAACTGCGCGGCGAGTCTCTTCATCGGTGCTCCCTTCAGGAGGTATGTCGCGCCGGCGGCTGCGGCGAGGATGAGCAGAGCGGCACCGACCAGCCACGGCGTCACGTCGCGCCCGCCGCCGGAGGGGGCAGAGGCGCCGTAGGGCTCGAGCTTCGTCGTCGCTGCCCGGAGGCGACTCAGCACGTGGCCCTCGACCCTGTACCAGCTGATCGAGTTGTTCGAGCCGAGCCTGGCGCCGACGAGCCCGCGGTCCGGCCTGAAGTAGTACGGGACCGCGTGCTGCTCCTTGTAGTCGATCACGTAGAACGCACCGGGCGGCGGCGGCGGGCTCTCCGACCCGGAGTGGAGGACGACGACGGAATCGGACCCGTGGCCGATCGGGGCACAGGCGTCCGGGCCACAGACCTGGTATCCGCCCGGCCCTTCCTTGGCCATCGCGGCCGGCGCCAGTACCAGCGCCGCGGCCGCGGCGACGAACGCAATTGCCTTCATGCTCCTCCTACACCGGACGCGAACAGCCGGTTCCACCGGGATAGAGTCCGGCCGTGATCGATCCGAAGGTCTTCAAAGCCTACGACGTCCGCGGCATCTATCCAACCGAGCTGGACGAAGAGGGCGCGTACGCGATCGCGCGGGCATACGTCGAAGAGTTCGGACCACGCAACCTGGCCGTCGGACGCGACATGCGGCTCGCCTCGCCGGACATGGCCGCCGCCGCCATACGCGGCGCGCTGGACGGCGGCGCGGAGGTGCTCGACCTCGGGCTCGTCGGCACCGAGATGGTCTATTTCGCAGTCGGCGAGCAGGAGCTCGGCGGCGGGATCATGGTCACCGCCTCCCACAACCCGAAGCAGTACACGGGGATGAAGGTCGTACGCGAGGGCGCGCTCCCGGTCGGCGGGGACTCGGGCCTGCTGGAGATCCGCGACCGCGCCGCGCAGGGATTCGGCGAGGCGAAGCCCGCGGGAACGCTCCGCGAGGTCGACATCTGGCCCGCGTACGTCGACCGCGTGGTCTCGTTCGTCGACCTGGAGGCGATCCGGCCGCTCAAGGTCGTGATCGACGCCGCAAACGGGATGGCGGGCGCGATGCTGCCGCCGGTACTCGAGCGCCTCCCAATCGAGACCGTCCGGCACTACTTCGAGCCTGACGGGACGTTCCCCAATCACGAGCCGAATCCGCTGCTCCCGGAGAACCGCGAGTTCATCGTCGAGCGGACGAAGACCGAGGGCGCGGACTTCGGCGTGGCCTTCGACGGGGACGCCGACCGCTGCTTCTTCGTCGACGACAGCGGCGAGTTCGTCCCCGGCGACTTCGTGACGGCGCTGCTCGCCGAGTCGGTGCTGGAGAAGGAGCCGGCCGCGAAGATCATCTACGACGTCCGCGCGAGCTGGGCCGTGCCGGAGACGATCGAGGACGCCGGCGGCACGCCGCTCGTGAACCGCGTCGGCCACGCGTTCATCAAGCACCGCATGCGCGAGGAGGGCGCCGCGTTCGGCGGCGAGGTCTCCGGTCACTACTACTTCCGGGGCTTCAGCCAGGCGGACTCCGGCGTGGTCCCGTTCCTGCTCATGCTCGAGCTGGTCTCGAAGAAGGGCCGGCGGCTCTCGGAGATCCTGCGGCCCTTCCGCGAGCGCTACTTCATCACCGGCGAGTTGAACACCCCCGTTCCGGATGTCGAGGCGAAGCTCGCGGAGCTCGAGCGGCGGTTCTCGGACGAGGGCGAGGTATCCCACCTGGACGGCGTCTCGGTCGACGCCGACGAGTGGCACTTCAACGTCCGCCCCTCGAACACCGAGCCGCTCCTGCGGCTGAACCTCGAGGCGCGTTCCGAGGAGCTGATGGAGCGCAAGCGCGACGAGGTGCTCGACGTCATTCGCTCGTGACCGGAGGCTTCTGGCCGGCCAGGAGCTCCGGTTAGTGCTCGAGCTGGGGCGGGTCACCAATCGGAAGCCGCCGTTCAAGTACTCGGCGCTGACGCGCGTCGGCTTCTCGGACACCGACGCGCAGGGCATCGTCTACTACGGCCGGTACCTCCCCTACTTCGACCTGGCCCGGGTCGAGTACGCGCGCCACCTCGGGATGCTCGCGACCGGGCCGGAGGAGGCGGAGTTCGTGATGCGCGCGAACACGATCGAGTACCTCGCGCCTGCGCGCTTCGACGACCTGATCGAGGTGTTCATCCGCGTCTCGCGGATCGGGACGACGAGCGTGACGTACGAGTGCGCGTCCTATCGGGTCGACGACGACGCGCTGATGGTGACCGCAACGCAGACGCTCGTGCTGGTCGACCTGGACGAGCGGAGGGCCTGCCCGATCCCCGATGACTTCCGCGAGATGATCCGCGGCTTCGAACGGGACGACGTCGAAGCCTGACCCCTACTAGCCGCGCGGCCACCCTCTCGAGTGGCCGCCGCAGGCTTGCCTCTCCCCCTGCACTCGTTGTAGTCGGATCGGTCGCGCCGTCCATCCCTCGTCCGAGGTACCCCTCCCGGACGGGGGATCATCCCCCTAAGGGGTGATCCGCCGGATTAGCGGGGCTTTTGCGGGTGTTCGACCCCTCGTTCGGGCAGCCGATTCCCTCGTGCGAGGGATCAGCTCGGGGTAACTCGATACGCGTCGAAGACTGCTTCGACGTTGCGCAGCGAGGTCAGGAGGGTGCGGAGGGACTTCACGTCCGGCACCTCGGCCGTGTACCAGTTCTTCGCCAGCTGGTCCTCCACCGTCCCGCCGTAGGAGACGATGTTGGCGCCGTGCTCGGCGAACGTCCGGGCGACGTCCTCGAGGAGCCGGGGGCGGTCCCAAGCGTCCACTGCGATCTGGACGCGGAAGCTCTGCGTCGTCCCGCCGTCCCAGTTCACCGGCGTGAAGCGCTCCGGATTCCGACGCAGGGTTTTCACGTTCGGGCAGTCCTCGCGGTGGATCGTGATCCCCTTGCCGAGCGAGATGTAGCCGACGATCTGGTCGCTGGGCACCGGCGTGCAGCACTTGGCGAGCCGGATCAGCACGTCCTCAACGCCTTCGACGTTGATCCCGACGGCACCGCTCGGCGCCGTCGTTTTCGGCCTTGCCGGAACCGGCTCTTCCTCGACGACCTCGGTCGTCTTGAGGCGCTGGATCACCTTGTCGACGATCTGCGATGCGGCGACCTTGCCCGAGCCGAGCGCGAGGTAGAAGTCCTCGCCCTTCTTGTAGCCGCCCTCGCGAATCACCTGGGCGAGGAGCGCGGAGCCGGCGACCTTCCGGTACGGCAGCTTCTGCGCCTTCAGCGCCTGCTCGAGCGACTCGCGGCCCTTCTGCTCGGTGTCCTCGCGCGTCTCACGGGAGAACCACTGGCGGATCTTGTTCTTCGCGCGGGACGATTTGGCGAGCTTGAGCCAGTCGCGCGACGGGCCGCGCCCGCCGGTCTTCGAGGTCTGAATTTCGACGAAGTCGCCGTTCTGCAGCGCGTAGTGGAGCGGAACGATCCGGCCGTTCACCCGTGCGCCGACCGTCCTGTGGCCGACGTCGGTGTGGACGGCGTAGGCGAAGTCGATCGGGGTCGCGCCCGCCGGCAGCGTCTTCACCTCGCCCTTGGGCGTGAAGACGTAGACCTCGTCCGTGAAAAGCTCACCGAGGATCTGGCGCTTGTACTCGCGCGGGTCGGCCTCGTCGTGCCACTCCATGAGCTGGCGCACCCGGGCCACCCACTGCTCGTCCGGCGCGCGGCCCTTGCCGCCCCGCTTGTAGAGCCAGTGCGCTGCGACGCCGAGCTCGGCCGTCTCGTGCATTTCCCGCGTCCGGACCTGGATCTCGAGCGGCCGTCCCTGCGGCCCGATCACGGTCGTGTGCAACGCCCGGTAGCCGTTCAGCTTCGGCATCGCGATGTAGTCCTTGAACCTGCCCGGCATCGGCTTCCACAGCGAGTGGATGAGGCCGAGCGCGCCGTAGCAGTCGCGCGTGCCCTCCTCCGCGTCGCGCTCGACGATCACGCGCATCGCAGTGAGGTCGTAGATCTCGTTGAACTCCTTGCCCTTCTTGGCCATCTTGTCGTAGATGGAGTAGAAGTGCTTCGCGCGCCCGGAGATCTCCGCCGGGATGTCGACCTTGTCGAGCTCGCGCTGGAGCACGTATGACGCTTCGCGGACATGCTCCTCGCGGTCGGCGCGGCGCTCGCTGACCATCGCCTTGATCTCCGTGTACTTGCGCGGGTGCAGTGCCTCGAAGGCGAGGTCCTCGAGCTGCCACTTCATCGTGTGGATACCCAGGCGGTGCGCCAGGGGCGCGTACACCTCGAGCGCCTCGCGAGCCTTCTGCACCTGCTTCTGCTTCCCGAGGTACTCGATCGTCCGGAGGTTGTGGAGGCGGTCGGCGAGCTTGATCAGGATGACCCCGGGGTCCTCGGCCATCGCCAGGATCATCTTCCGGTAGTTCTCCGCCTCCGCCTGCTCGCGGCTTTGGAAATGGACGCGTGTCAGCTTCGTGACGCCGTCGACGAGCTGCGCGACCTCCTCGCCGAACTCGTTCGTGAGGTCCTCGAGCGTCGCTCCCGTGTCCTCGACCACGTCGTGAAGGAGCGCTGCGGCGATCGTGAGGTCGTCGAGGTGCAGCCCGGCGCAGATCAGCGCGACCGCGTACGGATGGTGGATGAACTCCTCGCCGGAGCGGCGCTGCTGGCCCTCGTGCGCCTTCGCGGCGTAGCGGAACGCCCGCGCGAGCAGCTCGCCGTCGACGTCGGGGTTGTAGTCGGCAACCTCGGCGATCAGCTCGTCGATCAGGTCTTGATGTCGTTCAGGAGCCTCGAGAATCGCCATGGAATCAGTGTACTTCGGAGGCAGGAAGTGACCTCCGGCCTCAGAAATCGTCCGGTCCGTGCTCTACCGCCGTCGACAGAAGCGAAAAGTCCTCGCGCTGGCGCGCCTCGTGGCCGGGCTCGATTCCTTAGGCCGCCGCCGCCAGCGGTACGTCCTCCAGTAGTGCCCTGAAGGCCTCGGACTCGAGGAGATCACGTCTCGGTCCGCCCGAGACGAGCGCCAGCTCGCTGAAGATCGCCTCCGCCTCGGGCGCCCGCGCCGCTTCCTCTTTCCGGAACTCGTCGGCGAGCCAGGCGCGCAGGCTGTCGTAGCGCTCCGGCGTCTCGACGAGGTCCCGGACGACGAGCTGCGGCGCAACGGTGCCGTTCCACCGGTTCTCCTCCAGCCGGAAGAGCACGTCGTAGCGCACGGCGCGCCTGGCTCGGTCGAACTGACGGCCGAGGCCAAAGCCGATCGCGCTGCCCGCGGGGCGGTTTCGCTGCCGCACGCCGAAGCGAAGGTGCTTCCCGTCGGCCGTCCTCCCGACGTCGGTGAGCTCGCTGGACGGCAGCAGGAGCGTCACGCCGGGGTTCCCGAGCCCGAACGGCGCGAGCCGCCGGAGCTCCTCGCAGAGGTCGAGCGTCAGCTCCTCGCCGCCGACCACCGCATCGACGGTCGTAGACGGGGCGAGTTCCTCCTCGGTCAGGACGGCGTCGGCGTGCGCGCCGAACGCGGCCGCGAAGGCCTCGACTCGCGACGGGTCGATCGAGAGGCCCGCCGCCGCCCGGTGACCGCCGAATCGCGCGAGGTCGCCGCTACAGGCCTGCAACGCGCCGTGGAGGTCGAACGCGCTGACCGACCGCCCGGACCCTTTCCACTCCTCGTCGGCGCCCGCGATCAGGACGACCGGGCGGTGGAAGCGCTCGACCAGCCTCGAGGCAACGATGCCGATCACGCCCTGGTGCCAGAACTCGTCGGCGAGGACATAGCCGCGCGAGCGCCTGCGGGCCTCGGGCCACTCCTCCACCTTCGCGACCGCGTCGCGCAGGATCCGGTCTTCGACCGCCTGCCGCTCGCGGTTCAGCTCCTCGAGCCTGCCCGCCAGCTCGGCCGCGACGCCTTCCTCCTCGGTGAGCAGGAGCTCGAGGGCGGTCTCCGGATGCGAGAGTCGCCCGGCGGCGTTGATCCGCGGCGCGAGCCGGAACCCGACCGCGCCTTCGTTCACGGCCGCCGGGTCGACGCCGGCGGAGCGCATCAGTGCGCGGAGCCCAGGCTTCTGCGTCCGGCCAAGCGCTTTCAGGCCCGCGAGCGCGAGGAAACGGTTCTCGTCGACGAGCGGAACGACGTCGGAGATCGTCGCGATCGCGACCAGGTCGAGGTGCGGTGCGAGCGAGGGGTCACCGTCGGTCAGCGCCTGCGCGAGCTTCCAGACGACGCCCGTGCCGCACAGCTCCGGAAATGGGTAGTTGGACGGCCGGGTCGCGACGATCGGGCAGTCGGGGAGCTCCTCGCCCGGCCGATGGTGGTCGGTCACGATCACGTCGAGGCCGCGGGCGTTCGCGTCTGCCACCTCGCGCACGGCGGTGATCCCGCAGTCGACCGTGAGGACGAGGCCGCACCCCTCGTCCGCAAGGCGTGCGAGTGTCTCTCCGGAGACGCCGTAGCCCTCCTCGAAGCGGCTCGGGAGGTGCCAGTCGACCTCGGCGCCGAGCTGCCGGAGGACGAGCACGGCGAGGGCGGTGGCGCAGATCCCGTCCGCGTCGTAGTCGCCGTGGACGCAAATTCGCTCTTTCGTCTCGATCGCGCGACGAATGCGCGCGCAGGCGGCCTCCATGTCGCCGAGCGCGAAGGGATCGTGTTCGGGGTCGCCGCCGGCGAGGAAGCGCTCCGCGTCAGCCGGATCCGAGTAGCCCCGCCGCACGAGTACGCGCGCGGTCGTCTCGCTGATGCCGAGCCGCTCCGCGAGTGCGACGGCGTCGTCCTGCGCGCAAGGGTTGATGTGCCAGCTTCCGACCATCGGAGAGATGACGGTACGGAGGGCCGCGGACGGCACACCTCCCGCGTATCCTCAGAAAGACGTGACGAGCGAGGTCAACTACGAATCCGGCGAGGACTACGTCGTGCAGTTCCTCGGCTACCGCTTCGCCTTCAACGCCGAGGACTTCGAGGAGCGGGTGATCGCGTCGGCCGTGAAGCTCGGCCTGGTCGAGAGCAACGACCTCGACGAGGACGAATCCGCCGACCTCGTGGAGCTGACCGCCGAGGGCCGGATCGAGGAAGCGCGCAGCACACTAGGGCGCTACCTGCTGCGGCACTGGGAGGCGCTCGCAGCGATTGACGGCGAGTCACTGGTCTACTGGCTACGGAAGCTCGTCTTCCGCGGCGCCTGGCTAGACCAGCGCGTGAAGCTCGGGCTCCTCGACGTCGACTGGGACGAGGAGACGGCCGAGTTCGGCTACCGCGACCCCGGCGGAGACCGCGCCCTCCTCGAGCTCGCGCCCGTGCCCAGCTGGCACGAGCTCCAGTTCCGGCGCTAGAAGAGCGCGGCGTTCGCAGCCTTCGCGGCGGCGCCGATGTGGGCGCGCCCGCGGGACGTGACAGTTCGTCCGCGCGGCGTCCGCTGGATGAAGCCGAGCTGGAGCAGGTACGGCTCGTAGACGTCCTCGACCGTGTCCGGCGCCTCGCCGAGCGCGACGGCTAGGGTCGAGAGACCGACAGGCCCGCCGTCGAAGCGCTCCACGATCGCCCGCAGCAGCTCGCGGTCCGTGCGCTCGAGGCCGCACCCGTCGACCTCGAGGAGCTCGAGCGCCTCGGCGGCGACGTCCGCCGTGACCGTCCCGTCGTGGCGCACCTCCGCGACGTCCCGCACCCGCCGGAGGATGCGGTTCGCCACCCGTGGCGTCCCCCGCGCGCGGCCGGCGATCTCTACCGCCGCGTCCGGCTCGATCTGGACGCCGAGGATCCCCGCCGACCGTGTCACGATCTCGGTCAGCTCGCCCGGCTCGTAGTAGTCGAGCCGGAAGGTCATGCCGAAGCGGTCGCGCAGCGGAGTCGTCAGGAGCCCCGTGCGCGTGGTCGCACCGACGAGCGTGAACGGTGGGACGTCGAGCGTCAGCGTCCGCGCCGCGACGCCCTGGCCGACGACGATGTCGAGCCGGAAATCCTCCAGAGCGGGGTACAAGACCTCCTCGACTGCCGCGCTCAGCCGATGGATCTCGTCGACGAAGAGGACGTCACGGTCTTCGAGCGCGGTCAGGATCGCGGCGAGGTCGCCCTTCCGCTCCAGCGCGGGCCCGGCGACGGTCCGGATCCCGACACCGAGCTCCTCGCGCAGGATGTACGCCAGACTCGTCTTGCCCAGCCCGGGCGGGCCGACGAGGAGGACATGGTCGAGCGCCTCGCCCCGCGAGCGGGTCGCCTCTAGGGCGATCGAGAGCTGCTCCTTGACCCGCGCCTGGCCGACGAAGTCGTCGAGCCGCCGCGGCCGGAGCGAGCGCTCGATCTCGTCGTCCTGCGGCTGGAGCGCCGGTGCGAGGAACTGTTCTGTCATGCGGCTCTGAGCGCCTGCCGGACCCGCTCCTCGGGCGGCAGCTCGGGATCCGTGCTCGCCAGGGCACGCTCCGCCTCGGGGATGGAGTAGCCGAGCTCGACGAGCGCGTCCCGAGCGACCAGCTCGTGTGCGCCCCCCTCGCCGGTGAGCGACTCGACAGGCCCGAGCTTCTCCTTCAGCTCGAGCAGGATGCGCTGCGCGGTCTTCTTGCCGATCCCGGGGATGGCGACGAAGCGCGTCTCGTCCTCGAGCGCGATCGCGCGCCGGAGGTCGGCCGGGGTGGAGTTGGAGACGATCGCGAGCGCCACCTTCGGGCCGACGCCGGAAACGGAGAGGAGCAGCTCGAAGAGCTCGCGCTCCGCCGGCTCGGCGAACCCGTAGAGCTGGAGCGCGTCCTCGCGGACATGGAGGTACGTATCGAGCGCGACGTCCTCCCCGCCCTGCGCCTTGCGGAGCGCACTGAGCGTCGTCTGCAGCAGGTAGCCGACGCCGTTCACGTCGAGGACGACGCCGTCCCGGCGGCGAGCGACGACCCGCCCCCGGAGCTGCGCGATCATCCCACCGCCTGGAGCAGCGGCGGCGCCATCGCATGGCAGATGGCGACCGCGAGCGCGTCCGCCGCGTGGCTCGACGCCGGGGGCGTCTCGAGCCGGAGGATCGCCTGCACCATCCGCTGCACCTGCGCCTTCTCAGCCCGTCCGTAGCCGCAGACGGCGCCCTTGACGTGCGCGGGCGCGTACTCCACGCACGCGACCCCGGCGTTGGCGGCCGCGACGAGCACGGCGCCGCGCGCCTGTCCGACCGAGAGCGCGGTGCGGGCGTCTGCGCCGACAAAGGATTCCTCGATGGCGACCGCGTGCGGCGCCCACCGGTCGATGAGATCGGCCACGGTGTCGTGGATCGTCTTCAGCCGCAACTCGGGCCGCATGGAGGCCTTGGTGTGCCAGGTGCCGAGGTCGACCGCTCTGAGGCGGCCGCCGGAGTGCTTGACGACGCCGAATCCGCATGCAGCCGTGCCTGGGTCGATGCCGAGAACCGTCACGACCCGAGGTTAGGCGTCGAGCCGGACGTTCCTTCCTTCGCGTCGAGCCTCGTCCGCCAATTCCTGCCCGGACGGCGCAAGGCCCTTGGCGTGCTTCTTGTGCGCCGCCTGCTTCGAGACCGCGAGGTGCTCCGCGACGCGGGACCAAGAGAGCCCCTCCCGGATCGCGTTCGCGACGTGGCGGGACTCGAGCTCCTCGAGAAGTCGCCGCAGCTCGGTGATCGCCGCCAGCCCCCGCTGCGGGTTGTCGAGGCGAGTCGCTTCCGCGGCGAGCTCGACCGCAGTCCTCTTCACGAGCGATATGTACCCGATTTGGGAGCGCGAAACCGGAGGAACCCGCCATCCGTAGGTCCGGACGTGAAGCCACTTGCTGCGTTGACGGCCACCGCAGCCGTCGCTCTCGCCGCCGGGCTGGGATTTGGCCAGGGCGGCGGCTCGGCGCGGGCGGCGGTCGAGCCTTGCCGGCCCGGTGACGTGGTGGTCGGGATTCAGGGCTACACATACACGCCGCCGTCGGTAACCGTCCCCCCGGGAGCGACCGTCTGCTGGACGAACAACGATCTCGTTTCGCACACGGTGACCTCGACCACGCCCGGGGGCTTCGACTCCGGGACGTTCGGCAACGGCCAGTCGTTCCGGCTGCAGTTCCCCGCCGAGGGTACGTACGACTACGACTGCACGTTCCATCCCTTCATGACTGGGGAGGTCGTCGTCTCGACGAGCCCCCAGCCGCCTCCTCCTCCCCAGCCGCCGCCACCTCCTCAGCCGCCGCCGCCCTCACCACCTTCGCCACCGCCGCCGCCCGACTCCGGGACGAAGGTCGTGGCGGTGTCACGGTTCGGCGTGCGGATCGAGCGGAGGGCCGGCTCACGGTGGCTCGTCGCGCGGGTGACGTTGAACCGGGCCGCGAGCGCCCGGCTCTCGCTGCTTCGCCGCGGGAGGGCTGTAGCGGGCGGCCCGCGGCGCCTGCGCGCCGGAGCGAACGCCGTTCGCCTCCGCCTGCCGGGCCGGCTCACCCACGGGCGCTACGTGTGTGTGCTGCGCGTCGGGCCGATCCGGCGCACAGCCTCCTTACACCTTTGAGCTAGCCTCTCGCGCGTGCGTTGGGCCGCGCTTCTGACCGTCGCGGCGGGGGTCGTTGCAGCACTCTCGGTTGCGCAACTGGCGCCCGGCCAGTCGATCGAACGCGTTCGCGTCGACCGGCCGTCGTCGGGCCTGCCGGCGAACCTGAATCTCCTGATCGGCTCGCCCGACGAGTACTCGCGCCAGTCCGCTCGGGGAACGTCGGGGACGTGGATCGGGCCCGCGTACTGGCTCCCGGCGAACCCGGCGATCCGGAACAACGCGTCGATGGACTGGGAGGTCGGCTACGACGAGCGGGCGATGAGCACGGAACGGGTCGCGCTCGCGAACCTGACGAAGGACTGGACGGAGGATCAGCGGGCCGGCGTTTCGCTCGACCACCTCGTGGGCGGCCGCGTGGTCGGCACGATCCCCGGGTTCTTCGTCCTCCAGGTCGAGCGGCGGTCGTCGCCGAGCGAGCTCGTGGTCGCCTTTCCGCTCTCAGAGAAGCTGCATGCCTTCGTCCGGTTCGTGCTCCCACGGCCGGAGACCGACGACTACTTCGTCAAGGGCTCGACTCTGGCGTCCAGCTGGAACCGTGGGCAGGCGCTGCTGGCCATGTCGCGAGTGCGGCTCGAGGGGAACATGCCGCCGTCGGTGGTGACGATCAGGCAACGACGCAAGCGCGTCCTCGTGGGGTTCGTGGTCGACTTTTACCGACATGCGGTGGTCGGGATACCGGTGACGCTGCAGCGGAAGGCAGGAAGCCGCTGGGTGCGGATCCGCGGCGCCAGGACGACGAGGCTCGGCGGCTTCTCGTTCAAGGTCGGCAAGCCGGGCAGCTATCGCGTTACCGCGGTCCTCGACGGCCGCTTCAGAGCGACGAGCCGCGCGCTCCGCGCCCGCCGCTAGACCCCGCTTTCTCGCTCTTTGCGACCGCGCCGGGCCTTTGTGAGTGTCGGACACCCAAAAGCGTCAAGACCGCAAATGTGCCTGAGGTGTGACAAGTTCCCCGACGGGCGGCGTGCTCGCTTTCGAGGCGCCTACGCTCGGCGGCATGGGCCGCCCGCTTCGTCCGTTCCACGCCGGGATCTACCACCTTGGCTCGCACGGAAGCGACGACCGGCACCTCTTCGTGGACATCGAGGACCGCCTGACGTTCCTCGACCGCCTCGTGGAGGTCTTCGAACGGTTCAGCCTGCGCGTGATCAGCTACGCCCTGCTCGGCAACCACTACCACGGGATCGTCTCGACCCCCGGCGGGCGGATCTCCGAGGCGCTCCAGCAACTCCACACCTCCTACTCGCGCCGCCACAATCGCCGGCGCGGACGCAGCGCGCACCTGTTCCGTGCCCACGGCTTCGGGCGCGAGATCGAGAGCGATGAAGACCTGCTCTGGACGTGCCGCTACGTCGCGCACAACCCGGTCGAGGCAGGACTCGCCCAGCATCCCTTCACGTGGCCCTGGAGCAGCGCTGCCGCGACGGCCGGTCTTTCAGCCTCCCTGGTCCCGCTCGACCTCGCGCCGATCAAGGCCGCCCTCGGCGACACGCCCGACTGGCGCCGCCGCTACCGAGAGCTGATCAACGGCTACGACGCGACGGCTTCGAGCACGCGCTCCGGGATGTCGAAGTTCGCGTAGACGTCCTGGACGTCGTCGTTCTCCTCCAGGGAGTCGATCAGCCGAAGGACCTTCTTCGCCGCCCCTTCGTCCTCCAGCTCGACCGTCGTCTTCGGCACCATCGTCGTCTCCGCCGACTGGACCGCGATCCCCGCACCCTCAATCGCCTCGCGCACCGTAGTCAGGTTCTCCGGCTGCGCGACGACCTCGTAGCTGGAGCCGTCGCGGGAGACGTCGTCCGCCCCGCCCTCCGCGGCGGCGAGCGTCAGCTCGTCCTCGTCCGCCTCGCCGTCGACGACCAGCACCCCGCGCCGCTCGAACAACCAGGCCACGGCGCCGGACTCGCCGAGGTTGCCGTCGGCCTTCGCGAAGATGTGCCGCACCTCGGCCGCCGTCCTGTTGCGGTTGTCCGTCAGGGCCTCGACCATCACGGCCACGCCGCCAGGCCCGTAGCCCTCGTACACCACCGTCTCGAACGAGGCCGCGTCGGTGTCGGCGCCGGACCCCCTCGCGATCGCCCGCTCGATGTTGTCCTTCGGCATCGAGTACGACCGGGCCTTCTCGATCGCGTTCTGGAGCGCCAAGTTCCCGGCCGGGTCGGCCCCGCCTTCACGCGCCGCGACGATGATCGCGCGCGAGAGCTTCGAAAAGAGCTGGCCGCGGCGGGCGTCCGCGACTCCCTTCTTGTGCTTGATCGAGCTCCACTTGCTATGTCCGGACATCTCGACCTCCTGACCGGCCGGCTCCCGCCGGGCGGAGCCCGGCTCCGCCTGCCTCGCGCCGCTGGCCGCCCTCCAGCCAGGCGGCCGTATATTCATACTGCCCGCCCGTCCTCCGGGCAGCCACCGACGCGTCAGGGGGCCGAGACAAGGCCGCTCTCCTCTCGCACGAGGTCCAGGAAGAGCTCGTGGACACGCGTGTCGTCCGTGAGCTCGGGGTGGAACGATGCCACGATGAACCGACCCTGGCGGAGCAGCACCGGCTCACCGCCTAGCTCGGCCAGCACCTCGACCTCGGGGCCGACCTCGGCGACCCGCGGCGCCCGGATGAAGACCCCGCGCACGCTCCCGCCGCCGGCGAGCTCGAGATCCGTTTCGAAGCTCGCGACCTGGCGCCCGTAGGCATTCCGCCGGGCCTCGACGTCGACGAGCCCGAGATGCTTACGGTCGAGCAGGATCATCCCGGCGCAGGTGCCGAACACAGGCCGGCCGAACTGCCGGAGCCCCTCCTCGAGGCCGTAGATCCGGATCAGGCGCATGATCGCCGTCGATTCCCCGCCGGGGATCACGAGGCCGTCGAGGTCGTCGAGCTGCTCCGGCTTCCGTACCTCGACAGGCTCCGCGCCGAGCTGCCGCAGCATCGCCGCGTGCTCACGGAAGTCACCCTGAACTGCGAGGACGCCGATTCTCATCGCGTCGAGGCTACCCCGAGCTCCTTCGCCAGCCACGCGTCGCGGTCGTCCTCCGCCTCGACCACGAGCTGGTGGTCGGAGTCGTACCACTTCACCTCGGCGCCGTCGGCGGCGTCGTCCAGCCGGTCGTACTCGTCCGGCTTGATCAGGGTGTCGCGGCGGGCGTTCTGGATCAGGATCGGCTTGTGGACCGACCCGATCAGGTTGACCGGGTCGTAGCGGGACAGGTCCTTCACGAACCCGTCCACGCTCTCGGGCGGAACGAGCTGCTGAGCGAAGTAGCGGCTCGCCTCAGCGAACGACGTCGCGAGCACGAACGCCTGGATCCGGTCGTCGCTCACGCCGAGGATCGTGCCGAGCATCGCGCCGTAGTCGACGCCGACGAACGCGATCCGCGAGCTGTCCAGCTCCGGCCGCTGCTCGACGACGTCCAGGAGCTTCCGGGCGTCGACGGCGTCCTGGAGCATGAGCTTCTCGAATGTCTCGGAGGCGTAGACCGGGTCCTGGAGGTCGACGCCGGCGCGGTTGAACCGCGTCATGTTCGAGTCCCACATGATCGACGCGATCCCGCGCTCTGCGAGCCTCGCCGCCTCGGGCGCGAACTGGCTTCGCGCCGATCCGTAGGGGTGCGCCCAGAGGATGACCGGCACCTTCCCCGTCCGGTGCGCCGGCAGGACGATGCTGCCGGTTGCCTCGTTCCCGCCTGAGCTCGGGAACGTGATGTCGCTGAACATCTCGTCGTGCGAGATCTGCTCGACCTTGACGGGCTTCTTGTCGTAGTCGGCCTTCGATCGCACCGCATCCACGTCGCCGCCGCCGCCGCACCCGGCGGCCACGAGCGCCACGAACAGCGCCAGGAAGCCCCTCTTCACGCCGAAATCTTACGGATGGGGCGCGATAGACGTTTCTTCATGCCTGGAGTACCCTGCGACACTCGAATCGACTCAGGGGAGGGGCATACACGTGAAACGCACACTTCTGACGGCCGCTTTCGCTGCGCTCGTCTCGACGGTGCTCGTCGCCGCCGCGGTCGCCGCGCACACCGGAAACGGCCAGACGGTCGGTACGGGCACGGTCTTCCTGCCGAACCCGGTCGCCGACCTGCAGAACCAGACGCTGACCGACCAGAAGGACGCCGACTACCCGGCGCTCGCCGACGCGTACCACGGGGTGACGCTGACGAACCTCGACGGCAGCGGCTTCCTGCGCGGGGCCTACGCGAACATCCTGAGCGAGACGGGCAACCCGGCGTTCTCACCGACCAACGACTTCAACTACCGGCGGGACGACGACCGCTTCGAGCAGGTCATGGCGTACTACTGGATCACCGAAGCCCAGCTCTACATCCAGCGGCTCGGCTTCGGGACGACGCTCCGGCCGATCAACAAGGAGTCGCAGGATGTCCGGATCGGCCAGCTGGGGTATGACAACTCGTTCTCGACCGACACAAAGGACGAGCTCAGGTTCGGGAAGGGCGGAGTGGACGACGCCGAGGACGCCGAGGTGATCCTCCACGAGCTCGGCCACGCGATCCAGGACTCCCAGCAGACGCCGTTCGGTTTCGGGTTCACCGTCGAGTCCGGCTCGATCGGCGAGGGCTTCGCCGACTACTGGGCGGTGACCGTCTCGAACGTGATCGCGCCGACCCCGGATCCGGCGTGCGTCGCCGACTGGGACTC
>DATDKA010000133.1:0-2847 GCA_036520235.1 Gaiellaceae bacterium
GAGGTGGCCGTCATGGCGAACGGGCGCATCATCGCGCGCGGGCGCCCGAGCGAGCTGATCGCCGAGCACGCCGGGCGCGAGACGGCAGAGGTCTACGGTCCGCCCGCAATGCTCGCGGAGGCACGAGCCAGGGCCGAAGCACAGGGCCTCGCGGTCAGACCGGCCGGTCCTGCGATCGCGATCATGGGCTCCGAGCGTGCACGCGACGGCGCAGTTCCCGAGCAGGCGATCCGCCGCGCAGCCTCGCTCGAGGACGTCTTCGTCCTTCTGACCGGAGAGGATGCAGAGTGAGGAGACTCGAGCCGGCGGCGATCTCGGGCGTGATGAGCCGCGAGGTCGCGAACTTCCGCACCTTCTGGAAGGCCACGACCTTCTCGAGCGTCCTCGAGCCGGTGATCTACCTGCTCGCGTTCGGGCTCGGCCTCGGCGCGACTCTCGTCGACCGCGTGGACGGCCTCGACTACGTGGAGTACGTCGGGACCGGCATGGTCGCGACGGCCGTGATCTTCTCGAGCGCGCTGCCGGCGATGTTCGGCACGTTCGTGAAGGAGCGCTTCCAGCGCACTTACGACGCGATCCTGGCCGCTCCGGTGGACGTCGAGGAGCTCGTCACGGCCGAGATGCTGTGGATCGGCCTGCGCTCCGGGTTCTACGGCTGCTTCCCCCTGCTCGTGTCCATGCTCTTCGGGCTCGACCCGGCGCCCGGCATGCTGCTGGTGCCGTTCTTCTGCTTCTTCACCGCGCTCGGGTTCGCTGCATTCGGCATCGCGGTGGCGGCGAGCGTCTCGAAGATCGACCAGTTCAACTACGTCACGACGCTGTTCATCACGCCGCTCTTCCTGGTCGCGGGCACGTTCTTCCCGATCGACCAGCTGCCGCAGGCCGTCCAGGTCGCCTCGCTGCTGAACCCGCTCCACCACCTGGTCGAGCTGGTGCGACACGCCTGCTTCGGGTTCGAGACGACCGACCTGCTCCGCGTGGCCTTCCTCGTGGTGTTCGCGGTGTCGCTGTGGCGGGTCGCGGTGAGCCGCATGGAGAAGCGGCTGATCGACTAAGCACGACCGAGGTCCGGAATGGACCCGCGTGTAGGATGGTTCTTGAGCAAACTGGAGATGCCCACCCATGCCGCAACTCGAAGCCCAGGTTCGAGCCGAGAAGCGTGAGGATGTGGCCGCGGGGGAGTTCAGCTTCACCGTTGCATTCACCAACTCCAGCTCGGAACCGGCGCGACTGAACGTCCACCAGGCATCACATCCCGCCCTGGTGCTGGACGTCCGTGACACGAGCGACCGCGAGGTTCTGCTCCCGCCACCGTCGGCGCCGGATCGGGAGGACCTCGAGGAGGGCCAGCTCATCGCCCCGGGGGAGTCGGTCACGATCGACTACGCCGGGTTCCTCGATCGGAGCCTCGCTCCGGGCGCCTACCGGATCCGCTACTTCGGCGAGTTCCCGGCGCTCGGCGGCTCGAAGGAGGATCCGCTGCGGAGCGACTGGGTCGAGGTCACCCTCCGGCCGGAGCGCGGATTCGTCCCGGCCATCGAAATCCCAGGCTTCAAGCCGGCACCCGACGACATCGTCCCGAAGCCGAAGCCGCCGTGGCTGAAGCTCATCTGGCCGATCTACGTCGTCATCCGCAACTGGATCTGGTGGCTGTGGTGCTTGATCTCGCGCCTTTTCTTCGGCCGGCGTTGCGATGACGTCCGATCACAGGAGATCGACCAGGCTCGAACCGAGACGATCTCGAACGCCCCCGCCGGTTCGGAGGCGTGGAATGGCACGTACGGATGGCGGGCGCGCTTCCTGTTGACGCTCGATGAGCCGACCTGCACCGCCCGCGTCGTCGTCCGTGTCCGACTCGCCGGGACGATCACCGCCGCCCAGCGCTCGGCGTGGGAGACCGCGGTCGAGGCCGCGTGGAACTCGCGGTTCAAGCTCTGTGGGCCGCGCTCCTGCTGCTGCGACGGTCTCGAGATCGCAACCGATATCCAGTTCGTGACGTCCGGCGAGCACCAGGTTGTGAACGTCGGCGCGTCGACGACGAACATGGGCAACTGGGGCGCGAGCGACACGATCGACGTGTCCCACGAGTTCGGGCACATGCTCGGTGCGCTCGACGAGTACTTCACGGTGAACGGTGTGAACTGGGGGCCCGGTCGACAGGCCACGGGCGCGATCATGAACAACCCGGCGAACCCACCGGCCGCCCGCAACTACGACACGATCCGGCAGGCGGCGGGTGCCCTTCGCGGGGTGACCTACTCGACGATCCCCCGGACCTCCCGCTGCTGAGCCGGCGCCGGAGCGATGTCGCTGACGGCGAGCCTCACGATCGAACCGTCCGAGGCTGACGCGCCCGAGGCGTTCGTAGCTCGCTGCCGCCTCGTGAACCAGGGCGACCAGGTCGTGGGCATCAACCAGGCGGCGCTCTCATCGCCGTCGCTCGCCCTCGAGATCACGGACGCCGCCGGGGAGCCCGTGCTGCTGCCGCCGCCTCCGGTCCCGTCCGAGTCGCCGCCGATCCAAGCTCTCGAGGCGTCGGAGGAAACCACCGCGGAATTCGCCGGCTTCCTGCCGAGCTGGACCGAGCCGGGTGCGTACCGCGCGCGGTGCCGTTACGTCGCGGGCGCCGGCGAGCCCATTCACTCCGCGTGGGTGGGGTTCACCCTGAGCCCCCGTCCGATCGACTAGAGCGGGAGCTCGGTGCCCAGGCCGGCCTCAGCGGCTCGCCGGTTGACCTCCGCAGCCACCGCTACGTCCTCGAGCGCCAGGCCCAGCGGCACGAACACGCGCAGCCCGGGCGGGTGGGTCGCGGCAGGGTCGAGCGCGTCGCAGAGCTCGATCGGGTCG
>DATDKA010000134.1:0-2796 GCA_036520235.1 Gaiellaceae bacterium
GATGACGAAGAAGAACACCAGCACCGCGCCGTAGATCTCGAACGCGTGCGGGTTGCCCGCGCCGAACGGGGGCGGCTGCTGCAGCCGCTCGTACTCGCGCTTGCCCGTCTCGAGCACCTCGGGCACGCCGATGATCGAGGCGAGCGTGCTGTTCTGGATCACGCCGACGCAGAGACCGACGAGCGGCGGCAGGAGACGCCGCAAGGCCTGCGGGAGGATCACGTAGGTATGGCGCCCGACCCAGCCGAAGCCGAGGGCGGCGGCCGCCTCGTGCTGCTCTCGCGGGATCGACTGCACCGCGCCGCGGGTCGCTTCCGCGATCTGCGCGCTGCCCCAGAGGGCGAGGCCGAGGATCGCCGCCCGCATCGGGTCGAGGTCGAGCGCCGGGAAGCGGAGCTCGTCCGAGACCGTCGGCAGCGCGAAATAGAGGAGGAAGATCGTGACGATGATCGGAAGCCCGCGCCAGATCTCGATGTAGAGCCGGACCGCCGAGCGCACGAGGCGCGCGTCCAGCGTCAGCAGCGTTCCGAGCACGACCCCGATCACCACGCTGAGCACAACAGAGGTCGACGCGATGATCAGCGTGTTCTTGAGCCCGACGTGGATGATGTAGTCGACGACGGGCTGGGCCCACTCCGGCAGGCGATTCATCATCTAGGACGCCTCCGGTAAGGCGAGATGCCGCTCGAGCAGGCGGATCATGATCGAGAGCAGCCAGACGAGCGTCAGGTAGGTGACCGCGAGGACCAGGATCATCTCCCAGGTCCTGAAGTCGAGGTCGATCGACTGCTTGGCGACGTTCGTGAGCTCCTCGACGCTGATCGCGGTCATCAGCGCGGTGTTCTTGAACACCGAGACGTACGTGTTGAGTGACGACGGCAAGGCGATGCGCCCGCCGATCGGCAGCGAGATGTTCAGGAAGGTTTGGATCCGGCTGAACCCGAGCGCGAACGCCGCCTCCCGATAGCGCTTCGGCACCGCCTCGAAGCCGGCGCGGAAGTTCTCGGTGTTGAAGGCACCACCCCAGATGATCAGCGCGAGGCAGGCGACGAGGAAGAAGTCGAACTGGAGCGTCTTCGTCAGCTTCGGCAGCCCGTAGGCGATCAGGAAGATCTGGACGAGGATCGGCGTGTTGCGGATCAGCTCCACGTAGACGGCCGCAAGCTGGCTGATCACCGGGATCCGGTAGGCGCGGCAGGCGCCGAGCACGAGGCCGATCACGAACGAGCCTGCGATCCCGATCGCGGCGAGCTCGAGCGTCACCTTCAGGCCCTCGGCGAGGACGCGCCGGTGATCCCAGATGTACTGCCAGTCGAAGGCGGCGAGGACGTTCATTCAAGGGAACGTGGGAGCCGCGGCCGGTCGCGGCTCCCACCAGTTCCGGCTAGCTAGGGCACTCGTTCTCCGGCACGCGGCCCCGCGGATAGGCCTCCTTCGTCTTCGGCCGGGGGACGTTCGTCAGGAAGAAGCGCCAGAACTGCCGCGGCGAGTTCCGCCGCAGGATTGCCCAGAACTCGTCCTTCCGCTTCATCTGGAGAACCGCCGCGTTCACCCAGCGTTTCATGGTCGGCTCGTTCTTCCTGATCCCGATCCCGTACGGGACGGCCAGGAACTTGTGCGTCGTCATCTTCAGGTTCGGGTCGTTGGCCGCGATCCCGAGCAGGAACGTGTCGTCGAACATGAACACGTCGGCCCGGCCCGAGCGCAGGTTCTCGAGCGCACCCACCGGCGAGTCGGTCAGGACTTTCGTCGCCGAGCCGAAGCAGTTTCCGATGTAGCGGTCGTAGATCGAACCGCGCGTGGTCGCGATCTTCCTCCCACGGAGGTCGGTCAGGCGCCGGATCGACGAGTTGTTCGGCACGAGCAGCCGGCCCGTGGCGTTGTAGTACGGATACGAGTAGTCGATGATCTCCTCACGCGCCGACGTCCACGTCAGCGTCGAGATGATGATGTCGACGTCGTTCCGCTGCAGCGCCGGGATCCGGCTGGGCGTGGTGACGCACGTGAAGCTCACCCGCGTCCGCTTGCCGAACGAGAGCTCGGCGAACCGCTTCGCGACGTCCACGTCATACCCGGCGACCTTGTTCTGCCGGTTGATGTAGCCGAACGGCGGGAAGTCGCACTTCACGCCGATCTTCCACCGTTTGCGTTGAGCCACCGCGGCCGGCAGCGGCGGCAGCTTCGTCGCCGACTCGGCCCGTGCTCCGCGATCGGCTCTCGCGCCGCCCCAGGGCGCGGCGACGGCGACCGCCGCCGTCACGGCTCCCGCGAGCGCGACCAGCGCGACCGCGAACAGCAACCTCTTCATTCAGCTCCTCCTTCGTCGTTTTTCAACTCCTCCAGCGAGGCGAGCACCGATGTTCGCCGGAGGAACCGCCTCGTCCGCTCCTGCCTGGGGCGGTCGAGAACGTCCCCGGGCCTTCCGTGTTCCACGATCCGCCCCTCGTCCATGAAGACGAGCCGGTCGCCGACCTCCCGGGCGAACTGCATCTCGTGGGTGACGACCAGCATCGTCATGCCGAGGTCTGTCGCCAGGTCTCGCATCACGACGAGCACCTCCCCGACGAGCTCCGGATCGAGGGCCGAGGTGACCTCGTCGAACAGCATCACGTGCGGGTTCATGGCGAGCGCGCGGGCGATCGCGACGCGCTGCTGCTGCCCGCCCGACAACCGTCCTGGGTATTCGTCGCGCTTGTCGCTCAGGCCGACCTTGGCGAGAAGTGCGTCGGCAAGGGCGCACGCCTCGGCGCGGCGCATGCCCTTCACGCGCATCGGCGCCTCAATGATGTTCCCGAG
>DATDKA010000135.1:0-17523 GCA_036520235.1 Gaiellaceae bacterium
GTCCCGAGCAGCCTGAGCCGCCGAAGCACCTCGGCCCGGTCGCGTGGGGTTTCTCCGAGCAACGCCGCCGCGCGAAGTGAGGCTGCGAAGAGGCCGTCGCCCGCTCCGAGGGCTGCCTCGAGCGACCCGCGCAGCTGCTCCGACGCGAACGGGTCGGACTGGAAGAGCGACAGCTCCCACCGGTCGAGGGCCTCGCCGAGCTCGCGGTCCTCGTCGACTCGTGCCAGCCGCTCGCGCAGCCGGCGAGCGCGATCGCCCGTCAGCGGGTCGATCCGGACTGTCTCCCCCGGCGGCGCCGTCGCCGCGATCGGCAGTACCGGGCGGATCCCGAATGGCCGCCAGTCCAGCCGCTCGAAGAGCACGGGCCCGGCGGCCACCGGGCCCGCGGTCAGAAGGCGGAGCGCCGTCACCGCGTCGGCGAGCTCGCCGGGCGCGTCGGGCGGCGCCGCGTCCTCCGGCGCCAGCTGTTCCTCGAGCTCGAGGACGCAAAGGCGGTCCGGAGCACGTTCGAACTCCTCCGGCAGGAGCCCGCGGGCCTGCGGCCAGTGTGCCGCCAGCTCGCCGCTCGCGACGTGCCGCAAACGCAGACCTCTGCCAAGATCGACGATCCCGCCGATCGAGACGCCCACCACGGGTGCCACGGCGCCGTAGGCGTGGTGCGTCCCGAAGACCGAGTGCTCGAGCCGCTCGTAGGCGCGCCCGAAGGCCTGGTCGTCCCAGTCGAACCCGCCGCAGGCCTCCGCCGTCTCCACGAGCAGTGGGAGCAGCACCGTCTGCATGAGCGCCTCGCGGGGGTCGAGCTTCGAACCGGCATGTGCCCGCGCGAAGATCGCAGCGGCCGGCTCGCGCTCGAGCTCGTCGAGCGCGTCGACCGCGTCCGAGAGCTGCGACAGCGTGTCCGAGCGGTCCTCGAGGAACTGCCGGACGAGCGGCCGGTACTCGTACAGCGTCGGGCGTCCCGACCCCTCGTGCTCCTCGAAGGCGAACGGCAGGTCACCGCCCTCGTCGAGCTCCCGGAACATCGCCGCGAACGCGCCGAGGCAGAACGCCCGGAGCGCCTGGTGGAGGTGCGGAGCTCGGATCACTCCTGCGCTTACGCGCCCGGCCGGTGCAGTCCTCTCTTCGGGCTCGGGCCCGGCTGGCAGGTCGGGCACCAGTACGCGGTCCGGTTGGCGTCCCCCTGTCCCCACGAGTCCACCGGAGTCCGGCAGCGGCGGCACGGGCGGCCGGCGGCGCGGTAGACCGAACGGCGCTCGCGTCCGGTTTCGACGGAAGCCCGCATCAGGCGTGCCGCGGCTGCGAGCACCTCCCGAAGCTCGGTGTCCGAGAGATCGCCAAGCGTCCGCCATGGCGAGACTCGCGCCTCCCACAGCGACTCGGCCTTCCAGAGGTTCCCGATGCCGGCGACGAGCCGCTGGTCGAGCAGCGCGTCGCCGACCGTCCGGTCCTGATCCGCGCGCCGCAGCGCCGCGATCATTGCCTCGACGTCGGGCGGCTCCCCGAGGATGTCCGGGCCGACCCGCCTGACCGCACGCGCGTTGAGCTCCAGCACGGGCCCGCCCCACAGCACCGCCTCTCGGGTCCCGCCACGGACGACGAGCCACGGACGGCCGCGCCAGGCGCGACCCCGGTCGCGGATCGTCCACCGGCCCGTCATCCGGAGGTGGCTCCGGAGCACGAGCCCGCCCTCGAAGCGCAGCACGAGGTTCTTGCCGACCGCCTCGACGCTCTCGAGCCGTCGGCCGTCGAGCTGGTCTGCCACGCCGGTCGCTGCAGCGCGCGGATGCGGCGTCTCGACCTCGACGACCTCGCCGACGAGCGGTTGCAGCCGCCGGGCGGCGCGATGGAGCGAATCCCCTTCAGGCATGCTCCCGATTGTGACCGAGGGGGGTCTTCATCCCGCCGCGGCCGGCGCCCTCGCCGCGACGGTCTGGTCGGCGCTCGAGCCCGTCGACCAGCGGCTCTTCGGCTGCCACTACTCCGACATCGCCGTGCTGGGGAAGGCGGTCACGCGCGGCCGAGGCTGGCTCCCGGCGGGCGTGGCGCTCCATGCGATCAACGGTGCGGCATTCGGCCTCGCCTACGACGTCGTCCGTCGCCGCTCACCCCTCGGCGACCGGGGAACCGCCGTCGCGATGGCGCTCGCCGAGCACGTGGCGCTCTACCCCCTCTCGGCGCTCGTCGACCGCTATCACCCGCGGCGCGGAGAGCCTGGGATCCCGCCGCTGCTGACGAACGCGCGGGCGTTCGCGCAGGCCACCGTCAGGCACGCGCTCTTCGGCACCCTCCTCGGCCGCCTCTCCCGCCCGCGGTCCTAGGGCCTAGGGACGCAGAACGGCGCGCCGCGGACCGGCGGTGAAGCCCGCCTCCACGAGGAGCGGCATCGCGTCGGTCTCCGCGACCGGCTCGCCGTCGAACCGCTCGACGGCCAGGCGCCTGGCGCCGCGCCTCCCCTTCACGTGCGCGACAAGAGCGTCGAGCGCCGGGCGAAGCCAGTCCGGATCCGGATCGCGTAGCGGCACCAGCGTCCGGCCCCCTCGCTCGACGAAGAGCACAGCCTCACCGCCGAGGAGCACAACGTAGGCGCCGCCGACTCTTGCCGCCCGCGCGCCGGCCCGCTTCGGCCATGGGATCGCGGCGCCGTACGGCTGGGCCGGATCGGCGGCGGCGAGCACCAGCGCCTCCGGCTCCTCGCCGTCCTTCGGCCGCAGCTCGCGGATCCGCTCGACGGCGCCGCCGAGTGCGAACTGCGCGCCCCCGAGCCCCTCGACGAAATACCCGCGCCGCGCGAGCCCGAGCGTCTCGAGCGCCTTCAGCTCGCCATAGACGGCGCTGTAGCCGCCGGCGATGTTTTCGGCGCGGACGCCGTCGCGCGTGACGATCCCCTGGCGCTCGAGCAGGAGCTCCGCCAGCGCCCGGCGGTCGCGCTCCCCGGCGAACAACCTGTCTGTCGGCGACCAGCGGCCCTGGGTGGCGGTGATCGCCGTGGCGCGGCGGCGGGAGAAGCGCCGCGGCCGCCGCTCCGGCTTCGGAACGCCGTAGCGCCGCCCGGCTCGGAGCGGTGTCCAGGCGTCGTTCGTCACCTCGCCGGCCCAGACGAGATCCCAGAGCGCCGGCAGCAGCTCGGCCGGATCGACGCCGACCCCGTCCACGAGGTCGAACCAGAACTGAGCGCTCCGGCCAAGGGTCTCCCGGATCCTGTCGTGGAGCTCGCCGTCCGGCCGTTCCGTACCCTCCGGTTGCCCGAGCACCGCCGCGTCTTCTCGGAAAAAGACGGCGACGCGATCGAGGCCGGCGCCGACCCAGACGAGCTCGCCCGAAGCGCACAGCTGGTCGAGCTGCGCCGGATCGTAGTTCGGCACGCGCCTCGGCAGCAGCTCGGACTCCCACAGAGAGACGGGCAGCGCGAGCGCCTGCAGCGGCACGAGCGCCTCGCGTAGCGTCGAGCGCCGGTCGATCCCGTGCCATCCCGGGAGGAAGCGAGCCAGAGCGACCTGCTCCACGGGCTCCACCTCGCGGCGAAGCGCCGCGAGCGACGCACGGCGGATCCGGCGCAGGACGTCCGGGTCGCACCACTCGCGCTCGGTCCCGCCGGGGCGCAGCTCGCCCCGGACGAGCTGCTCCTCCGCTTCGAGCGCGGTCAGCTGGGCGAGGACGTCGCGGCCGAAGTGGTCGTTCGCCTCGGCGGTCGTGAACGGCCCGCGCCCGCGTGCCCACCTGTGGACGAGTTGGCGCAAAGCTTCCACGGGACCTGGTCCCGTGAGGAACGCGTCCGGGAGGCCGCCCGGCGGCATCGCGCCCACGGCGTCGCGGTAGCGTCCCGCGTCCTCGGCCGCGATCAAGCGCTCCTCGCCGGCGACGCGCACGCGGATCGCGCGACGCTCGGCCTCCAGCACCGCCGCGAAGGCCTCGTCGAAGCGGCCTGGACGGAGGTCGCCGCGGCGGAGCAGCAGGTCGTGCAGCTCGTCGGGGTTCCGCGGCGCCGGCACGAGCGACGTTTCCACCTGCTCGAGCGCGCCCGGATCAAGGAGATCGCGAAGCTCCTCCTGCCCTAGCAGCTCCCGCAGCAAGTCGCGGTCGAGCGACAGCGCCTGCGCTCGCCGCTCGGCGGGAGGCGTGTCGTCCTCGTACATGTACGTCGCGATGTAGTCGAAGAGGAGCGAGGCCGAGTACGGCGAGGCCGAGGAGGACTCGACGTCCACGAGGTCGATCTGCCTCGTCCTGAGACCCTGCAGGAGCCGCTTCAGGGCCGCCAGGTCGAAGACGTCCTGGAGGCACTCGCGGAAGGTCTCGAGCATCACGGGGAACGACCCGTACTTGCGGGCCACCTGGAGCAGGCTTTGCGCCTTCAGGCGCTGCTGCCAGAGCGGCGTCCGCTCGCCCGGGCGCCGCCGCGGGATCAGTAAGGCACGGGCCGCGTTCTCGCGGAACCGCGAGCCGAACAGGGCAGTGCCGGCGAGCTCGCCCATGATCAGGTCGTCCAGCTCGTCGGGGTCGAGCAGCAGCTGTTCGGTCGGCGGCGGTGCGTCCGAATCGGGGAAGTGGAGCGCGATGCCGTCGTCCGACCAGAGCACCGACGCGTTCACTCCCAGCGACTCCTGCAGCCGCGCCGAGACCGCCAGCGCCCACGGGGCGTGGACCCTTGCCCCGAACGGCGTCAGGACGCAGACGCGCCAGTCGCCGATCTCGTCGCGGAACCGCTCGACCACCACCGTCCGATCCGAGGGAACGGCACCGGTGGCGGCCTCCTGCTCGCGGATGAAAGTGAGCAGGTTCTTCGCGGCGAGCTCGTCCAGCGAGTAGTCGCTCGTGAGGCGCGCGAACGCCTTCTCGTCGCTCAGCGCCGCGAGCTCGCGCGAGGCCTTGCCGATCGCCTCGCCCAGCTCGTACGGCCGCCCAGGCCCCTCGCCCTTCCAGAACGGGATCGCCCCCGGCACCCCCGGCGCCGGCGACACGATCACGCGGTCGCGGGTGATCTCCTCGATCCGCCAGGTCGACGCGCCGAGCATGAACGTCTGGCCGGCGCGGGCCTCGTAGACCATCTCCTCGTCCAGTTCGCCGACGCGGCCGCCGCCGTCGACGAGGTGGACGCCGAAGAGACCGCGGTCGGGGATCGTGCCGGCGTTCGTCACCGCGAGTCGCCCGGCGCCGGCCCGACCTCGCACCACGCCCCCGGTCCGATCCCAAACGATCCTCGGGCGGAGCTCGGCGAACTCGTCCGAGGGGTACCGCCCGGCGAGCATGTCGAGGACGTTCTCGAGCTGAACGCGCGACAGGTCGGCGAACGGGTACGCCCGCCGCACAAGCGCGTGCAGCTCGTCCACCTCGATCTCCTCCTGCGACGCGATCGCGACGATCTGCTGCGCGAGCACGTCGAGGGGGTTCCGGGGGATCTGCGTCTCCTCGATCGCGCCTTGCTTCATCCGCTGCACCACCACGGCCGACTCGAGCAGGTCGGCGCGGAACTTCGGGAAGACCCGCCCCCGCGACACCGAGGCAAGGTCGTGGCCCGCGCGCCCCACCCGCTGGAGCCCGCGTGCCACCGACTTCGGCGACTCGACCTGGATCACCAGGTCGACCGCCCCCATGTCGATGCCCAGCTCGAGCGAGGAGGTGGCGACGAGGCAGGGGATCTCTCCGCGCTTCAGCAGCTCCTCGACTTCGAGCCGCTGCTCGCGCGCCAGCGACCCGTGGTGGGCGCGCGCAATGTCCTTCTCGGCGAGCTCGTTCAACCGCAGCGCGAGCCGCTCCGCCAGCCGGCGGTTGTTGACGAAGACGATCGTCGACCGGTGCTGGTCGACGAGCTCGACGATCTTGGGGTAGATCGACGGCCAGATCGACTGACTCGGCGCTTCGCCGCCGGTCCCGAGGATGTCGGTGATCTCCGCGTTCACCCCCGGCTCCCGCATGTCCTCGAGCGGCACGACCACCTTCAGGTCGAGCTCTTTCGACCGACCGGCGTCGACGAGCTCGATCGGCCGGCCGCCGGAAACGAACTTCCCGATCTCCTCCAGCGGGCGCTGCGTCGCCGAGAGGGCGATCCGCTGGAACGGCTCCTGCGTCAGGCGCTCCAGCCGCTCCACCGTCAGCGCCAGGTGGGCGCCGCGCTTCGTGCCGGCGACGGCGTGCACCTCGTCCAGGATCAGGGTGTGCACCCCCGTCAGCGTCTCGCGCGCCCGGGAGGTCAGCATCAAGAAGAGCGACTCCGGGGTCGTGATCAGGAGGTCGGGTGGATTCCGGAGCATCGCGGCGCGCTCCTTCTGCGGCGTGTCACCGGTGCGAACCGCCACCTTCACGTCGGCCTGCAGCCCAGCGAGCGGGCCGCGGAGGTTCCGCTCGATGTCGTAGTTCAGCGCCTTGAGCGGCGAGACGTAAACGAGCCGCGTCCCCTCACCATGCTCCTGGATCAGTTTGTCGAGGCCGAAAAGGAACGCAGCCAGCGTCTTCCCCGAGCCGGTGGGCGCCTGGATCAGCGTGTGGGCGCCGGAGGCGATCTTCGGCCAGCCGAGCTCTTGCGCCGGCGTCGGGCCGTCGAACGTCTGCTCGAACCAGGTTCGAGTTGCGGCGCTGAAGAGGTCGAGCGGCGCCATGTAGGCCAGGCTACAGGCGCCGTCCAGAACGAGAGAGCCCCGCCGAAGCGGGGCTCTCAACCCGGCCTAACCCTTCTTCTTGCCCTTGTCTTTCTGCTTCTCGTGGCCCTTCTTCTTTTCGTGGCCCTTCTGCTTCTCGTGGCCCTTGTGCTTCGACTTGCACTTGCCGAGCTTGTCGCCGTGCTTCAGGTGGCGCTCCGCCTTCCGGGCGCCCTTCACCTTCATCGTCCCCTTGCCGTGCTTCGTCTTGTGGCAGAGGGTGAAGACGGCGGACGAGCATGGGCCTAGAGTGTCGCCGTGGCGGAGGTGGGCAGGGACCGCCCGGCGCGACACGCGGATCGTCACGAACGGATGCTTCTTCGAGTGCGTCCGGTGACAGATCGTGACCTTCTTCTCGTACTGGAGCGACGCGGCTGGACCGGCACTCGAGCCGACGGCCGCCATGCCCGTGACGGCGAGAGCCGCCGCGGCAGCGGAGACGACGGCGAGTGTCACACCGCGCCTCATTGGTCTGTTCATGTCCTCGGAACCTCCTGGTCGTCCTGCGGCCAAACGTCCGGAGCCGCCGAAACTGTAGCGCCCCCTCCGGTGGAACAATCCCCCGGTGGGCACATCGCGCTTGTTCCGCGGTTCGGCAGAGGCCTATGACCGTTTTGTCGGCAGATACGGCCCGAACCTTTCGCGCGAGCTGATCGCGGCCGCCGGCGTCAGGGCCGGCCAGACGGTGCTCGACGTCGGCTGCGGCCCCGGCCCGCTCACCACCTCGCTCGCCGCGCTCGTCGGCGCTGGGCAGGTCTCGGCCGTCGACCCGTCGGAACCGTTCGCGCTGGCATGCCGCGAGCGGGTCCCGGGCGCCGACGTCCGGGTCGCCCCCGCCGAGGCGCTGCCCTTCGAGGACGACACCTTCGACGCGACACTCTCCCAGCTCGTCGTCAACTTCCTCGACGACGCGCCGCGCGGGCTCGGCGAGATGCGCCGAGTGACGCGGCCGGGCGGTGTCGTGGCCGGCTGCACCTGGGACTACGCGGGAGAGATGACGATGCTGCGCGCCTTCTGGGACGCCGCTCGGTCGCTTGACCAGAACGCCGCCGACGAAGGCGCCACGATGCGCTACGCCGATCCCGAGTCGCTGGGCGAGCTCTGGCGAGGCGCCGGCCTGCGTGACGTCGAAGTCTCGCCGCTCGTCGCCGAAGCCGACTACGAGGACTTCGACGATCTCTGGGAGCCGTTCCTCGCCGGGAACGGACCCGCCGGCGCGCACGCGGTTTCGCTCGAGCTGGAAGCACAGACTGCGCTCCGGGACGAGTTTGCGAAACGGCTCGGAGAGCCGAACGGGCCCTTCACGCTTTCGGCGCGAGCCTGGTGCGCGGTCGGCGCCATCCCCTAGGGCAGCGGCACCTTGGGCACAGAGACGACGCCCAGCCGTTCGAAGATGGCGTCGCTCTCGGCGCGCAGTGCGTCCGCATCCGGTGCCCTCGTGTCGGCGAGTGCGCGCAGCGTCAGCGCCTCCTCGTAGACCGTGCGGAGATCCCGGGCAATTCGGAGGCTCTCCTGCAGGTGCGGGTTCCCCTCCTCTGGCTTCCGCGCCTGGTGGAGCGCAAGCCCGATCGTCCGCTCGACCATGGCCTCGAGCCCACCGAACGGCGTCTCGCGGGCCGCCTCGACGAGTGCCAGCGCGAGCTCGAGCGCCTCGGAGTAGCGGCCTTCGAAGACGAGGCACTCGACCTGGCGCGCCAGCGTCTCGTTGACGTAGCGGCCGGCGTCGATCGCCGCGAACGCATCTGCCGCTTCGTCCAGCAGCTGATGGGCGTCCGCGAAGCGACCGTCACGTGCGGCCAGCCGGCCAAGGTTGCTCGTGCCGATCGCCGCGCCGATCGGGAAGCGGGCGGCGCGGCTGACCCGGACCAGGTTCCGGAAGAGCGCCTCGGTTTCGTCGAGGCGGCCTTGGTCGGAGAGCACCTCCGCCACGTTGTTCTCCTGGACGGCAGCGCCGAGCGGGTCGCCGGCGTGGAGCTTCGCCTCCCGGCTCGCGCGATAGCACTCGATTGCCTCGTCCCAGCGGCCCTGGGTGTAGTAATGGATGCCGAGGTTGTTGAGCGCGGAGCCGCGGATGCGGTGCAGGCCGTGCTCCTCGCTGATCGCGATCGACCGGTCGAACAGGGACACGGCGTCGGCCTGGCCCAGGTCGGTCTGCGCCAGCCCGGCCACGAGGAGGGCGTGCGAGAGGAGGTCCGAGAGCCCCGCCCGCTCGGCGAGGTCGCCGGCCGCCGTCGCGTGCGCGATCGCGTCCGGGTAAACGGCCCGCCGGTAGGCGACGCTGGCCAGGCCGATCTCGATCGTCGCCAGGAGCTCGAGCTTGATCGCGTCCTCCTCCTCCCCTTCGAGGAGCTCCCTGGCTTCGGCAAACGCCTCGACTGCTTCGTCGTAGCGGCCCTCGCGGTCGAGGCAGTGCGCGACCCGCGCGATCAGACGGGCGCGGTCAAGGTCTGCCTCGGCCAGGTCCCGCGCCTGCGTATAGGAATCCCGCGCCGGCTCGTACGCCGCGAAGCGCTCGCGCATGTCTCCGAGCGACTCCAGCACCCGAGCCCGATCGCCCACTGCGACCGGTTGGAGCTCCGCGGCGGCGAGCGCCCGTTCGTAGAGCTCGGCGGCCACCACGTTCGCGAAGCTCGCGCCCGCGCGCTCGGCCGCGGCGACGGCATAGCGCCAGGCCCGCACGCCGTCCCCCGCCTCCAGGAAGTGGAGGGACAGGATCGACGCCTCCTGATCGGCTCGACCGGAAGCGCGCCGCTCGAGCACAAGCCCGACACGGCCGTGCATCTGCCGGCGGCGGCGATACGACAGGCCGCCGTAGGCGGTCTGCCGGAGCAGGTCGTGGCGGAAGGCGAAGGCGCCGTCGCTCCCCGCCTGGACGAACTCCGAGAGGCCTTCCCAGCGCTCCGGGTCGGCGGCGTCCGGAACCTCGTCTCCGATGATCTCCTCGACGAGGTCGAGCCCGAACGTCGGCCCGATCACGGCGGCGTAGCGCAGCAGCATCCGGTCGACCGGGGCCAGAGTGTCGATTCGGGTCGTGAGCAGTGTCTCCACGGACTCGGGGAGGTCGCCGGCCTCGCCTTCGCGGGCGGCGGATACGAGCTCGCGAAGGAACAAGGGGTTGCCGGCCGCCCGAAAGGCGATGTCCTCCACCTCCTGCTCCGTGAGTGCGTGCTCGGCGGCGACGGCCAGCGCGAGCTGCGCGGCGCTGTCGACGTCGAGGGGAGCCAGGTCGAAGCGCTCGCCCGGCCCGCCGGGATCGACAAGCGAATCGCCGACCGGCCGGGTCGTCACGAGCAGGAGCCAGGGTCGCGGCGTCTGGGAGGCGGCGACGTACCGGAGCAGGAGGCGGGACGCGTCGTCGAGCCAGTGCGCATCCTCGACGACGATCAGCGTCGGCATCATCAGCATCCGCTCGAGGAAGGTCGTGATCGTCGCCTGCAGGCGATGCCGGCTCTGCTCCGCGTCGAGGGCGTCGACGTCGGGCGTCGAGGCCGCCTCGGCGTCGAACGGGATCGCGAGCAGCGGGAGCCACGGCGTGAGGTCGGGCATCGTTGTGCCGACGAAGGCGCCGAGCTGTGTCCCCGCCTCCTCGCGGGAGCTCTGCGGCGTGATGCCGACCAGCTGGCGCAACGGGATCCGCCACGCCCCGTAGGGGACGGTGCGGGCGTACTGCTCGCCGACGAGGTCAAGCTGGGCGAAGCCGAGCGCATTGGTGCGGGCGACCGCGACGAGCCGGGACTTGCCCATCCCCGGGTCGCCCGAGAGCTCGAGCAGGCAGAACTGCCGCATGCGCGCCGTGTTGAGCGCGTCTGCGAGCGCAGCGACCTCCCGATCGCGCCCCACGAGCGGCATCTCGTCCCCCGGCGCCGGCTCGCGTGTGCCGGTCGGGGTGCCTAGGTGGTGCGCCGTGATCGCGCGCTCCTTGCCCTTGACGAGGAGAGGCTCGCGGTCGGTCGCATACAGCGTTCGGGTCGCGTCGAGCACGTCCGCCGTGGCGAGGATCTCGCCGTTGCCCGCACGCGCGGTCAGCCGTGCGGCCAGGTTCACGGTGTCTCCCATCACGGCATAGGTCCGTCTGCTCTCGGAGCCGATGTCGCCGGTAAAGACGTGGCCGCGGTGGACACCTGCCCGAAGCGGCGAGCCTGGACAGGCGTCGATGATCTCCCGGACCGCCCGAACCATCCCCTCCGCGTCGTCGCCGCTGCTCGACGGCGCGCCCGCCGTCAAGTACAGCTTGACCGCGCCGACGTCGATGTCCGACTCCAGCCAGGTGATGCCGTACGTCTCGCAGGCGCGATCGACGGCCGCGGCGACCTCGTCGATCCGCTGCAGGACCGCTTCGGGGCCGGCTTCGGCGAGCAGAGCGTCCACATCCGCGAGCTTGAGGAATGCGACCGAGACGTAGCGGTGCTCCGCCTCGCCACTGGCGATCGCGAGGTGGTCACGCAGTGAGGGCGGAACGTAGTCCTCGAGCCGCTCGCCGGGAACGTCCGGAGGCGGCGGGACGAGACTGGATGAGGGCTCGAGCCGCTGGAGCAGGTGGGCGCCTTCACGGTCCTCGACGAGCCAGGCGGGATCGACGGCCGCGGCGGTTTCCGTGCTGACGACGATCTCCGTCGCCTCCGCCAGATCCTCGAGCTCGAAGACCCTCGTCGCGGCCGGCCCACCGATCATGAGCTCGCGAAACGGGCGCTCCGTCAGGAAGGTGTGCACGGGCCCGCTGTGGACGCCCGCCGACATCCGGAGCTCGACACCGCCTGTCGCGCCGGGGGCCGCGCCGATCTCTCCGATCGTCCACTGCATGTCGGAGGCGGCACCGCAAGCCCGCGCCTGGTGCGACTCGCCGACGAACAGCAAAAGCAGCGCGTCGCCACGGAACTTCAGGACATCGCCGCCGTGCCGCTCGGCGGCGTCGATCAGCCTGGCGAACACGTCCGAGATCGTCCGGACGAGCTCTTCGGCCCCTTCGCGTCCCTTCTGCGCCAGCTGCTCGGAGAGTGCGGTAAAGCCGGAAATGTCGACCGAGACGAGGGAACCGTCGAGTGTCCGGGCTCTCGGCCCGCCGGGCTCGAGGCTCCAGCCGCGTACGAGCCTTGGCAGGTATGGGCTGAGCCCGCGGCGGAGCACGGTGATCGGTTCCGTCACCCGACAAGCATTGCACCGGTTCGGCCACTCTTTCGCCACCGGAATATCGGCGAAGCTCTTGTAATCGCTCCCGGAGAGTTCTAGTGTCGGCCGCGGGGTATATGGGGCGTTTCTCTCCTGAGCGCCTTTCCAGACTGCGGAAAGGGCCTTTGCGGCTAAGCCGTCGGCTCGCCCAAGCTGGAAAGTCGCCGCGTCGCACCTTCGCCTGCACGGTCGGGCTCCTCGTAGCGCTGGCCGCGCCGGGGGTGGCGCAGGCCCACGGCGGCCCCGTGTTCTTCGCCGGTTCGGCGTCGGGACCTGCCCCGACCGTCGACGGCGTCGTCACGCCGGGGGAGTGGGCCGACGCCGCGCCGTACAACGTGGTCTTCCCCGGGCTCGGCAACGGCACTGTCCGCTTCGTGCACACGGCGACCGATCTCTACGTGGCGGCTGTGATCCAGGACGCCGCCGCCAGCTCTTCGCCCCAGTTCGACACCTTCTTCGACAACGACCACGACGGGGCCAAGGACGCGGGAGACGACGCTTGGCTCGGGTCCACGGTCGGAGGGCAGGACTTCTTCTTCGACCCCGCCGGCGGCGGAGGGCCGAGCCACTACAACGACCAGTCCGCCGGGGGAACGTCCGAGACGTCCGCGGCCGGCACCGTCGGGAGCGGCGTTGTGACGTATGAGCTCCGTCACCCCCTGTGCTCCACGGACACGGCGCACGATCTCTGCGCGTCGGTGGGCAACACGCTCGGCGTGGACTTCCAGTACACGCGCGGCCTGGCGGCGTTCGTCGACGCGCCTGGCCCCGATCTGCTCGATCCGAGTAACAATTGGGCCGACCTGGCGCTCGTCGCGGGCGACGTCGTCGAGCCCTCCGTAAGTATCAGCGCGCCGACGGCCGGATCGGTGCTCAGAGGCACGGTCTCGGTCACCGCGAACGCCTCCGACAATGTCGGCGTGACGGCCGTCGACTTCGCGTACTTCGACGGCAGCGAGGACACCACCCACCCGCTCGGCACTGACACCGATCCGCCCTACACGGCGACCTTCGACAGCACGCAGGTCCCGAACACGGCTCCGCTCGACGGCACGATCTATGCCATCGCCCACGACGCGGCGGGCAACACCAGAACGGGCGGCAACGGGGTCACCGTCGACAACCCGGCGCCGAGCCGGATCGTCTTCGAGTCGACCCGAGACGGCAACTCCGAGATCTACCGGATGAACGCCGACGGCACCAACGTCACGCGCCTCACGAACTCCCCGGCCGTCGACACCCGGCCGACGCTCTCGCCGGACGGCACCCTCGTCGCCTGGCAGAGCGGCAACCAGATCTGGGTCATGTCGAACGAGGGCACCAACAAGCAGGCCCTCACCTCTCTCGGCTCGAACGGTGCGCCGGCCTGGTCGCCAGACGGCACGAAGATCGCGTTCGAGAGCAACCGCAGCGGCAACTACGACATCTGGGCGATGAACGCCGACGGCACCGGCCAGACGAATCTCACGAACGTGGCCGGGAACGACGTCAGCGCCGCCTGGAGCCCCAACGGCTCGAGGATTGCATTCGATTCCGACCGCACGGGCAATCGCGACGTCTTCACGATGCTCGCCAACGGGACCGACCAGATCAATCTCACCGCGAGCAGCCCCGGGCTCGACACCGACCCGGACTACTCCCCGGACGGGGCGCGGATCCTGTTCGTCAGCGACCGCGGCCCGTTCACGTCGGTCTGGACGATGGACACCGGGGGCGGCAGCACGGTGAACGTCACGAGCGCCTCGATCTACGACGCCGATCCCTCCTGGTCGCCCGACGGAAGCCACATCGTCTTCACGCGCGATGCGGGCGGGCAGACGTTCAACCTCTGGACGGCGCGCGCTGATGGAACGGCGAAGCTCCGGCTGACCGACGCGAGCGGTGGCCAGCGAAACTCCTTCCCGGATTGGGGCAGCCGCCCTGCGGAGCAGACGGTGACGCTCGAGCCGGTCGCGGACACTTTCGTGCGCGCCGGCGACCCCGACACGGCCCACGGCACGGCGACGACGTTCGACGTCCACGCCGGCGCGAGCACCTACTGCGGCGACGGCCCGGGCCCGGCGTACGGGCTGCTGCGCTTCAACCTTTCCGCCCTACCGGCGGGCGTGCACGTAACGGGGGCGCGGCTCGACCTCAGCGTCGCCGGCGGGTTCGCGTCCGACGGCGACCCCTCGCATTACGCGATCCGCCTGAACTCGAACACCTGGGGCGAGTCCGTCACGTGGAACACGCGGCCGGCCGACGGCATCGTCCCCGGCCCGGTCGGGCCGCCCTTCGGAGACCCGACGATCAACGGCGTGCCGCTCTCCTCGTCGACGGACGTGCTCGGGATCGGGAACGCCTTCAACAACAACTGCTCGACGAACAGCGGCGGCCCGCCGGTCCGCTCGTTCATCTCTCCCTCGAACCGGCCGGGCAACTTCGTGAACGCCGTCGGCGGCGCGGCCGGCGGCAACCTTTCCCTCGAGATCTGGAGCCAGGCGTGCGGAACGCCGACGACCGTTCCCTGCCAGAGCGGCGGCACGCAGAAGGCCTACTTCCTCAGGTACTACTCGCGCGAAGCCTCACCAGAGCTCCGACCGAAGCTGGTCGTCACCTACACCTCCTCGGTCGACGTGAACTCCTTCACGGCGACGCCGGTCGACCCGAAGGCCGGCCTCGGGGAGATCGCGATGGCAGATGTGCCGCCGTCCGTCCTGCTCGCGCAGTCGAGCTCAACGGCGTCCACGCCGCTCGGAGACACCCCGCTCGGGGACACGCCGCTAGGCGACACCCCCCTCGGGGACACGCCTCTCGGCGATACACCGCTCGGCGACACGCACCTGGGTCTCGCCGGCCTACCCGAGCTTCGGAACGTGTCGCTCACCTCGCTGCCACTGCTGCGGGACGGCGGCTGGCCCGCGGTCATCGCGTCGATCCCGGCGCCCAACCCCCTCGCGAGCCGCGCGCTTCAGAACGTGACCCTCGGGGACATGTTCGCCCTTTCGCCGCGACCGGCCGTTCTCGACGGGCAGGGGACGGACGACATCACGCTCGCCGACCTGGACTTCTCGCACAGCTCGCTCGGCGACGTCGTCACCATCGCGTACGCCCTGGGCAACGGGGTCACACTCGCCGAGCTGTCCGGAGCGTTCACGAACGGCGCGCTCGACCCGGACCTCAGGAACTGGTGCACGGTTACGGCGACGAGTTGCAACACCACGGGGATCCTCTCCCTCGGCATTCGCGGCGCGCCGCTCGGGGACACGCCACTTGGCGACACGCCCCTCGGCGATACGCCCCTCGGGGACACGCCGCTCGGGGACACGCCACTTGGCGACACTCCGCTGGGCGACACGCCCCTCGGAGACACGCCGCTCGGGGACACGCCGCTCGGCGACACCGACATCAGCCGCGCACCGCTCGGTGACACGCCTCTGGGAGACACGCCGCTTGGCGACACGGATCTCACCCGCCATCCGCTCGGCGACACGCCGCTCGGCGATACGCAGGTCGCCACCCTTGACAACTGCACCGCGATCTTCGTCACCTGTCCTACCGGGGGCACGATCAGCCAGCACGTCAGCGAGCTTCGGCCGGACGCGACCCTCGGCGACCTGGTCGACGCGCTTGCGAACGCGAGCTTGCTGCCTCCGAACGCCATCACCGTTGCGCAGCTCCTGGCTGTCCTGCAGCCGCCGTCGGACTTCACGCTCGCCCAGGTCGCGGCGATCTTCAAGGCGTCGAGCGGCGTCACGCTGAACGACCTTGTGCTCGTCGCCCTTCGGGCCGGGGCCCAGTGGGAGCGGATCGACCTGAACCAGCCTGCGCTGGCGCAGGTCTCGACCGGAGGAGGCCAGCTCGCGCTCACTGCCGACCTCGCGGTTCACGGCGCCTCCCGACTGACGTTTACGGTCAACCTGCCCCACGGCTGGACGACGACCGACACGGGCTCGATCGAGTCGGTCCCGCCGGGCACCACTTCGGTGCTCGAGGTCGTGGACGTCGCCTCGACGCCCGACGGCGGGACACGGCGGACCCTGCGGACGCAGTTCGCGGTGGACGGGAACCAGCGGTTCAGCCTCACCGTCAAGCCGGGCATCACTTTGGGGCCGGCGACGGCGTCGCTCGCCGTCTCCGCTGCCGACGGCACGCCCAGTACCGCGCCCGCCGAGGCCGTGAACGTGCTGGAGACGTTCGAGCCGAACAACGACCCCGCGAGCGCTCCGCCGATCGCGCCCGGGAAGCTGTACGTCTCGTACCTGACGAGCGCTGCGGACACCGACTTCTTCCGCGTCACCGTCCCGGCGACGGCAGGCACACGCACGACCGTCCGGCTCAGCCACCTGCCGAAGGACTACGACCTCGTCGTCTACGGACGGCAGGGTACGACTCCGCTCGTCGGCGGAGGCACGGCCCCGCCGCTTGAGACTCCGGTGCTCGGGGACAGCGGCGCGCCCGTCACCCATCTGAACGACGCGCTGCCGGCAGAGACGCTCGACGACCTCACCCTCCTCACCGGGCGGCCCGTCCTCGGCGTGTCCGCCTTCCGAACCACGGAGGACGAGGCGGTCGTGGCCATCTCCGACGGCACCCCTGGGGACTACATCGTTCAGGTCACGGGCTACAACCACGCCTCGAGCGTCCTGCCCTACATGCTGCGGGTGGAGAGCGAGGCGCCGCGGCAGGCGCCGACCTGCGTGCCTCGGTACGCCGATCTGGCGCCGGCCCTCAGAGGGCCGCGGCCGGGGATCAACCTCGCCTCGATCCCGGCCGACGCGGACACTCTCTTCCTGTCGAATGGCCTGCAGCTCGGAAAGGGGAGCGGCGCGGGCGCCCTCGACTGGTTCTCGACTGCGACGACGAACCTGAGCCGCCTCCGCACGCTGGGCCACCCGAGTGCACTCGTCCGGCTCGAGGACAACGCGGCCGTCGCAACCGCCTACGCGGACTGGAACGAGCAGCCGTGCAGCACCGCGCGCGCGAACGCCGTCGTCCGGGCGATCACCGACGCCGTCCGCACGATTCGGGCCGCGCGGCCGTCGGTGCGGAACATCGTCCTGCTCGGGAATGACACTGCCCTGCCGTTCGCGCGGTTGGACGATCTGACGACGGTTGCGAACGAGGCCGGCTACGCCTCGACCTTCCAGCGCAGCGACGACCTCTACGGGTCTCTCTTCGAACACAAGGTGTATTCGGACGATCCGTATGCGACGACCGATCCGATCCCGTACCTGCAGCGCCAGCTGTTCGTGCCCCAGCTCGCCGTAGGGCGCCTCGTCGAGTCGAGTGCGCAGATCACGGGCGCGCTTGACCGCTACCTCGCTTTCAACGGCAGGCTCGCCCCGACGAGCGCCAGGACGAGCGGCTACGACTTCCTCCAGGACGGCGCGAGCGGCGTCGCCGCCGCCTTCGCGAGCATCGTCGGCGCGCAGCAGCCGGCGACGAACCCGCCGCTGATCGGCAACCTGTGGACGAGCGGCACCCTCTCCGGCGCGCTCAGCACGACCACGGGTCTCTTCGGCATGAACGGCCATGCCGATCACCAGCGGTTGCAGCCGGCGGCGCCGGGCTCCGCGCTCTTCACAGCAGCCGACCTGCCCGCGTCGCTCGAACGCGCCGTGATCTTCAGCATGGGCTGCCACTCGGCGCTGTCGGCGAGTGACGCGTCCGTCGCCTCAGCCGCCGCCGCGGTCGACTGGCCGCAGACCTACGCCGGCAAGGGCGCGGCAGCGTACGCGGGCAACCT
>DATDKA010000136.1:0-10658 GCA_036520235.1 Gaiellaceae bacterium
GCCGCGGTGAAAGGCGACGGCGGAATCGCCCGCACCCGCGCCTGGCATCTGACGGTCCGATAGCGCCCGAGCGGTACAAACGAGCGGTACAAACAGCCCGGAAACGGCTCAACCGTGCCGTTTCCGGGCCAAAAGACGGGATCGTTCGTGCGTGCCCAGGGAGTGCACCCGGCCCTAGGCGCGGTGTGTTGACTCGCTTTCAGTGAGGACTGAAGCTGTATGTCCCTAGCCAGTGCCACAGCTCGGTCGGCTGTCCCGGGTCCGTCACCGTGACCTCGACGCTGGCGTGGAACCAGGTGAACTTCCCTGTTCCCCCTGAGAACTCGCAGTGCATCGGTTTCGCGCCGAGGAAGCATGTGCCGAACGCCTTGTTGTTCCCAGGCCCAGGCGGGTCGAGGACGACGGCACCCCCCGCAGCGGTTCCAAGACCAGCCGGGTTGAGATAGATGATCTTCGAGCCGACCGGGATAGCGCCAAGACTCGAAGAGGTGATCGCGCAGTACGGGGGGTCGTTCACGAACCCCGAGCATTCCTTCGAGACAACGAGGTCTCCGCCGCGCGGGATTTCCGAACCGGCGACCGCCGACGACGAGCCGGCAAGTAGCGCCACCAGGAGCACAGCCGCTGCCCCGACTCTGACGGCAAACGTTCGATGTTGCTCCCCTGTCATGTCTCCTCCCTTCGGTACGTGTCTCTTGGAGCCAAGGCTGGCAAGCGAGGCTCAGACCTCTCTAACAGGGCACCAATACGCCTCGTTGGGTGCTGAAGACCCTCGGGCCGCGTGACGTCGAGCACCGGTACCCCTTCGCTTCGGAGGCAGGACAACGACGAGTAGCCGAGCTCCGGTAGCCGCACGCCTCGCGCCGGTTCGCCGGTTGCGGCGCAGAAGCTTGTAGAACGTCTCCTGGCGCAGGTCGCGGCACCGCCGGCAGCGAACGACTGGCGGGAACGTTCCGTAGGTTCGATTCCTACGAGGCGCATTCCGTTCGCCGGCCGAATCCGGGCAGCTCGATGGCACAGGTGCTCGCGCCGGCCGCCGTCGCGGATGATGCACCGGTGGACCTGAAGACGCTTGCCCTCGGAAGCCGGCAGACGATCGCCGGGATGGTGTACGGGACGATCATGGTCCTCGCGGCCTTGACCGCGGGCGCCAAGGCTTTTCAGGACGATCTGTGGGAGCTCGGTGCGGTCGTGACGACGACGGTCCTCGTCCTCTGGTTCGCGCACGTGTACTCGCATGGGCTCGGCGAGAGCCTCGAGCTCGGCCGCCGCCTGACCCTGGAGGAGCTCGGGTCGATCGCGCGCCGGGAGCTCTCGATCGTGCTCGCCGCCGCGCTCCCGTTGGCCTTCTTGCTGCTCGGCGCCATGGGCGTCTTCGAGGGCCGGACGGCGATCTGGCTCGCGTTCGGCGTCGGCGTGGCGACGCTCACCGTGCAGGGCATTCGTTTTGCGCTACTGGAGCAGCTGACCGTGGTCGGGACAATCGTCACCGTCGCGCTCAACATCAGCCTCGGGCTCGCCATCGTCGCGCTGAAGGTGCTGGTCGCGCACTAGCGCGCGACCGCGGCCGCCTCGACTCCGGCGAGGCGGACCTTCCGGAAGACGAGCAGCGGGACCGGAATCCTGGTCATGCCCGGGCGGCTGACCTCGACGAAGGCATGCGGGCCGGAGCGGCCCCGGACGACGCCGGTGCGGAGATGCACCTCGCCGATGCCGCGCTCCAGCTCGTCGCAGACGCTGGCGACGAGATCAGTGATCACGCGCCGGAGCTCGTCGGGGTCGGCCTGGATCTCGGGCGTGTCGCCGAGCTGGCAGGTGAAGATCGTCTCGTCGGGGACCACGGGGCCGAGCAGGCCGATCGTCTCCGCGACGAAGGCTTTCAGGTCGATCGGTAGGCGTGCCGCCCGCCCCATGGGTCACTAGATCGGCGGCAGCCGTCGCTGCATGCTGCCTCGAAGGAGGGAACGCGCTGACAGGAGGAAGCGGGTCCGGCGATAGGCTTGGAACGTGCAGCTCTCGGTGCGAATCGAGGCCCTGCCGCTCGCCGAGCCGTTCGTGATCGCGCGCGACACCACCGAGGTCGCGGACGTCGCCTGGGTCGAGGTCGCGCACGACGGGGAGCGCGGCTACGGCGAGGCTGCGCCGATCGAGCGCTACGAGGAGTCGGCGGAGTCCGCGGCGGCATACCTCGACGAGGTAGCCGGCTCGCTCGGCGACAACCCGTTCGCGCTCGACGAGATCTTCGCGCGGCTGCCCGAACGCGAGTTCGCTGCACGCGCGGCCCTCGACGCTGCCCTGCACGACCTCTGCGGCAAGCTGACGGGACTCCCCGTCTGGCGCCTGCTCGGGCTACGCCGTGAAGGGCCTCCGACGACCTGGACGATCGGCCTCGGCGAGCCGGACGAAATGGCCGCCAAGGCCGAGCGCGCCACGGCGTTCAAGGGCCTGAAGCTGAAGCTCGGCGGGCGGGACGGCAGGGACATCGGCCGCGTCGCCGCCGTCCGTGAGGTGTGGCAGGGGCCGATCCGCGTCGACGTGAACGAGTACTGGAGCGTCGACGAGGCGCTGGAGTCATTGCCGCGGCTGGCCGAGCTCGGCGTCGACTACTGCGAGCAGCCGCTTCGCGCCGGCGATCCAGGTGGGGCAGTCGTCAAGGCCGGCTCGCCGATCCCCATCTACGTCGACGAGGACTGCCACACGCTCGCCGACGTCGCCGCCTGCGCCGACCGGGCGCACGGGGTCAACATCAAGCTCGCGAAGTCGGGCGGGATCCGGGAGGCGATCCGGATGACGCATGCGGCGCGGGCGCTCGGCCTCGGCGTGATGCTCGGCTGCATGGTCGAGTCCGGCCTGGGCATCGCCGCCGGCGCGTCGATCGCGAGCCTCTGCGACCACGTCGACCTCGACGGCAACGTCCTCATCGCCGAAGATCCGTGGCCGGGCGTCGAGCTCGTCGACGGCGTACAACTTCCCTCCACCCAACCGGGCCTTGGCGTCACCCAAGCGGTACGTAGTCCTCGCTGAGGGCCTCTCCGGCGACGAGCACTACGGCAAGACGATGCGCGGCATCGTCCACTACGGGCCGCATCCCGTGGTCGCGATCCTCGACTCCACGCGCGCCGGCGAGCAGTACGCGGAGATCCCGATCGTCGGGACGGTCGCCGAGGCGATGCCGTTCGAGCCGACGACGGCCGCCGTGGGCGTCGCGACGCAAGGCGGACGGTTCCCGCCGGCCTGGCGGGAGCTGCTTAAGGACTCGATTCGCGCCGGGCTCGACCTCGAGAGCGGGCTCCACGAGTTCATCTCAGAGGACCCCGAGCTGACTGCGCTCGCCGCGGAGCACGGAGTGGAGCTCCGGGACCTGCGGAAGCCACCGGTCGACCTGAGCGTCCCGACGGGCGAGAACCTCCAGGTCGCGGCGAAGATCGTGCTGACGGTCGGTTCGGACTGCGCGATCGGGAAGAAGACGGTCGCGGTCGTGCTCGACCGGGCCGCGCGCGAGCGAAACCTCAAGTCGGTCTTCGTCCCCACGGGCCAGACCGGGATCTGGATCGCGGGGTGGGGGATCGCGATCGACGCCGTCGTGTCGGACTTCCTCGCCGGGGCGGCGGAGCGACTCGTGGTCGAGGGGTCGGCCCGCGGGGGCGAGCTGCTCTGGGTCGAGGGGCAGGGATCCCTGGTGCATCCGGCGTATTCCGGAGTCACCATGGGGCTGATGCACGGAGCCGCTCCGCATGCCTACGTGCTCGTGCACCGGGCGGGCGCGACGCACACCGAGGGCTACCCGGACCACCCGATCCCGCCGCTCGGCGAGCTGATCGAGCTGCACGAGCGCGCGTCCCTGCCGCTCCGGCCGGCAAAAGTGGTCGCGGTTGCGCTCCACACCGGCGGGCTCGATGAGGCTGACGCGCGGGCCGAAATCGGCCGTGTCCAGGAAGAAACAGGGCTCACTGTCGACGATCCGGTCCGGTTCGGAGCGGATAGGCTGCTCGACGCTGTCCTGGACAAATCGAGGGGTCCACGATGAAACGACTGTCCGCGCTCTGTGCCTGCGTCTGCGCCGCTCTCGCGGTGGCGGCTCCGGCATCTGCCGACCTCGCCATCGGCGTCGCCGACGACGGCGGGAAGCTCTCGGACGACGGCGGCGCGTGGTTCGTCTCACAGATGAAGGCCGTCGGGCTCGGGGAGAACCGGATCACGATCGCCTGGAATCCCGACGCTCCGACCGCGATCCCTGACAAAGAGAGGCTCGACGCGTACATCGCGAATGCGTCGGCGGCTGGGATCCGAGTGATGATCCTGATCGCGCCGAGCAGGGCGAGGGCGCTCACGGCCTCGGCCGGTTCGGCCACCGAGTTCGTTCGCTTCGTCGCGCAGGTCGCGAGGGCCTACCCCCAGGTCAAGGAGTTCGGCGTCGGGAACGAGCCGAACCAGCCGCGGTTTTGGCAGCCACAGTTCTCGAGCAGCGGCCGGGCGCTCGCCTGCGGCGCGTACGAGCGCGTGCTGGCGCAGGCCTACGACGCGCTGAAGGACGTCGACCGGAACATCACGGTGATCGGCGTGTCCCTCTCACCACGCGGCAACGACAACGCGCTGGCGGCGACCAACGCCTCGACCTCGCCCGTGCGGTGCCTCCGCGAGCTCGGCCTCGCCTACCGCGCCAGCGGGCGCAAGAAGCCGATCATGGACGAGCTCGCCTTCCACCCGCACCCGAACTCGTACCGCGACGGGTACCGCGTGGGCTACCGCTGGCCCAACGCCGGCACGTCGAACCTCGGGCGGATCAAGCAGGCCGTCTGGGACGCGTTCCACGGGACGGCGCAGCCGACCTTCCGCGAGGCCGGCAAGCCAGTCTCACTTGCCGCGCTCCCTCCGCTGCGGATCAGGCTGAACGAGGTCGGCTGGCAGGTCGCCATCCTCGACAGCTCGAAGGACGCGTACTACGGCCGGGAGTCCGTCGCGCGCCTGTCGGACGAGCGCACGCAAGCGGACATCTACGCCGCCCTGATCCCCTACTACGCCTGTGATTCCTCGATCCGGTCGATGCTCTATTACGGCCTCGTGGACGAGCCCGACCTCGACCGCTGGCAAGCGGGCCTGATCCGCGCCGACCGGACGAGACGACCGTCCTTCGGCGCCGTGCAGTCGGCTCTCTCTCGCGGCCTCGCGAAGTGCAAGCGCCGTCCGACGACGTGGAGGCACACGACGAAGGTCGTCGGCGCCACCGCGCGCTTCGGCGAGCGGCGCCGCTCCGCCGGCGACACGACGTGGTCGTTCGTGGCCGCCTCCGAGGAGGCGAGCCTCTACCGCGCTGCGATGTACCGCCTGCCCGGTCGCGGTCTCTCAGGAACGCTTCGTAAGAAGCTCAGCTCGGCCGTCGGGCGCAAGCGGTTGCCGAGGGCCGTGTTTAGCGCGCGCGGGAAGTCGCGGGCCCATGCCGGCACGTTCATCCGCTTCCCACGGAAGCGGGTGGCGCCCGGGTCGTATGTGTTCGCGATCCGGCTGAACGCTGAGATGAATCCGTCGCGCCAGTCGGTGCTCGTCAGCAAGCCCTTCCGCGTCGGCGGCAAGAACAAGTAGTGCAGTAGTGCCCCGTCCAGCAATACATGCCGGTTTCCGGCCCGCGATCACGCGGCGCCAGAGCCCGCCCTCCTCCTCACCAAGGTCTTCTGACCTTGGCTCGTCGGAGAACGAACTCTGGCTTGGTGCTCGCGACCCAGAACTCCGGCGGCATTACTGGACGAGGCACTAGTGCGCGACCTACGGGTCGAGAAGTTCGCCGAGCTCATCGCCGGCTACTCGCTGGGGCTGCGCGATGGCCAGGTCTTTCGCGTCGACGGCGAGGAGTCCGCGCTCCCGCTCATCTCCGCGATTTACCGCGCGGCGCTGCGGCGTGGCGCGCTCGCCTACACACAGATCCGGCCCGCAGGGCTTGACGAGATCCTGCTCGAGGAGGGGACGGAGGAGCAGCTCGGGCACATCTCGCCCGGGCAGGTCGTCCAGACCGAGCAGCTGGACGCATGGGCGACGCTGTGGTCGTCGTCGAACACGCGCGCGCTGACGCGCGCCGACCCGGCGCGTCGCAAGACGCACCTCGCGGCGCACTACCGGATGGTGAATCGCCGCTGGGAGCGAATTAGCGCGGGCGAGCTCGCCTGGTGCGGCACGCTCTTCCCGACCCAGGCGCACGCGCAGGACGCCGAGATGTCGCTCACGCAGTACGAGGACTTCGTCTACGGCGCCTGCCACGTGCGCGAGGAGGACGACCCGATCGCGCACTGGGAGTCGGTCGCCGAGACGCTGACCGCCCGGGCGCGCGAGCTCGACAGCGTCCGCGAGCTCCGAGTCGTCGGGCCCGACACCGACCTACGAGTGGGCGTCGAGGGACGCCCGTGGATCCCGTCCGAGGGCAAGCAGAACATGCCGGACGGCGAGATCTTCACCAGCCCGCTCGAGACGGCGACCCAGGGTGAGATCTACTTCGCCTTCCCGTCGATCTTCCAGGGCCAGGAGGTCGAGAACGTGCGGCTGCGGTTCGAGGACGGGCGCGTCGTTCACGCCGAGGCGACCTCCGGGGAGGACTACCTGCGGTCGCTGATCGGCACGGATTCCGGGGCAGCAGTGCTCGGTGAGGTCGCGTTCGGGCTCAACTACGAGATCGACCGCTTCACCCGCGACATCCTCTTCGACGAGAAGATCGGCGGGACGATGCACGTCGCCCTCGGCGGCGGCTTCGACGAGGCAGGCACGCAGAACAAGTCAGACCTGCATTGGGATCTGATCTGCGATCTGCGGCAGGAGGGGGAGGTCTACGCCGACGGCGAGCTCGTCTGGAAGGCGGGCCGCTTCGTCACCGAGCCGGCGGTGGAGCGTGTCTGAGCGGTTGGCCAGGCTCGCCGACGTCCTCGTCGGCTACTCGACAGCCGTGCGCCCGGGCGACATCGTGCGGATCTACGGCGGGCGGCCGACCACGCCGCTCGTGCGCGAGGTCTACCGGTCGGTGCTTCGCGCCGGAGGGTTCCCATCTGCGGAGCTGACCGTCGACGAGACGATCGAAGACCTCCTCATAGAGGGCGACGACGACCAGATCGCCTGGGTGCCGCCGGACCTCGCGTGGACGCTCGAGCACGGCGATGTGATGATCGTGCTGGACGGGCCCGAGAACACGAAGCATTTGAGCGGCGTCGACCCGGCGAAGATGACCGTTCGCGCCAAGGGCCGCGAGCCGTACCAGGCGATGTACCTGGAGCGGTCGAATCGGGGTGAGTTCCGCTGGGTCCTCTGGGGCTACCCGACCAACGCGTCGGCTCAGGACGCGGGCATGTCGCTCGAGGAGTTCGAGACGCTCGTCCACGGCGCCGCGTTCCTCGACTCCGACGACCCGATCGCCGCCTGGCGCCAGTTCGGCGAGGAACTCGAACGGGTCGGCTCGTTCCTGGAGACCGTGTCGGAGCTGCGCGTGGTCGGCGAGGACACCGACCTGACTTTCGGGGTGGGCGGGAGGACGTGGATCCGCGCCGACGGCCACTCGAACCTGCCCGACGGCGAGGTCTTTACCGGGCCAGTCGAGGACAGCGTCGAGGGGACGATCCGCTTTACCTTCCCGGCGACGATCCGCGGCCGCGTCGCCGAGGACGTCCGCCTGCGGTTCGAGGGCGGCGAGGTCGTGGAGTCGACCGCGAGCACGGGCGAGGACTTCCTCCGCGAGATGGTCGGGATGGACGACGGCGCCCGGCGCGCCGGCGAGTTCGCGTTCGGCCTCAACCGCGCGGTGACGGAGTACACAGGGAGCCTCCTGCTCGACGAAAAAATCGGCGGAACGGTGCACCTCGCCCTCGGGCGGTCGATCCCGGGCACCGGCGGCGAGAACCAGTCTGCGCTCCACTGGGACATGGTCTGCGACCTTCGGCAGGGCGGCCAGGTGTACGCCGACGGCGAGCTCGTCTACCGCGACGGCGCCTTCCCGGAGAGCGTGCTGGCCTGACCCTCGTCGCGGTCATCGCGGACACCCACATGCCGCGGGGAACGCGGCGGCTGCCCAAGGAGTGCGTCAAGCGGCTCGAGGAGGCGGAGCTGACGCTCCATGGCGGCGACATCGTTGGCGCGCCGGTCCTGGAGCAGCTGCGCTCGCTGGCGCCGGTCGAGGCAGTGGCCGGGAACATGGACCATGCCGAGCTGCTGGCGATCCTTCCGGAGCGGCGGGTCGTAGAGGTCGGCGGCGCGCGGATCGGGATGGTGCACATCGGGGGGCCGGCGACCGGGCGGGCGGAACGGCTGGCCGAGAGCTTTCCGGGGTGTAACGCGGTCATTTACGGGCATACGCACGTCCCGGAAGTGACACGCGTGGGGGAGGTGTGGGTCCTGAACCCGGGGAGCCCGACCGAGCGGCGCTCCGCGCCCGCGCACTCGATGCTGATGCTCGAGGTCGAGGCCGGGGAGATCCGACCGGAGTTCGTCCCGCTCTAGGATCAGTCGCATGTGGAAGTTCTGGGACCAAGGGCGAGCTCTCGACGGATCCGAGCAGTGTCTGTTCTGCGGCCAACCTGCGCCGCCGCCCGGCAAGGAGAAGTCGGGGGCCTTCCTGACGGTCGTCATGCCAGAGGCGCCCGCGACTGCCTGGGCATGCCACGTGGACTGCGTGAAGCAGGCGAAGCATCCGACCGTGGAGTGGCCCGGGCGGGTTTGACGATCGAACAGATGTTCGGTAGCATCACGAACACATGTTCGCTCGGATCCTGCTCGTCACGTTCCTCGTCACCGTCCTCGCCTGGAGCGTCCTGGCCCACGGCTCGGAAGGGGCGGGCACCGAAGAGGCGTATCGCGTGCGGCCGGGCGACACGCTCTGGTCGATCGCGGCCGCGCATTACAACGGCGATCCGCGGCAGGCGGTCTGGCAGCTGCAGCGCGAGAACCACCTGGGCGGCGGCACGCTGACGCCGGGTCAGGTGTTGCGTCTGCCGTAGCCGTTGTGAGACACGAGCCCGCTGCCTGGAGCGGACGGTCGTCCGCGCTGTCGACGCCGCTCAGGACGGCGCCGACGCTGGGCGAGGCCAGGACGTGCCGCGGGCCGCGGATCTCACTATCTGTGCGGTTTCCGCGGCTAGGTGTCCTATTTTCGAGGGAGCCTAGACTCCCGCCGTGGACCTCGACCTCGCTTTCCTCGGCACGTCCGGTTCGATGCCAACCGCCCAGCGGGCGCCGACTGCAATCCTCGTCCGCCGGGGCGGCGAGCGGCTGCTCTTCGACTGTGCGGAGGGGACGCAGCGCCAGCTCCTGCGTTCGAACGTCGGCCTGATCGAGCTCCGCGAGATCTTCCTGACCCACTATCACGCCGACCACTATCTCGGCCTGCCCGGGATGCTGAAGACCTTCGCGCTGCGCGGCCGGGAGGTGCCGATCACGATCTACGGCCCGCCGGGCCTGAAGGACCTCTTCGGTGCGCTCCGCCGGATCTTCGGGAAGCTCACGTACCCCTACGAGCTCGTGGAGCTGGCTCCCGGCGAGTCGCTCCAGCGCGCCGAGTACAAGCTCCAGACCTTCCCGGTCAACCACGGGGTCTCGGCGGTCGGCTACGCGATCGTCGAGGCGGCTCGGCCCGGTCGGTTCGACGTCAAAGCCGCGAACAAGCTGGGCGTGCCGGAAGGCCCGCAGCGTGGCGCCCTGCAGCGCGGCGAGCCGGTCACCCTCGACGACGGACGGGTCGTGAGGCCCGAGCTCGTGCTTGGTCAGGCCAGGACCGGGCGCAAGCTTGTGATCTCGACGGACACGGCGCCGGCGCAAACCGTCATCGACGCGGCGCGCGGCGCAGACGTCCTGATCCACGAGGCGACCTTCGCGGCGGAGGAGCGGGACCGCGCGCGCGAGACGCTCCACTCGACGGCCGCCGAGGCCGCCGAGGTCGCCCGCTCGGCTGAGGTCGGGCTGCTGGCGCTCACGCATCTATCGAACCGTTACTTCGGCGGCGAGATCGAGCGCGAGGCCCAGGAGGTCTTCCCCGACACGGTTGTGCCCCGCGACCTCGATATCATCGAGATCCCGTTCCGCGAGCGCGGAGCGCCGGAGCTCATCAAAGGCGGAGCCAAGCCACCCTGAAGGGATGGGAGTCGAGGTGAGACTGCGATGACGCACATGGTTCAGGTCGCCGTTGCCGGCGACGTCACCGAAGCGGAGGAGCTCGAGGCGATCCTCCAAGCGGCGGGGATCGACTCGCAGCTCGAGCCCGCGGTCGAGCACGACCCCCAGGGGACGACTGACCTGCCCCAGAAGGTCCTCGTGCCCGAGACGTCACTCGACGCCGCGATGCATGCGATCGAGTCGATGACCGACCCGGACGAGATCGTCTCGGACGCCTAGCCGCCGACCAGGCGCGACGACATCCGACCGGCCCGCTAGAGTCCCGCTCGCTCCACGTCCTTTAACTCGGTCCCGTGAGGCCGGAAAGGAGAGCGGTTGCCGCTGCCTGCACAAACGAGCACGAAGACGCTCCTGGGCGAGGCGGCGATCGCGAAGAGCCTCACGCGGATTGCGCACGAGATCATCGAGGGCAACCCTGAGCTCGAGCGCGTCGCCCTCGTCGGGATCCACACGCGTGGCGTTCCGCTCGCCCACCGGCTCCGCCGGCTGATCCACGAGCTGAGCGGCCAGGAGGCGGCGCTAGG
>DATDKA010000137.1:0-6969 GCA_036520235.1 Gaiellaceae bacterium
CGGCGGTTCGGGAGACCGAGCACGTCGTCCGTCCGCGCGCTCTCCTCGAGCCGGCCGAGGAGCTCTGCGCGGTCGATCGCGATCGCGGCCTCAGCCGCCAGCATCCGCAGGCCGGACTGTGCCGCCTCGCCGAGGCGGTCCGCAGGCTCCTCCCAGCCGACAGCGAGGACGCCTGCGGCCACGTCGTCGCGCAGCACCGGCTCGAAGTGAAGCCCGCGCCGCTCGAGGAAGCGGCCCGTCCTCGTCACGTATGCCTGCTCTGCCGCCACGCCGTCCTCGGGTAGGTACGGCCGCCGCGTCCCGACCCACGTGACGAGCTCGAGCGACCCGTTCACGTCGGGCTCGATCAGGAACGCGAAGTCCCCGCCGGTGATCGCGCGCGCTGCTGAACAGATCTCTTCCCGCACGGCGTCCGCGTCCGAAGATCCGGCGAGCTTCCGCGTCACCGCCGTCACCGAGGCCATGTACGCGAGCAGCCGGCGCGTCTCCTCGGTGCTGCGCGCGGCGTCCTCGACACGCTCTCGCAGCTTGGTCACGAGCGCCTGCACCGTGAAGCCGACGATCGGCGCGGCGCAGATCCAGAGCAGCGCCGGGCGCCACTCGCTGGCGGGATACTCGCTCGCGTCGAGGAACATCGGCGCGAGGAAGACCGAGGCGAGGCCGGCGATCCCGATCGCGAGCTGGCCGCGGGTGCCGTAGAGGGCGAGCCAGAAGACGGGCAGCATGGCGAGCGCCGAGTACCCGGACGTCGCTCCCGGGTGACTCTCGCGCAGGAGCGCTATCACGAGGAAATAGGCGAGCGGCGGGACCGCTTCGGCGTACGCCGGCAGCCGTCGCCAGGGAACGAAGCGAACGGAGAGCACGATCACCGCCGAGAGTGCGATCGCAAACAGCGCCATCAGCGGCCGGTCGACCGGCTCGGGCAGCGGCAGGAGGACCAGCGCGAGCAGCATCGCGCCCAGGAAGGGCGCGGTTCGCCGGAGGAGCCGGGGCCGCCCGTAGGCGCCGTGGTGAGGGGCCGCAGACCTCAACGCCGCTTCTCTCGTCGGTTCGCAGCCTCGCCGGCGCGATCCTCCGAACGGGGGGAACCCGCCTCGGGGTTCAGGCGCCGCCGGTGGTCAGAGGAGCCAGTAGAGCAGGAACGCGAGCGCCGCGACCACGACGACGACGATCGCGATCAGGCCGCCGACGCCGCCGAGGACGAGCGCCGGCGTCTTGTTGCTCTCGCCGCGCGCCGCCTCGCGCGCCTCACGTTCGAGCGGTGCGTCGTCGGATCGCTTCGGTTCGGCCACGACTCGATCGTTTCCGCCTCACACGCGGCCCAAACGGCCCGCGCCGGTGTCAGACACTCGTCATGTCCGCGAGGGTCTGGTCCCGTCAGGCGCGGGTGGTGGCGTTCTTCCCGGCCTCGCCGGCTCCCGGCCAGCCCTCGATCGCGAGCCTGACGAGATCCGCGATCTGGTGGCCGGAGGCCGAGAGCTCGCTGCTCGCGGCAATCGCGATCTGGAACGGCGGCAGGATGTCCCGCAGCGGCCGCACGGCCACCGTGGCGGGCGCGCTCGCCGCGAGGATCCCCGGCACCACCGCGATCCCTGCGCCGGCGGCGACGAGCTCGAGCGCCATCTCCGCGTCGGCGGCGACGATCGCTGCCTGCGAGTCGTCGGCGTACGCGGTGCCGTCCGCGGTGGCGATCCGCGCGTACTCCGCGACCTCGCACAGGCCAAGGCGAGTCTTCGTCCGCGCCAGCGGCACGGACGACGGGATCGCGAGGACGTAGGCACAGGAGGCGACTTCGCCGAGGGTGAGAGCATCACCCGCCGCTGCGCCCCGCACGACCGCGAAGTCGAGCGATCCGCTCTCGACCAGCCGGAGCAGCCGCTCGTCCTCCACGCCCCGAACGACCTCGACGAGCACGCGTGGGTTCCGCGTCCGCGCGGCGACGACGGCATCGGCCAGGTGTGGGAGCGCGAACGCGGTGCCGATCCGGACGACGTTCGTGGCGCCTGCCGCCACCGCGGCCACGTCCGCGCGCGCCGCCGCCATCGCCTGCTCGACGGTCTCGTACAGGCGCCGGAGCCGGGTGCCGACGTCAGTGAGCGCGAGGGGCCGCCCGCGCGAGGGCCGCTCGAGGACCGCGTGCCCGATCGCGCGCTCGAGCGCCGCGATCTGCTGGCTGATCGCCGACTGCGTGTAGCCGAGGCGGCGGGCGGCCCGCCGGAAGCTTCCCTCGTCGGCGACGACCGAGAGCGCCTCGAGGTGGCGGAGCTCGATCCCGGGCCACCGTCTCAGCGGCTGCACGACGGCTCCTGGTACAGGCTCGCGCTGGGCGCGTCGCGCCCTGGGCTCGCGGGGGTCGATCGGCCCATCCACTTGTCGGAGACGCCACAAGCGGGCGAAAAGATTGTTGCGGCGCGATTACGTCCTCTGAACGGGCCATTCGTGCTCCTGAACGAGATCTAACATCCTCTATTTCGAGCCGTTTGAGGGGCTGAAGGACGCATCCCGCGTTCCCGAGCCGGCGCAGGCGGTTGCGCCGGCTCCCAATGAAAGGAGTCTCATGCACAGACGGCTCATGGTCTCGCTCGCGATGCTCCTCGTGGGCGCCGGGCTGCTCGCTGCGTCCGCGGTCGCGGGCCCGTCAGGTAGCGCCGCCCCGCAGGCGTCGTCGAGCGGCCAGGCCAGGGTCGGTGGGACGTTCAAGCACAGCCTCTCGGTCGACATCGACTACGTCGACCCGGCGCTCGCGTACTACACGCCCTCCTGGGCGATCATGTACGCGACGGGGGCGATGCTCCTGAACTACCCCGACGCCGCGGCCCCCAAGGGATCCCGGCTGGTGCCGGAAGTCGCCAAGGGCTTCCCGCGCATTTCCAAGAACGGGCTCACCTACACGTTCCAGCTGAAGAACTCGTTCCGGCTCTCGAACGGGCAGCCGGTGACAGCGGCGAACTTCGTGTACTCGATCAACCGTGACCTCGCCCGGCGGATGAGCTCGCCGGCGCAACCGTTCGTCGAGGACATCGCCGGCGCCGAGGCGGTCATCGCAGGCCGCGCGACGCGCGCGACGGGCCTGAAGGCGATCGGCAAGTACACGCTGCAGATCAAGATGACGCGCCGCGCTCCGGACCTCCTGGCCCGGCTCGCGATGCCGTTCTTCCAGGCGATTCCGACGAACCTGCCGATCGAGCCGGACGGGGTCAACGCCCCGGTCCACACGGCCGGCCCCTACTACATCCAGAAGTGGGATCGGAACCGCCAGGTCGTCGTTGCCCGGAACCGGTTCTACAAGGGCCCGCGGCCGCACAACGTCAACTCGATCGTGGTCGACGTGGGTCTCCCGCTCGAGACGATCAAGCTGAACATCGACCGCGGTGTCACCGACACGGGCGACATCCCGCCGTCGGCACACGCCGAGCTGGGTCGGCGCTACGGCGTGAAGAAGGCCTCACCGGGCCGCTACTTCGCGAACCCCGCACCGACGATCCAGTACCTGTCGATGAACCACGACCGTCCGCTCTTCGGCGGCGGCAGCCTCGGCAACCTGAAGCTGAAGAAGGCCGTCCAGTACGCGATCGACCGCCAGGCGATCCTCGTCCAGCGTGGTGCGTACGGCGGTGTCGTGAACGACCAGTACATGCCGCCGACGATGCGCGGCTTCAAGAACGTCGCGCTCTACCCGCGGCATCCGAACCTGAACCGGGCTCGGTCGCTCGCCCGCGGCGCCACGCGCAGTGGCAGCGGCGTCATGTACTGCTCGAACCGTGCTCCTGCTCCGCAGCAGTGCCAGATCGTCCAGGCGAACCTGCGGAACATCGGGATCAACATGGACATCAAGCTGTTCCCGAGGGCGACGCAGTTCGAGCTCGAGGGTCGGCGCGGCGAGCCCTTCGACATGGGGCTCGAGGGCTGGCACATGGACTACTTCGACCCGTACGACTTCATCTTCCTCGTCGACGGGACGACGATCCGGCCGGCCAACGGCGTCAACTTCTCGTACTTCAACTCGTCCGCGTACAACCGCAAGATCGCGCGGGCGAAGCAGATGGTCGGCGTTCAGCGGTATCGCACCTTCAGCCAGCTGGACGTCGACCTGGCCCGCAACGCCTCGCCGATGGCGACGTTCGCGAGCCCGAACGACCGTCACTACGTGTCGTCCCGGACTGGTTGCTACCACTACCACCCGGTCTTCACGTGGGACTACGCGGCGCTCTGCCTCACCCGGTAGGCGACGCGCGCTGAGACCCCCACGGAGGGCGCCGGAAACGGCGCCCTCCGCTTTCTAGGCCCAAGGGCCGACGCCACCCAGGCGCTCCGGCGTGATCCGCATCACGACACCCGGCGGCGGGTCGGCCATGGGCGGGAACTTCACGTCAGGACCGAGGTAGACGTGCGCGAGCCGCTGCAGAAGGTCCGCCGCGCCGCCCTCCTCGAGGCGCGCGGTTCCGTGGACGACGAGGTACTGCTTCAGGCCTGGCGGCTGAAGCTCGGTGCCTTCGAGCGAGACCGCCACACGCGGGTCATGCCGGACGTTGCGCAGCTTCTGCTGCGCAGGGTTGAGATGGCCGGAAACGATGTCGTCGCCCTCGAGGCCGACCCAAACGCAGCTGACCTGAGGGGAACCGTCGGAGGCCAGCGTGACCAGATGGGCCAGGGCGCCCGACTCCAGGATCCTTCTGGCCTCCGGAGGGAGCTCGATCCGCCGAGTGTAGGAAACGCGGCTGCGCCGACTCAGCTCGCGCGGAGGGCGAGCAGGGCCGACTGCAGCAGCGTCTTTCCTTGCTCGAGCGGCTTCGGCTTCGGCGGGGGCGGGGGAACGCCGTAGTAGATGACTCGCACCCGGTCGAGAATAAGGGACGAATCCGCCCTAAATCTAGGACGGATCCGCCCTTCTTAACGCGCGCTAAATATCGCGCTCGAGCAGCTTGCGCTCCGCGAGCCGGAGGCGCTCGAGCGGCCCGCGGTAGTCCTCCAGCGGCGTCCCCACCTCGTCCTCGATCACGCGCTCAGTGCGACGGAGGATCGGCTGCATCTCCTCGAGGAACTTCCGGCCCTGCTCGGTCACCTCGACGAAGTGCGACCGACGGTCCTCGGGGTTCGGGACCCGGCGGAGATAGCCCCGCTGGTAGAGGCCCTGGAGCCGGCCGCGGAGCGTGGTCTTCGGGATCGCCGTCTCGTCCTCGAGGTCGCCCGGCGTGATGGGCCCGTAGAGGTCGATCAGCGTCAGCAGCCCGACGTGCGTGAAGGGGTATCCGGCGCGGTTGAGCTCCCGCACGAACAGCTGGCTCGCGAGGGCGTTCGCAACCGAGAGCTCAAGCAGCACGGTCGGCATTCGTTGTCGTCGCCGCGACCCCGGCACGGCGGCGATCATAGGACGGGTCAGAGACGGGAGGCGGCGGCCTCCTCCGTGTAGGTGGCCAGGGCCCAGATCACGACGACATCAAGGGCGATGATCAGGATCGCCCAGACCGGATACACGGGGATGAAGAAGAAGTTGGCGATCGCGCTCAACAGGGCGAGCGTGATGCCCACCGCCCGGGCCCAGGTGGCGCCGGAGAACACGGCGAATCCCGCCGCTGCGACGAGCAGCCCGATGATCAAGTGGATCCAGCCCCACGCCGTGATGTCAATGTCGTACGTGTAGTTCCGGGTCCGCACGAGCCAGTCGTCGTTGAACAGCGCGCCCAGCCCGGCGAAGGCCTGGAAGATGCCGACCATCAGCATGATCGCGCCGGCAAAGGCGGTGAAGCCGACGGCCCAGCCGCTGACCGGCTGCGATCGACGTTCACTCATGGACCTGCTCCTTTCGTCGGAGTTTTCGAGTCCGGGAACTCCGCGGCGGTCTGCCGCCGCAGGACCTCGACGCCGAGCGCGAGCACGACTGCAGCGGCGAGCACGAGCTGCCAGCGCTGGGTCTGGATCGTCGGGCCCCACCAGACGAGCAGGAAGAGCAGCGCGGCCGCCGCGCCGAAGGCGATCTCCGCACGAGCGATGTAGGGAGCCATCCAGCGGCGCGAGTCGGTGGCCCACCGAGAGGGTCCGCTGATCCAGACGGCGACGAGGAGGACCACGCCGAGGCCGATGAGGGTGATGCCGCCGTCCTTGAGCTGGTCGGTGAGGATGTCCCACGCATCGCTCGCCGCCGCCCTGGCCGACTCGGCCTTCGCGAGGCTGTCGACCACCTCCGAGCCGGCGATGCGCCGGGCGACGAGCACGGCGAGGCCGACGAGGATGGCCGAGATGCCGATCATCCGCAGGATCCCGCGGCGGCGTCCTTCCGCCAGCCAGAGCGCGACCGCCCACAGCACGATCGGCACGATCCAGAGCCACGTCCCGAGCGTCTTCGCGAGCTGCGTCAGATCCTGGGCCGTTTCGAGCTGGTCTGCGTCCATGATCTTGATCCGTCCGGCGTCAGGCCCGAGCCGCTGGCTGACGTTCCCGACGATGGCGATGCGGTCGCCGAGCTGGATCACGAGCGGACGAAGGTCGAGCACGATGTCGCCGCCCTCGGTCGTGACCGGCCCGGTCTCGTCCTCGAGCACCCGCAGGAGCGCCTGGTGCGACCGTCCGACCGATCCCACCCAGAGCTCCTGCACGGCCGGCCGAGCCAGGATTCGCTGCGCCGCAGGATCCGCGGCGAGCCGGATCGCGCCGGCGATCGGCCCGGCGAGCCCCTTCTGATCCGCCGGCAAGCGCTCGTTGAGGACCTGCTCGACGTCGACGTTCGAGTACAGCTGGTCGACGAGCGTCGCGGCGACCACGGTCCGGATCTCCGGGTCGGCGATCAGCTCGCCGGCGGTGTTCTCGACATTCTGGGTGTCGAGCGCCTGGAAGCGGACGTAGCCCGCGATCAGGCTGAGAACAGCGAGGATCGCGCCCAGAACGACGAGGATCCGGGCGAGGAGCATGCGGCCCATGGCGCTCTTCTACCGCGCCTGGGCGCTTTGCGTCATCGTCCGATCTGGGTTATGC
>DATDKA010000138.1:0-4737 GCA_036520235.1 Gaiellaceae bacterium
AGAACATCGCCGAGCACGCCGAGCAGGCGCAGGTCTCGAAGCGGCTCGCGACGATGCGGCGCGACCTCAAGCTCGACTGCGATCCCGCCGAGCTCGTGCTCTCTCCGCCCGACCGGTCGAAGCTGAAGGAGATGTTCCGGACGTTCGAGTTCCGGAACCTCCTGAACCGGGTCGACGAGCTGGATGCGACGGTGCCTGCGGCCGAGCTGGTCGTCGAGGGCGTCTCCGTCCCTTGGCGCGAGGGCCTGCCCGTGGTCGAGGGCCGGGTGGGCGTCGCGGCGGAGGCCGACCGCGTCGCGATCGGGACACCAGAGGAGGTGGTCGTGGCCGCGCGCCCGCCCCGGCTCGAGGGCGACCTCGTCGCGCACGATGCGAAGGCGCAGCGCGTGCAGGCCTCCGACGACACGCTGATCGCGGCATACCTGATCGACCCCGCCCGGGCAGGGTATGAGCTGGACGACCTCGCCGCCGAGTACGGGGTGGAGCTCGTTCCCGATCCGCCGGCCGACGAGGAGACGGGGGCGCTCGTGCGTCACGCAGCCGCGACCTTGCGGATCGTGGATCCGCTGCTCCAGCGACTCCGGGAGCGCGAGCAGGAGCCGCTCTATCGGGACGTCGAGTTGCCGCTGACGGCGGTCCTGGCGGCGATGGAGGAAGCCGGCGTCAAGATCGACACATACCGTATGGGCGAGATCACCGCGCGCCTGGCCGAACGGGTCGAGGAACTGCAGGCGCACGCCCACGAGCTGGCCGGCGAGGAGTTCATGCTCGGCTCGACGCAGCAGGTGGGACGGGTCCTGTTCGAGCAGCTTGGGCTGACGCCCGACCGGAAGGGCAAAACCGGCTACTCAACCGATACGCGCGTCCTCCGGAAGATCCGCCACGAGCACGAGATCGTCGGGGTGATCGAGGAGTGGCGCGAGTACTCGAAGCTCCTGAACACCTACCTCGGCCCGCTGCCGTCGCTGATCGGCGAGGACGGCCGCCTGCACACGACGATCAACCAGGCCGTCGCCTCCACGGGGCGGCTCTCGACGACGAGCCCGAACCTGCAGGCGATCCCGATCCGGACCGAGCTCGGGCGGGAGATCCGCTCGGCCTTCGTCGCCGAGGCCGGGCACAAGCTGCTCTCCGCCGACTACTCGCAGATCGAGCTGCGGATCCTTGCGCACGTCTCCGGCGAGCCGAAGCTGCGCGAGGCGTTCGCGCGCGGAGAGGACATCCACACGGCGACCGCGGCCGAGGTGCTCGGCAAAGATCCGGCCGCCCTGACGACCGCCGATCGCTCCACGGCGAAGATGATCAACTTCGGGATCGTCTACGGGATCTCGTCGTTCGGGCTCTCCGAGAACCTCGAGATCTCTCGCGAGGAGGCACAGGCGCTGATCGACGCCTACCTGGCGCGTTTCCCGCACGTGCAGGACTTCATCCAGCGAACGATCGAGCAGACGCGGGAGGACGGCTACTCCACGAGCCTGATGGGTCGGCGCCGGCCGGTACCCGAGCTACGGGCGTCGAACCGGCAGACGCGCTCCCTCGGCGAGCGCTTAGCGGTCAACTTCGTCATGCAGGGCTCGAACGCCGACATCATCAAGAAGGCGATGGTGGCGATCCACGACCGCCTGCGCGCGGAGGGGAGAGCGGCGCGGCTCGTCCTCCAGGTGCACGACGAGCTCCTGTTGGAGGTGCCGGCCAACGAGGTGTCGGCGATCCGAGACCTGGTGCGCCAGGAGATGTGCGGCGCATACGACCTCGACCCACCACTGGCGGTGGACGTCGGGCTCGGGGAAGACTGGGCGGAGGCGAAGAGCTGAACGTCAGGCTGCCGGACGGCTACTCGCTCTTCGTCGAGGATCTCGGTGGGGACGGGATCCCGCTGATCGTCCTCCACGGCGGGCCCGGCCTCGACCACACACACCTGCGGCCCTGGCTCGACCCGCTGAGCGAGGTCGCCCGGGTGATCTACGTCGACGAGCGCGGCCAGGGGCGCAGCGAGCGCGTCGCGCCGGAGACTCTCAGCCTCGAGGTGTTCGCCCGCGACGTCGATCTGCTGGCGGAGGCGCTCGAGCTCGACCGCTTTGCGCTCCTCGGCCACTCCTTCGGCGCGATCATCACCACGTGGCACGCGGTCAACCTCGGCACTGCCGCGGGCTACGTGATCTCAGGCGGCGGCGACTCCAGTGCAGCGCTGATGGCCGACGTCGAGGCCTCGCTCGAGGCGATGGGGGAGGAGGGCAAGGCGATCGCCGACTCGTGGGAGTGGGAGAAGACCGTCGAGACCCCCGAGGACTGCGCCGAGCTGATGCGGATCCAGACGCCGTTTCACTTCCACGGCCCGCCGCCGCCCGATTTCGCCGAGGACACCGTCTACGTCGCCGACGTCCTGCGCCACTTCGCCAACGAGGGCTACGGCGACTTCGACTACACGCCGGGGCTCGGCAACGTGGAGAAGCCGACTCTGGTCGTCGTCGGCGCCGAGGATCGGACGACGACGCCGAGGGCCGCAGGTGTTATCCACAGCGGAATCCCCGGCAGCGAGCTCGTCGAGCTCGAGGGCGCCGGCCACATGAGCATGATCGACGCGCAAGCGCCGTATCTGGCCGCAGTGAAGCGCTTTTTGGCGTCCTTGGGATAACGGAAAACCGCAGATATACTGCGCCGCTCTTGGCGAACGACATCGTGGAGAAACCGCAGGTGGACGACCCCGAGGTCTGGACGACAGGCCCCGAGGGCGAGCTGATCCCCGACTACGAGTCGACCTTCCCGACCATCAATGAGGGAGAGGTCGTGCACGGCACCGTGGTCCGCGTGGACAAGGACGAGGTGCTCGTGGACATCGGCTACAAGTCCGAAGGGGTCATCCCGGTCTCGGAGCTGTCCATCCGCCGCTCGGTCAACCCCGAGGACGAGGTGGGCGTGGGGGAGGAGATCGACGCGCTCGTCCTCACGAAGGAGGACGCAGAGGGCCGGCTGATCCTCTCGAAGAAGCGCGCCCGCTTCGAGCTCGCGTGGAAGACGATCGAGCAGAAGGCCGAGACGGGCGAGCCGATCGACGGGAGGGTGATCGAGGTCGTCAAGGGCGGCCTGATCCTCGACCTGGGCGTCCGCGGCTTCCTGCCCGCGTCGCTCGTCGACATCCGCCGCGTGCAGGATCTGGACGAGTTCCTCGGGCAGACGCTCCGCTGCAAGGTGATCGAGCTCAACCGCTCGCGGAACAACGTCGTGCTGTCGCGCCGCGCCGTCCTCGAGGACGAGCGGAAGGAGATGCGCCAGGCGATCCTCGACCGGCTTCAGCCGGGCGACGTCGTCGAGGGCCAGATCTCGAACATCGTCGACTTCGGCGCCTTCGTCGACCTCGACGGGATGGACGGCCTGATCCACATCTCCGAGATCTCGTGGAGCCACGTGAACCACCCGTCGGAGGTGCTGGAGATCGGCCAGACCGTCAAGGTCAAGGTGCTCGACATCGACCGCGACCGCCAGCGGATCTCGCTCGGCCTGAAGCAAACGCAGAGCGACCCGTGGCAGCAGGTGCTCGAGCAGTACAACGAGGGCGACGTCGTCGAGGGCAAGGTCACGAAGGTCGTCACCTTCGGCGCCTTCGTCGAGATCATGCCGGGCGTCGAGGGCCTCGTGCACATCTCCGAGCTCGCGCAGCACCACGTCGAGAACCCGCGCGAGGTCGTCGCCCAGGGCGACTCCGTCCAGGCGAAGATCATCGAGGTCGACCCGGAGCGCCGCCGTCTCTCGCTGTCCCTGAAGCGCGTCGAGGGCGAGGGCCCGACGCCGGCTTCCGAGCTGGGCCTCTCAGACGAGGTCTTCGGCTCAGGGCCGTCGGAGCTGTCGGAGCACACCGGCACCGAGCCGTCCCCGGAGCCGACCGCGGCACCCGAGGAGGCGCCGCTCGACCCCGAGGCCTCCGCCGTGCCCGAGCCCGAGGCTTCCGCGGTGCCCGAGCCCGAGAGCGATCCGGTCGCCGACGAGGCTCCGGCCGACACCGACGACGAGCAGCAGAGCTAGACCCGTCTCCGTCGCCATCACCGGCGGCATCGGAGCGGGGAAGAGCGAGGCGCTGAAGGCGTTCGCGCGCCACGGCGCGGCCGTCGTCTCGAGTGACGAGATCGTCCACCATCTGATCCAGAACGACCCCGAGGTGAAGGCCGCCATGGTCGAGCGGCTCGGCGAGGAGATCGTCGACCAGCACGGCGACATCGAGCGGAGCTTCGTCGGCGCGAAGGTCTTCAACGACAGGGAAGCGCTTGCCTGGCTGGAGGGTCTGCTCCACCCGCGCGTCTCGGCGGAATACCTGCATTGGCGTGAGCAGCTGGCCGAGCTGCCCGAGCCGCCGCCGGCCGCCGTCACCGAGGTGCCGCTCCTCTACGAGGTCGGCGGCGAGACTCGCTTCGACAAGGTCGTGGTGATCACGGCGCCGGAGAAGCTCCGTGAATCGCGCGCGAAGGTGGCGCTCGCCGGACGCACGGAGCGCCTCATCCCGGATATCGAGAAGGTCGACCGAGCCGACTACTCGTACGTGAACACGGGCTCCCTCGAGGAGCTCGACGCGTTCATCGCGATGGTGATGGAAGAGCTTCGAGCGCTTCCCGAGCCGCCGCCTGGGTGATGACGTTGCCCTTGGCGGTCGCGCCCGCGAGCGCGTTCTCGAGGCCCGTCCGTGCGACGTCCGGCGGAAGGTGCGGGGCGACCTCGACGAGCGCGTACGGGCCGTCGAAGCTGTCG
>DATDKA010000139.1:0-4159 GCA_036520235.1 Gaiellaceae bacterium
CGAGCGGATGAAGACGCCGGGGTCGAGAAAGTGGTCGGCGAGCCGGATCCGGTCGCCGAGGAGCGCCCCCTGTGAGAACGGGCTCGAGGGGTCGACGGAGATGACGCCGATCGTCCTGCCCTCTTCCCGGAGCTCGCGGACGAGCGCGCTGATCAGGCTCGATTTCCCGACGCCGGGCGGGCCCGTGATCCCGATCGAATACGCGCGGCCGGTCTCCGGGTACAGGTCATGCACGAGCTCGTAGGCGAGCGGGTCCGAGTTCTCGACGAGGGTGATCGCGCGCGCGAGCGCGCGCCGGTCGCCCGAACGGACGCCCTCGCCCAGCGTCTCCCGCGTCCACTCCCGCCGCTTGGCCACGTTCCAACTCTAGGGCGAGGGCTGCAACGCGGGCTCTTGCCGCGTTTGGACGCCGCGCGCCATCACGAGGCCGATTACGGCGGCGACGGCGGAGAGTGCGCCGGCGATTCCCCACACCGCCCGTGCGCCCAGGGCGTCCGTCAGCGGACCTGCAGCGAGCATGCCGATTCCGAGCACGACGTAGTTCGAGCTCATCAACACGGTGAAGGCGCGTCCGCGCAGCTCGTCGGGCGCGCCGCGCTGGACGAGCAGGGCGTTGCAGACGACCGCGGTGCCGTTCCCGGCGCCGACGACGACGATGCAGGCCGCCGCGACCCACACGCCCGGCGACAGGGCCGCGGCCGTCATTCCCACCGCGACGACTGCGATCGCACCGGAGTAGACGGTCGCGAGCGCGCGGTTCTCGAGGAACGAGCTCGCGAAGAGGCTGCCGAGCGCCAGGCCGACCCCCGTGGCACCGACGAGGAGGCCGTAGCCGAAGTCGCCGGCGTCGAACGCGTCTTTCGCGAGCACCACCTCGGAGACGTTCGCCCCCGCGATCGCCAGCATCACGACGTTCCAGGCGACGAGGATCGTCAGCAGCGCCCGCGACCGCCGGATCAGCTCGAACCCCTCGGCGAGGTCGCGCCGGTAGCCGTGTCCCTCCGCCTGCGCCGCCTGGAGGAGCCCCGACGGGATCCCCGCGAGGAGCAGCGCGGAGACGAGGAACGTGACCGCGTTGATCCAGTACGCGGCGTGCGGCCCGGTCGCGGCGACGAGGATGCCGCCGATGATCGGCCCGATCGCCCACGCGGCGTTCTCGAGCGTCTGCAGGATCGAGTTCGCGCCCGCCAGATCCTCGTCCCGGACGAGGTTCGGCAGGCCGGCATAGACGGCGGGGCGGAAGAAGCCGGTGGCGAACCCGGCGATCCCGGCCAGGGTGACGATCAGCGCCGGGCTGTCGACGAACGGCAGCGCGGCGAAGACCCCGAACCGGACGATGTCGGAGCCGATCATCAGGCCCCGGCGTGACATGCGGTCGACGAGCGAGCTCGCCGCGATCCCGATCACGATCGCAGGGAGGAAGTCCGCGATCAGCAGCGCGCTGACCCAGGTCGCAGAGCCGGTCCGGTCGAAGACGTCCACCGTCAGGGCGACGAACGCGATCCACGTTCCGAGGCCCGAGGCCAGCGTCGCGAGCGCGAGCAGACCGAAGCTCGGCGGGTCTCTGAGAAGCCTGAGTTGGCGGCTGATCACGATTCGTCGACCTCGACCGGACGCTAACAGCGTCGTCCCGCGGCGTCTCCCAGGTTCACTCGTGCGAGTTAGGCCTGCGTCTGAGCGAGCACGCGGCCGAGCGCCTCGGCGAAGAAAAGGTTCTCTTCGGCCGTCCCGACCGTGACGCGGATGCCGCCGGGAGCGCCGAAGCCCCCGGTCGGCCGCACGATCACGCCCTCCCGCAGGAGCTGCTCGAAGAGCGGGCGCGAGTCCTCGCCGACCTCGGCGAAGACGAAGTTTGCGACGGCAGCACCGGCCGGCTCGAAGCCGTGGTCACGGAGCGCGGCTTCGATCGCCGGCCGTCCGTCGGCGTTGGTGCGGCGCCGACGCTGGAGCTCCGCCGACGCCCCCGGTGCCTCGAGGCTCGCGATCGCCGCGACCTGCGCCGGCGTCGTGATGTCGAACGCTCGGCGCACCTTGCCCACGGCGGTGACGATCTCCTCCGCGGCGAGCCCGTAGCCGACTCGAAGGCCGGCGAGGCCGAAGATCTTCGAGAAGGTCCTCAGCACGACCACGCGGCGGTCTCGCTTCAGGTACTCCTCGACGCCGTCGGGGTACTCGGGATCGTCGACGTACTCGAAGTACGCCTGGTCGAGCACCGTCACGACGTGGTCCGGGACGCGCTCGAAGAACTCGTCGAGTTCGGCGCGCGTGTTCATCGTCCCTGTGGGGTTGTTCGGGTGGCAGACGTAGACGAGCTTGGTGCGGTCCGTGATCGCGCCGAGCAGCGCTTCGAGGTCGTACCGGCCGTCGCGGAGGGGGACGAGCACCGGCTCGGCGCCGAGCTTCCGCGCGGTGATCACGTAGCTCGGGAAGCTGGGCCAGCCGAGCACGACCTGGTCGCCGGGGCCGAGCGAGGTCTGCGCGAGGCCGTCCACGACGCCGTCGGCCCCTGCGCCGAGCGCGACCTCCTCGAAGCGCACGCCGTGCCGCTCGGCCAGGGCCTGCCGTAGCCGGTAGCCGCCCCCGTCCGGGTAGCGGTTCAGCCCGGGCGCAGCCTCCGCGAGCGCCTCGAGCGCTTCCGGAAACGGCCCGTACGGCCCCTCGTTCGACGCCAGCTTGACGACGCGCTCGAGCCCGAGCTCGCGCTGGACCTCTTCGACCGGCTTCCCCGGCTCGTACGGGACGATGTCGGCGACGGCCGGCTTGAAGAAGCTGTCGGAGATCGCAGCCAGGCCCACGGCGGCGGAGCCTAACCGACCGTTCAGCGAACCTCGTACGCCATCAGGATCGCATCGACGAAGCCGGAGCCGCGGCGGTAGTGAGCCCGGCGATACCCCTCGCGCTCGAACCCGACGCTCTCGTAGAGCGCGAGCGCCGCCTCGTTGTGCGGGAAGACATGGAGCTCGAGCTTCCGGACGCCGACCTCCCTCGCCCACTCGATCGCCCTGTCTAGGAGCGCACGGCCGATGCCCCTCCTGCGGTGGCTCGCCGCGACCATCAGGCCGAGATCGGCGACGTGACGGCTCGCGGGATGCGGGTCGCGCCCGAGCGAGAGTCGCCCGACGAGGCCATCCTCGGCTTCGGCGACGAAGACGGCGGCGTCGCGGTAGCGGCGGAGCGCTCGGAGATAGCGCCGCTCGTCCAGCACCGTCCGCCAGCCGCCGTCCGAGATCAACCAGCCGCCCGGCTCCGCCGCAACCTCCTCGGCCAGTGCGACGAGCTCCGCGGCGTCGCGCGGGTGCGCTGGCCGGATCGTGAAGTCGCCGGGCTCAGCCATCGACGACGATCCCGTGCCCGCCCCGGCGCGGGTCACCGGCCGCCGCCAGCGTGCCGTCGGCGCGAACCTCCACGGCAGCGGCCCCGCCGAAGTAGAGGTTCCGGCGCCGCCAGCGGACGACGTCGTAGCCCCGGCGCTCGAGCTCCTCGACCTGCGACCGGTCAGTGCCGCCCTCGCAGTGGACATGGCCGTCGTCGAGATGCACGCGCGGCGCGTTGATCGCATCTTCAACAGAAAGCTGGTGCCCTATAGCGTTCACGACGATTTGCAGGATCGCACCCTGAAGGCGCACCGACCCCGCGCTTCCCACCACGAGCCTGGGGCGTCCCTCCTCGAGGACGAGCGACGGCGCCATCATGCTCGTCAGGCGCGTCCCCGGGCGTCGGCGGCCGCCCACCGGGTTCAGGTGCTGCTCGCCGAGCATGTTGTTCAGGTGGATCCCCGTTCCCGGCACGACCACCCCCGAGCCCGAGCCGGTGGACGCCGTCAGCGACGCGGCGTTGCCGGCTGCGTCGACGGCCGAGATGTGGGTTGTCCCGGTCAGGATTCGCGCGGTCGCCGCCTCTGCCCGATCGTCCTCGCAGAGCCGCCGGGCGAGGCCTCCGCGGAAGAGCTCTCGAGTGAAACTGGGGCCGCGCGCGGAGTTCTGCTCGCGCATCACCTCGACGAGGCGCGTGATCGCGTCCGCCGTCCCGGGATCGCCGCCCAGGCCGGCGCGGTCGAGCACGCGGAGCCCGTAGGCGAGCAGCACTCCTCCCGACGACGGCGGCGGGTTGGAGACGAACGTGTCTCCCATGAACGGCGCGCCGATCGACCGGCGCCAGA
>DATDKA010000140.1:0-17325 GCA_036520235.1 Gaiellaceae bacterium
GCGCGAGCCGCCGGACGCCCAGGTCTCGGAGCTGCCGGTCGACGTGCGCCTCGGGCGGGCCTTCGTCGACGAGGACCGCACCCTCGGGGACCTGAAGGAGGATGCCGTCGCCCTGACCGACGTCGAGGACGGTCAGCCGCAGTCCGGTCGGCGGAGGCGGCGGACGGGTGGCGCGGAGCTGCCACCCGACGAGAAAGAGCGCGGAGAGACCGGCGAGAACGAGGAAACCCGGACGGCGCCACCTCGGGAGCCGCCGCGTCGCATACAGGACGAGCGCCGCGCCCGCCACGGCGCCCAGCGCCAGCGTCGAGCTCACCTGCGCCCCCGGCAGTCCGCCGATCAGCCTCGCGCAACCCGCGATGTAGGCGGCGACCCACCCGTTGAGCCAGGCAGCGGCAAGCGCCGCCGGCGGGAGCAGGTGTGCCAGCACCGCCGTCAACAGCGCGAGGCCGAAGGAAGGAGCGACGGCCGGAGCCGCCAGTGCGTTGCTGAGAATCGAGTAGGTCGGCACCGAGCCGAACTGCAAGAGGAGGATCGGCGCCGTGGCGAGACCGCAAGCGCCCGAGACAGCAATCACCTCCCTCAGCCCGCCCGGCACCGGATAGCCCTCGAGCAGGCGCTGAACCGCGGGGACGGCGACGAAGATCGCCGCGACGGCCGCGAAGGAGAGCTGGAACCCTGGGTCGAGGAGGCTGTACGGGCTCCAGGCGAGCAGGAGCGCGGCGCCGAGCAGCAGGAAATACCAGCGGTCGCGGGGGCGGGAAGCCAGCCACGCCAGCGAAGCGAGCGCACCGGCGACGCCGGCTCGGACGACCGACGGCTGCCAACCCACCGCCAGGAGGTAGGCGCCGATCGCCGCGAGCGCGCCGAGCTCCGCCACCACCCGCGAGATCCCCGCGAGCCACGCCACCAGCAGGACGCCGCCGGCGACGAACGCGACGTTCGCGCCGCTGACCGCGAGCAGGTGGTACAGCCCTGACGACCTGAAGCGGTCGCGCAGCTCCTGGCTCAACCCCTCGTCCTCGCCGAGGACGAGGCCGTCCAGGACCGCGCGTCGTTCTCCCGCGAGTCCGGGTGCAATCGAGCGCGCAAGCTCACGGTGGATCCGGTCGGCCAAGCCGCCGATCCCGCGGCGGCGGCCGACCTGGCGCCAGCCGCGGCCGCGGGCGACGACGTGGACGCCTCGCCGCCGGAGGTACGTCCGCTCGTCGAAGCCGTCGCTGGGCCCACGCGGTGCCTTGAGCTCGACGACGCTCTCGATCAGGGCGCCCTGCGGCGGCGAGCGGCCCAGCGGCAACTGGAGGAGCACCGGCTCTCGCAGCGAGGTTCCGCGGAACCGGTGGATACGAGCCGGGACGCGGAGCTGGAACGGGGTGCGACGGGTCGGCCCGGTGACCTCGAGCAGCGCCCGCCCGACCTCGCCGACCCGAGACGCGAGCACGCTCCGATCGATCGCGTCGAGGCGGACTGCGCCCCACCAGGCTCCACCGACCGCCAGGGCGAGGGCCATGGCACCAGCCCGCTGCCGCCCCTCGAGCGCGGGCGACGCCGCCGCGCAGGCCACCGCCGCAGCGAGCGCCAGAGAAGCGCCCAGCCGAACGAAGTTTGCGCTGGCGAGCCCGAGACACAGCGCGCCCGCCAGCAGATGCGGCGAGTAGCGGTCGAGCAACCGAGTCACGGCGCGACCAGCTCCCGAAGCTGCTCGAGGCGCGCCGGCCCGATGCCGGGGATCGCGTCGAGGTCGTCGACGGAGCTGAACGCGCCGTGCTGCTCGCGATAGTCGACGATCTTCTGGGCCGTCACAGGCCCGACGCCCGGGAGCTCGTCCAGCTGCTCCACCGTCGCCGTGTTCAGGTGCACGGGCCCGGCAGCCGCGGCCGGCCCCTCGGCCGGAGGAGCCCCGGGAGCAGCCGGCGGCGCGCGGCGCGGCACGACGACCTGCGTGCCGTCGGACACGGGCGCCGCCAGATTGACGAGGCTCAGGTCGGCGTGCCGCGTCGCGCCGCCGGCGCGATGGACGGCGTCCGCGATCCGCGAGCCGTCACGGAGTCGGTAGAGCCCGGGTCGCCGGACCGCGCCCACGACGTGAACAACCAGGCGCGGCGCCGGCGCTGCCTCGAGCGCGCCCGAGCTCTCGGCCGTGACCTGCGTCTCCTTTGCCGTCCCGGCACCCGCGAGGTACCGCCCGCCCAGGAAGAGCGCACCGATCAGGAGCAGCGCGCCCGCGATCGCGCGGCCGCGGGTGACGGTCGAGAGGTCCATGCAGCCACGATCGCGACGAAGGAGTCACGGGTGGGAACCGGCTTCGTGCCGACTTCGTGCCAATCAGGTGTGACACGAGCGGCCCCGGCGGCGTATACCGAGTGCGTGAGCGACGCTCCAGCCCAGGGATTCCGTTCGATCGCCGAGGCGCACCTCGACGACGTCTACCGCTACCTGCTCTACGTGACCGCAAACCCGTCGACAGCCGATGACCTCACCTCCGAGACGTTCGAGCGCGCGCTCCGCCGCTGGTCGAGCTTCGACCCCCGGCGCGGGAGCGCCCAGACCTGGCTCTGCCAGCTGGCGCGAGGCGCGGCGCTCGACCACTTCCGTGCCGAGGCACGGCGTCGCCGCCGCGAGGAGCGGGTCGCCGAGCCCGACCGCGGCGCCGAGCACGAGCTCCCCGACGAGTACGGTCCCGTCCTCCGCCAGGCGCTCAGGACCCTCTCCGGCGCCGACCGCGAGGTGATCGCGCTTCGAATCGTGCTCGAGCTCGATGCGAAGACCGCGGCGCGCATCCTCAACATCTCGCCTTCGGCGTGCACGACGCGACTCAACCGCGCGCTCGAGCGCCTCGAGGAGAAAGTGAGGCCCCGTCTTGTCGCCTGATCTCTCCAACGCACTCCGAGCTGAGACGCCGACGGCGCCAGACGCGCTCCGCCATCGGATCGCACTGATCGCCTCCGAGCCGCCGACGCCGCGCCGTGTCCTCCCCCTGCGCCGCGTGCTGATGGTGGCCGCCCCCGCCGCGGCGGCGGCGTCGCTCGTCGCCGCCGTCGCCGTCGGGGTCAAGGCAGGCGTCGAGCACCAGCCGAGCCGCGAGGCCGTCGCGAACGAATTGGCCCCAAAGGCGCCCTCGGGAGGGCTCCCGATCCCGCGCAGCGCCGTCCGGACCGTCGCCCCGGACGCGTTCGCCCCGGCCGTCGCGGCGCCGGCGCGCAAGCGCGCGCAGGACGTGAGAACCTCGATCACCCTCCTCGTCGACGACACCGACGACCTCTCGGCCACGACGCAGCGCGCCCTGCGTATCACCCGGAGTCTCGGCGGCTACGTCCAGACTGTGAATTTCGGCAGCGAGACGGCCGAGGGAACGGCCGCGCTCCAGGTCAGGATTCCGGTCTCGCGCGTCCAGGCCGCCGTCGTCCGCTTCTCCGGGCTCGGACGCATCCTGGCCCAGCAGACGCAGATCACGGACCTCCAGCAGCGGCTGGACGAGCTCACCCGGCAGATCCGCCGTGCGGGCGACCCCCGCATCCGCGCGGCGCTCCGCCGCGAGCGGATCGAGCTGCACCGTCGCGCCGCCTACGCAACGCTCTCCCTCGACCTCACGACACACGAGCCGCAGCAGCAGGCCGCGCCGCCCAGCCGAATCGACCGGGCCGTGAACGACGCGACCGGGGTTCTTACCGGAGAGCTCGCGGTGATCGCATACGCGCTGATCGTCGCAAGCCCGTTCCTCGTCCTGCTCGCCGCCGCCTACGCCGGCCGGCGGGCCTACCGGCGCTACTCGGACCTGCGGCTGCTCGAGCGGGCGTAGAGGCCGGTCCCGAGCTCGTCGTGGACGGCGCGGAGCCGCTCGTCGACCTCGAGGAAGGCCGCCACGACGTCCGGGTCGAACTGTCTGCCGCTCTGCTCCACGAGCTCGCGCTCTGCGTGCGCCCACGGCAGAGCGCGCCGATAGGGCCGGTCGCTCGTCATGGCGTCGAGCGCGTCGGCCACGGCGAAGACGCGGGCAGCGAGGGGGATCGAGGTCGCCGCGAGCCCGTCTGGGTAACCGTCGCCGTCCCACCGCTCGTGGTGTGACCGCACGACCCGCAGTCCCTCGCCGTGCAGGAAGGCGACACCGCTCAGCACCTGCTCGCCGAGGACGGTATGGGTTCGCATCAGCCGCTCCTCCGCGGCCGAGAGCGGCTTCGGCTTCTGGAGGATCCGGTCCGGGATCCCGATCTTGCCGACGTCGTGCAGGAGGAACCCGTACTCCGTGCTCGGGTCGTCGAGCAGCCTCGGCTGGACCTCGCATGCGAGCGCGATCGCGTACTGCTGCACCCGCTGGGAGTGCGCGCGCGTCCCGGTGTCCTTCGACTCGAGCGCGCTCGCGAGCGCCATCACAGTCTCGCGGTAGGCGCTCTGGATCAGCGCCCGCTGGCCCTTTTCGATCTCGAGGATGTGCCGGAGGTCCTGCGCATAGAGGAGCAGCTGCTCCTCCGGATCGTCCGTCCGGCGCGCGCGGAACGGCACGCCGTACTTCTGCCCCGCAAGCCGCTCCACGGCGGCTAGCAGCTCGAGCGGGCTGAACGGCTTGCGCAGGAACGTGTCGGCGCCGACCTCCTCCGCCGCCGCCTGCGTGCCCCCCTCGGAGCCCGTGAGGAGCACGATCCCGAGGCCGTCGTTCGCGTGGTCGGCGCGCAGCTCGCGACAAAGCTCGAGGCCGGTCTTCCGGGGCATGCGAACGTCCAGCACGACGACGTCCGGCTGGAACGTCCGGACGGCCTGCTCCGCCTCGGCGGCGCTCGCCGCCTCCTCGACGTCGACGTCGAAGACCTCGAACGTCGTCCGGAGGAGCGTCCGGAGCGGCGCGTCGTCGTCCACGAGCAGAATTCGCAATCCCAAGCCTCCGTGGTAGGACCGGGACCCGTTATCGGCCGGTGCGTCCTACCCCTTTAGGGGGAGATACCCCCTTACTTGGTGACGATGTTCACGAGCTTGCGCGGCACGACGATCGTCTGCCGGATCTCGCCACCGTCCAGGAAGGACTGAACCCGCTCCGAGGCCGTCGCGCGCGCGACCAGCTCCTCCTCGGACAGGTCGCTCGGGACTTCCAGGCGGTCCCGCACCCGCCCGTCGACCTGGATCACCAGCTCGAACGTGTCGCGCTCCAGAAGAGCCGGGTCGGCCTGCGGCCAGGGCGCCTCCCACAGCCGCTCGTGGCCCAGGCGCTGCCACAGCTCCTCGGCCAGGTGCGGCGCGTAGGGCTGGATCACCGAGACCGCGGTCTCGGCCGCAAGTCGGGCCGCGGGATCCTCCGGCGCCTGGATCAGCTCGTTCGTCAGCTCCATCACAGCCGAGATCGGCGTGTGGAACTGGAAGCGGCGGCCGATGTCGTCGGTCGCCTTCGCGATCGTCGCGTGCGCCTTGCGCGCCAGAGCGGTCTCGGGCGTACCGCCCGCGGCCGGGCGCTCCGCGACCTCCAGCACCACCCGCCAGAGGCGGCGAAGGAAGCGCACCACACCCTCGATCCCGCTGTCGGTCCACTCCATGTCCTGATCGGCGGGTCCCATGAAGAGGATGTACGTGCGGACCGCGTCGGCCCCGTACTCCTCGACGAGCGCGTCCGGACCCTCGACGTTCCCGCGGGACTTGGACATCTTCGACCCGCCCATCTGCAGCCAGCCCTGGTGGAACAGGCGCGCGAACGGCTCGCCGAAGCCGACCAGGCCCAGCTCGCGCATCACACGAACGAAGAATCGGGAGTAGAGCAGGTGGCCCGTCGCGTGGTCGATGCCGCCGATGTACTGCGAGATCGGGCACCAGTAATCGACCACGCGCCGGTCGAACGGCGCCTGATCGTTCCGCGGGTCGACGTAGCGCAGGAAGTACCAGGACGAGTCGACGAACGTGTCCATCGTGTCGGCCTCGCGCTTGGCCGGCTTGCCGCACACGGGGCACGGCACGTTCAGCCACTCCTCGTTGGACGCAAGCGGCGGGACGCCCTTCGGGCGGTAGTCCTCCACCTCCGGCAGCTCGACCGGCAGCTCCTCCTCGGGCACCGGCACCAGGCCGTGATCCTCGCAGTGGACGATCGGGATCGGGCAGCCCCAGTACCGCTGACGCGAGAAGCTCCAGTCGCGCAGCCGGTAGCTCACGGCCGGCGCTCCGCGCCCCTGCTCGTGCAGCCATTCGACGATCTTGCGCTTGCCCTCATCGACCGGCATCCCCGTGAAATCGCCGGAGTTGACGAGCGCACCCTCCTCCTCGTCGATCACCTCGCGGATCGGCAGGGAGAACGTCTCGGCGAACTCGCGGTCGCGCTCGTCGTGCGCCGGGACAGCCATGATCGCGCCGGTCCCGTATTCCATCAGGACGTAGTCGGCCACCCAGACCGGGAGCTGCTCGCCGTTGACCGGGTTCGTGACCTGGAGGCCGGTGAAGACGCCGGTCTTGGTCGCGTCCGCGACACGGTCCTCGCCGCGGCGAGCGGCCGTCTGCTTCGCGTAGTCCTGTACGTCGTCCCGCGCGATCCGCGCCACCAGCGGGTGCTCGGGCGCCAGCACGAAGAACGTGGCGCCGAAGAGCGTGTCAGGCCGGGTCGTGAAGACCGGGACGTCCTCGTCCAGCTCGTCGATCCGGAACAAAATCTCGGCGCCCTCGGAGCGGCCGATCCAGTTCCGCTGGATCGTCTTCGTGCGCTCGGGCCACTTGCCCCACTCGGGCAGGTCGTACTCGAGCAGCTCGTCGGCGTAGGCGGTGATCTTGAAGAACCACTGATCCATGATCCGGGCCTCGACCGGCGTGCCGCAGCGATCGCATTTGCCGTCGACGACGTACTCGTTCGCGACCACCGTCTGGTCGTTCGGGCACCAGTTGACCGGTGCGCCGGCGCGGTACGCCAGCCCGCGCTCGAAGAACTGCAGGAAGAGCCACTGCGTCCAGCGGTAGAAGTCGATCTCGTGCGCGGAGATCTCCCGCGTCCAGTCGATCGCCCACCCGAGGCGGCGCATCTGGACCCGGATCGCGGCGATGTTGCGATCCGTGATCTCGCGCGGGTGCCCGCCCTCCTTGATCGCCGCGTTCTCGGCGGGCAGCCCGAAGGAGTCGAACCCCATCGGTCGGAGGACGGTCCAGCCATTCCGCCGGCGGAAGTGCGTGGCGACATCGCCCATCGTGTAGTTCAGGACGTGCCCCATGTGGAGCGTCCCCGAGGGGTACGGGAGCATCTCGAGCTGGTACCAGTGGTTCTCCGGCGCCTCGCCGGCGGGGGGATTCGGGGTCTCGAAGGCCTTCGCCTCCTCCCAGACCTGCTGCCACTTGGGCTCGATTTGCTGTGGGTCGTATCGCTCCATCACCGTCTCCGGAGACAAAAAAGCCTCTCGTCTTGAGAGGCCGTGGGGAGTCCTCGCGGCGCCGCCGCGTTGGCTCCCTGGACTACACGAGGAGGTTCCTCATTGAGGCTGAGGATACCAGGGAGTACCGTCGCCCGAAACCCAGCGGCGAAAGGAGCGCAGATGGCCGAGTACACGGTGGTGAAGGTCTCAGACGTCCCTGACCAGGCCGAGAACCTCGGCATCGATCCCGAGCAGTTCGAGATCCGCTTCCTGCGGAACGACCTGAACTGCGAGCACTGTGGCGTGAGCTTCGCGCGCTACAGCAAGGGGTACGCGGCCGAGGGGCATACGCACAACCGGCAGGAGGAGATCTACCTACTGATCTCGGGTCGGGCTCAGGCGCTCGTCGGCGACAGCGAGGTGGTCGACCTGGAGCCGTGGACGGCGATCCGGGTGCCGCCCGAGACTCCCCGTGCGCTCCGCGTCGTCGGCGATGAAGACGCGATCTTCGTCAAGATCGGCGCGCCGAACACCGGGCCCGGCGACGGGCGCGGGATCCCGGACGACTTCGGCTGGCCGGACTGAGCGCGCTCGACCTCCTGCCCGACACGGCCTCCGTCGAGGACGGCGTGGTCTCGGTCGGGGGCGTGTCGGTCGAGGATCTGGCGGAGGAGTTCGGCACGCCGCTCCTCGTCTACTGCGAGGAGACGATCCTGGCGCGGGCCCGCGCGTACCTCGAGGCCGCGCCGGACGCGCTCCTGCTCTACAGCGTGAAGGCGTTTCCGAGCGTGCCGCTCCTCCGGCTCCTCGAGGAAGCGGGCCTGGGCGCCGACGTCTCGACCCTGGGCGAGCTCATGTTCGCGCGGGAGGCCGGGATCCCGGGCGAGCGGCTGGTCGTCCACGGCAACAACAAGAGCGACGAGGAGCTTCGCGCGGCGGCCGAGGCGGGAGCGGCGTACGTCGTCCTCGACGCAGCCGACGAGCTCGAGCGTGCGCTCGAGGCGGGCGTCGACGGCCTCCTCGTGCGCGTGACGCCGGGGATCGACGCCGAGACGCACGACGCCATCAAGACCGGGCACTACGGGTCGAAGTTCGGCCTGCCGCCCGAGCAGGCGCGGCAGCTGCTGCATAGGGCGCAGGAGCTCGGCGCGGAGGTCGCAGGGCTGCACGTCCACATCGGCTCGCAGCTCCTCGAGACGGGCGGTGCGCGGATGACGATCGACTGGCTGGCGGCATTCGCTGCCGAGTGCCGGGCGGAGCTCGGCTGGACGCCCGCCGTGGTCGACGTCGGCGGCGGGCTTGGGATCCAATACGTCCCCGACGAGGCTGCTCCGTCGCCGCGCGAGTTCGCCGGCGCCCTGCTCGCGGAGCTCGAGCGGGCCTGGCGGCTCCACGACCTCCCTCGGCCTCGCGTCGTGCTCGAGCCGGGACGGTCGCTCGTCGGTCCGGCCGGGCTCACCCTCTACCGCGTCGGCGTCGTCAAGCGGGCGAGCGAGACGACGACGTACGTGGCGGTCGACGGCGGCATGTCGGACAACCCGCGGCCGCTTCTCTACGGCGCCCGCTACACGGCGCTGCTCGCGGACCGAGCGGGCGAGGCGCCGGTGGGGACGTTCGCCGTCTGCGGCAAGCACTGCGAGTCGGGCGACGTGCTGATCGACCGTGTCGCCCTCCCGGAGCCCCGCCGCGGCGACCTGCTCGCGGTGCCGGCGACCGGCGCGTACACGCTCGGCATGGGCTCGAACTACAACGCCGTGCCGCGCCCGGCCGCCGTGCTCGTCCGCGACGGCAACGCGCGACTGATCCGCCGGCGGGAGACGCTCGACGATTTGCTCGGGCTGGAGGTGGGCTAGGCCGACGCTGCGAGCCCCGGCCGGTCGAGCACCGGCAGCGGCTTGAGGCCGGCCTCGTTCGCCGGCGGGTTCAGCGGTTCCGAGAGCGGAGCCGCCCCGAAGGACGCCGCGACCCGGGCCGGCGGCGCGTCGCCGTAGAGCGTCGCCCGCTGGCGCGGGGTACGGCCGATGGCGCGGATCGCCTCTTCCATCGCCTCCGGCGGGAACTCCTGCCCGTGGTCGGCGCCGGCGGCCCGCGAGATCGACTCGTTCATCAGCGTGCCGCCGAGATCGTTCGCGCCGGCGCGCAGCACCGCCTGGGCGCCCTCGACTCCCAGCTTCACCCACGACGCCTGGATGTTCGTGATCTCGGGATGGAGCGCCAGGCGCGCAACGGCGTGCATCAGCATCGCCTCCCGGAACGTCGGGCCCGGCCGCGCCTGCCCGCGGAGGTACATCGGCGCCTCCATGTGGACGAACGGCAGCGGCACGAACTCCGTGAAGCCGCCTGACCGCCGCTGCTGCTCTCGGAGCGCGATCAGGTGCCGCGCCCAGTTCCGCGGCCCGTCGACGTGCCCGAACATGATCGTCGTCGTCGAGCGGAGGCCCACCGAGTGGGCGACGTCGTGCACGCGAAGCCACTGGGACGTCGTCACCTTGTCGGGGCAGATGATCCGCCGGACCTCGTCGTCGAGGACCTCGGCCGCGGTCCCGGGCAGCGAGGCCAGTCCGGCGTCGCGCAGCGCCCCGAGGTATTCCTCGAGCCCGAGCCCCAGCGTCGCGGCGCCTTGCCAGACCTCGAGCGCCGAGAAGGCGTGGATGTGGAGGTCGGGCAGTTCGGCCTTCAGCGCGCGGCAGATCTCGAGGTACGTGCGGCCGGTGAAGCCGGGATGGATCCCGCCCTGGAGGCAGATCTCGACCGCGCCCCGGTCCCACGCCTCGCGCCCGCGCCGCACGATCTCCTCGACCGGCACGAGGTACGGCCGGCCACGGAGGTTGGCCGCCAGCCGCCCCTTCGAGAAGGCGCAGAAGCCGCAGCGGAAGTAGCAGACGTTGGTGTAGTTGACGTTCCTGGTGACGACGTAGCTGACCGTGTCGCCGTTCACCTCCCGCCGGAGTGTGTTCGCAGCGGCGAAGACACGGTGCAGCTCCTCTCCGCGCGCCTCGAACAGCCGCACGATCTCCTCTTCGCCCAGCTGGCCCCGTGTATCGACCGGCAGGGCGTCGCGCGGGGTGAAGGGAATCGCGACGCGCTCGCCCGCCGCCCACGAGTCGTCCCGGGCGAGGCCGTCGGCGTCGCAGGCGTGAAGGACGTGTGATGCAACACGACCGTCCACCCAGCGGGCCAGGTCGGCCACGTACTCCGGGTAGATCGCCAGCCGTGGCGCCAGCGTCAGCCCGGCGGCTTCTGTCGCATCACGAAGCCGCTCGAGCTCCGGCCACGGCGCCTCGGGGTTGACGTGATCGATCGTCACCGGCGAAACGCCGCCCCAGTCGTCGATGCCCGCGTCGAGCAGGCGGCCGAAGTCGTCGCCGCTCAGGTTCGGCGGGCACTGGATGTGCGCGTCCGGCCCGAGGATCACCCGCGCTGCGGCGGCGGTCCAGAGCAGCTCGTCGAGCGACGGCTCCGGGTGGCCGGCCATCTTCGTCCCGGGCTTCGCCCGGAAGTTCTGGACGATCACCTCCTGGACGTGCTCGCCGAGCTCGCGGATCGCGAGCAGCGCGTCGATCCGCTCGGCCCGCGTCTCGCCGATCCCGATCAGGATCCCGGTCGTGAACGGGATGTCGAGCTCGCCTGCGAGCCGGATCGTCTCGAGCCGCGCCGCCGGGAGCTTGTCCGGCGAGCCGAAATGCGGGCCGCCTCGCCGCGAGAGCCGCGCTGACGTCGTCTCCAGCATCAGCCCGGCCGAGACGCTGACCTCGCGAAGCGCGACGAGCTCGCCCCGGGTCAGGACGCCCGGGTTCACGTGCGGCAGGAGGCCGGTCTCCTCCAGCACGAGCCTCGCGCAGCGAACGAGGTAGTCGACCGTGGTCTCGCACCCGAGCTCCGCGAGCTCGTCGCGCGACGCCCGGTAGCGCAGCTCGGGCTTGTCCCCGAGCGTGAAGAGCGCCTCGCGGCAGCCGGCTCGCGCCCCGGAACGGGCCACCTCCAGCACCTCCTCCTCGGACATGTACGCGCGCTCGCCCCGGCGCGGCGGCCGCGCGAACGTGCAGTAGTGGCAGACGTCGCGGCAGAGCTTCGTCAGCGGGATGAAGACCTTCGGCGAGAAGGTGACGACCGGGCCGCCCCGAAGCTCGCGCGCCTCCGCGCAGAGCTCGTCCGTCGAGCGATCGACGAGGGCGCGGGGGTCCACGCTGGGAGCTTACGCCGGGGCTACGACTCGCTGTTCCACTTGCCGAACAGCGCCTCGTGGAGGTAGCCACGGGCCTGCCATTCGGGTGGAACGGTCCCGCCCGGCGTGCCGCTCATGCGGGTGAGCGTCCGGGTTCCGTCGATCCCGGCCCACTCGGCGACCACCACCCAGCCCACGAGCACCGAGTTCTCGAGCCGCTCGTTGCCGTCCTGGCTCGCTTCGATCGCGTCGTGGAGGCCTTCGGGGGGTGCGTCGCTCATCCCCGTCTGATCGGCCGCAGCCGGGCCGGGCTTGAGTCAGCGGCAGCGCCGGAGCGTCCGGTCGAGCGTCACGGCGCGGGCGTCGTCGAGCTCCACGAGTGCCCGGAGCAGCGTGGGCCGTCGGCCGAGCCGCCGGCGCCATACGGCAGCGGTGAAGGGCGCGCTGCGATCCCGCCTGACGGCGCTCGCGCCGCGGTAGAAGACGACGGAGCGGACTCGCCGGATCTCGGCGCCCAAGACCCGCAGCCGCAGACGGCCAGACCGCACGCAGCCCGCCCGGCCGCGCCGATACCGGACGTTGAGCCGGACCGCCGGGCCGAGCCGACACGCATCGCCGACGCAACTCTTGAGCCGCGTCAGGCGCGCGGCGAGCTCGTCCTTCAGCGCCTTGTACCGGGCGTCGGCGTGGAGGCTCGTGAGCTGGTGAGGATCGGCGGCGAGGTCGTAGAGCTCCTGCTCGCCCGTCGAGTGCTGGACGAACACGTAGCGCGGCGTGTGGATCGCGCTGTAGGTCGGCGTCTCGAGCAGGATGTCCCGCCCCGAGCGCTTGCGCGCGTCGCGCGTGAACGGGAGCAGCGAGACGCCGTCGGGCCGTCGGCCGGGCTTGGCGCCCGCAGCGTCGAGAATCGTCCGGGCGAGATCGACGTTCACCGACGGGTTCGTTCGCTGGACGTCGCGCGGAATGCCGGGGCCGCGAAGGATCAGCGGCACGCGGACAGAGGGCTCGTACACGAGCACCTTCCCGTCGGGGATGCGGTGCTCGCCGTGGAAGAAGCCGTTGTCGGAGGTGAACACGATGAGCGTGCGGCCCAGCTCACCGCTCGCCGCAAGCGTGTTGACGATGTCGCGGATCGCCTCGTCGACGGCCAGCAGCGATTCCAGCCGTTGCTGGTAGTTCTCGTGGATCGCGTTGAGCCGCGCAGCCGGGATCAGCCGCCGGTTGCGAATCGCTGCCGGCTTGTCCGAGACATCGGCCTCGTTCAACGAGGGCGGCGCCGGGAGCGGCGCGGTCGCGAGCGCGTTGCGGTGCCGCGGCGCCGGTGACGGCGTCGCCTGGTTCGCCGGGTCGTCCGGATCCCTCGGCCCGCCGCTGTGCGGCGCGAGGAACGCGACCCACAGGAAGAACGGCTTCGGGCTGGGCGCCAGCCGCCTGATCAGGTCGATCGCCTTCCGCCCGTAGACGTCCGTCTGGTAATTGGCTGCGCCCGTCCCGTAAGTGACGAGCTTCCCGTTCTCGTTCAGCGTGTAGTTGAAGTAGCGGTAGGTCGACGGGTCGGTCGAGCCGTACCACTCGCTCCAGCCGGGCGGGACCTCGAGCGGACGGGCGCTGCCGTAGCCGTTCAGGTACTTGCCGAGGTGGACGGTCGTGTACCCGGCGCGCTGGAGCCACGCAGGAAGCGTGTTCGAGTGCGTCGGCGCGAGCTTGTCATAGCCCCCCGCCGGCGGTGTGTTCCCCATCACGGTGTGGTTGTGCGCGTACTGGCCGGTCAGGAACGTCGACCGGGAAGGGCAGCAGAGGGGGTAGGAGACGAAGTTGTTCGTGAACGTCGCTCCCTGCCGCGCGAGCAGCGTCCTGACGTTCGCCATCACCCGCATCGACTCCACGGTCTGGTCGTCCGTCATCAGGACGAGGATGTTCGGCTTGCCTTGTACTGAGGGGGAAGCAGCTGCGCTGCTTCCCCCCTGAGTAGCGAGCAGGGCCGAGAGCAATAGCGCCGCAAGAGCGGCCGCCAGGACCCCCCAAGCCCCCGGCCTCATGCCCGCCATTCAACACCTGAGACGGGAGGGCGTGGTTAGCTGTTTGTAAGCGCTTTGGAAAGGTTCAGAGCGCGACGGCGGCCGCGTCCGTGACGGGCGCCTGGCAGGCGAAGTTCTGACACACGTAGACGGCGGGTTTCCCGTCCACGAGCCCCTTCCCCTCCAGGAGCGGCACGCCGTCGCCCGGGCCGACCGCGACCACCGTGTTCGGCTGGAACGGTTCCAGCGCGGCCCGCGCGACGTCGCTCGACGGCGCCCCCACGATCGCCAGCTCGCGCGGCGGCGAGAAGTGCAGGTCGAGCGCGCTCAGGGCGTGACCGAAGGCGTGGGGCGCGCGGGGCAGCGTGTCCCGGAGGAGGCGGAACACGGCGATGGCGCGCCGCTCGAGGTCGTCGTCGCCGTAGATGCGCGCGAGCTTCAGCAGCACGAAGGCGAGCATCGAGTTCCCCGACGGGGTCGGGTGGTCGTCGAAGCTCTTCTGGCGGGCGATCAGCTCCTCGCCGTGCGAAGGCGTTAGGAAGAACCCGCCCCGTTCGTCGTCGTTGAAGAGCTCGACGGCGAGCCGCGCGAGCCGGTTCGCTTCCTCGAGCCAGCGCAGCTCGCCTGTGGCGACGTGGAGCTCGTAGAGCCCGTTCGCGACGTCGGCGTAGTCCTCGAGGAATCCGGTGTTCTTCGCCTGGCCCTCGCGGTAAGTGCGGAGGAGGCGCCCCTCGTCGTCGGAGAGCGGCCCGAGCAGGAACTCCGCGAGTCGCTCGGCCGCCTCGAGGTAGTCGCGTCGCTCCAGCCGGCGGCCGGCCTCGGCGAGGGCCGCCATCAGGAGCCCATTCCAGGAGGCGATCGCCTTGTCGTCGCGGAGCGGCTTCGGACGCCGCTCGCGGAGCTCGAAGAGCCGGCGGCGGAGCTCCTCGTCGAGCTCGCCGCGGACAACGGACCGGCCGTCCTCGAAAGGCTCCAGCAGCTCCGCCGGCACGCCCTCCTCGGCCGTCCACGTGAACGTCAGCCCCTCGACGCCGTCGGTGTCGGCATCCTGCGCCGAGGCAAACCCGCCCTCCGGGAGCGCCAGCTCGCGGCGGACGTAGTCGAGCGTCTGCTCGACGATCCGCCGATAGGCCTCGTCGCCGGTGACGACCCAGCCGTGGAGGTACGCGGAGGCGAGGAGCGCGTTGTCGTAGAGCATCTTCTCGAAGTGCGGGATCAGCCAGGCCCGGTCGACCGAATACCGGTGGAACCCGCCGCCGACGAGGTCGTACATGCCTCCCGCAGCCATGGCGTCCAGCGTCTTCACCACCATCGGCAGCGCCTGCTCGTCGCCGCGGAGGTGCATGCGCAGGAGGAACTCGAGCGTCGAGGCGGGCGGGAACTTCGGGGCGCCGCCGAAGCCGCCCCACTCCGGGTCGAACTGCCGACGGAGGGCGCGGGCCGCCTCGCCGAGGAGCTCCTCGGTGAGCGGCTCGCGCGAGGGCGAGGCCTTGCCCGCCTGCGTCAACGCCTCGGTGAGCTGGCCGGCCGTGTCCGTGACGGCGGCGCGCTGCTCGCGGTACAGCCCGGCGATCGCCTGGAGGACGTCGCGGAACGACGGCATCCCGTGCCGCGGCTCCGGCGGGTAGTACGTGCCGCCGTAGAAGGGAGCGCCGTCCGGCGTGAGGAAGACGGTCATCGGCCAGCCGCCGTGGCCGGTCAGCGCGACGACGGCGTCCATGTAGAGCGCGTCGACGTCGGGTCGCTCCTCGCGATCGACCTTGATGTTGACGAAGCGGTCGTTCATCAGGCGCGCCGTCTCGTCGTCCTCGAACGACTCGTGCTCCATCACGTGGCACCAGTGGCAGGCTGCGTAGCCGACGGAGAGCAAGATCGGCATGTCCTCGGCTCGCGCCCGCTCGAACGCCTCCTCGCCCCACGGGTACCAGTCCACCGGGTTGTCGGCGTGCTGGAGGAGGTACGGGCTGGTCTCACGGGCGAGCCGGTTCATCGCTTCGTAGGCTAGAGCCCGTGAGCACCCTCCCCGGCGGAACGGTCACCTTCCTGTTCTCGGACATCGAGGGCTCCACGCGGCTGCTCGAGCAGCTCGGCGACCGCTACGAGGAGGTCCACCGCGAGCACCGGCGGATCCTCCGCGAGCAGCTGGCGGACGCCGGCGGGCAGGAGATCGACACCCAGGGCGACGCGTTCTTCTTCTCCTTCCCGCGCGCGAAAGACGCGGTCGCCGGCGCCGTGACGGCGCAGCGGGGGCTGGCGGCGGCGGAGTGGCCGGACGGGGTCGAGGTCAGGGTGCGGATGGGCCTGCACACCGGCGAGCCCACGGTCGGCGACGAGGGCTACCTCGGAATGGACGTGGTGCGCGCCGCCCGCATCTGCTCGGCCGGACACGGCGGGCAGATTCTGCTCTCGGAGACGACGCGGGCGCTCCTCGGCAACAACATCCCGGACGGCACCGAGATCCGGGATCTCGGGCAGGCAGACCTGAAGGATGTCCAGCACGAGCGGATCTTCCAGCTCGCCCTCCCCGAGCAGCGGGCGGAGTTCCCGCCGCTGAAGACAGCGGCGCCGAAGACCGGTGCCGACGCCCTGGGCGCAGAGATCGAACGCCGGGTGCACGAGCAGATCCTGGCGTCGTTCGACGATCCGGTGGAAGTGGGAAAAGCCGGCTCGAAGCTGGCCGTGTTCGGGCTGGCGACGCTGTTCGTGCTCCTCCTGTTCGTCGTGGCGGCGATCCTGCTCGTCAAGGTCGCGTTCTGAACGGCCCGGCGCGATAGACGTAGCCCTCGAGCTGCCGACCGAGCAGCTCCTCCACCCACTGCGAGACCTCGATCAAACCGTCCAGGTCGACGCCTGTCTCGATCCCCTCGCCCTCCAGCAGGTAGACCAGGTCTTCGGTCGCGACGTTTCCCGTCGCCTTCGGCGCGAACGGACAACCGCCGAGACCGCCGACGGACGCGTCGAGCAGCGAGACGCCGGCCTCCAGGGCCGCATAGGCGTTCGCGAAGCCCGTGTTCCTCGTGTTGTGGAAGTGGCCGCCGAGCGGCGTCCCGAGGCGCGCGACGCGCTCGAGCAGGCGGCGTGCCTGCGTCGGCGTCGCGACGCCGATCGTGTCCGCGAGGACGAGCTCGTCGGGCCCCACCGCCGCCACGCGCTCGGCCAGCGCCACGACGCGGTCCGGGTCGACCGGGCCCTCGAACGGGCAGCCAAAGGCGACGGAGATCGTCACGCTGGAGCGGATCCCGTCCTCCCGGGCGCGGGCAACGATGCGCTCTCCGGCGGCGAGGGCGTCGTCGACGCGCGCGCCGGCGTTCCGCTGGGAGAACGTCTCGGTCGCCGCGAGCGCGAAGCTGACCTCGCCGAGGCCCGTCTCTCGGAGGCGGTCGTAGCCGCGCTCGTTGAGCGCGAGCCCGGTGTAGAGGACGCCGTCTCCGTCGAGCCCGGCCGCGACCTCCTCGGCGCCTGCCATCTGGGGCACCCGTTCTGGATTGACGAAGCTCGCTGCCTCGATTCGGCCGAGACCCGTCGCGGCGAGGCGCCGGATCAGCTCGAGGCGCGTCTCGACCGGCAACACCTGCTGCTCGTTCTGGAGCCCGTCCCGCGGGCCGACCTCGCGGAGCTGCACTAAAGGCCGCGCGACGTGACCCGCTCGGGCCTGATGCGCACGATCAAACGCGTCTCACCGGGCACGTAGTTGTAATCCCGTCCGTCGTTGTAGCGATGGGAGAGCTCGTTGATGTGCTCCTCCGCGCCCTCCTCCGAGATCTCCGCCCGCCCCGTCACGGAGATCCAGCGGTACGGATCCTCGCGGTCGAGGACCTCGACGCTGACCAGCGGATTC